>JBBRFK010000008.1:0-33288 GCA_038224435.1 Cytophagales bacterium | reverse complement strand
AACAATCTCCTTGTCGACCGACCTTCAACCTCAATTTTCAAATTTTTCAACCCAAACACCTTGAAACTTTTTATATTTGCTCCCAAAGCAAAGCCATGCAAAAAAGACTTGTTCTGGACCAACAGCAGATCGCCATCATTCTCAAACGGTTCTGCCATCAATTGATAGAAAACCACGATACTTTTGACAATACCGTACTTTTAGGCTTGCAGCCGCGTGGACCGATTGTTTTGGATAAGATTGTCAGGTTATTGGAAGAAATCGCAGGAGCAAAAGTACCTTTCGGTTATCTTGATGCGACATTCCACAGGGATGATTTCAGGAGGCGCGATTTGCCGCTCAAAGCCAACGAAACCAAAATTGACTTTCTGATAGAAGGAAAAAAAGTAGTCCTCATCGACGATGTGCTTTACAAAGGCCGATCTGTCAGGGCGGCTTTGGATGCCATGATCGCTTTTGGCAGACCACAAAAAGTAGAGTTGATGATCTTGATTGACCGGAAATATACCAGAGACTATCCCATCATGCCGGATTATTGCGGTGTGAAAGTCAATACACTCGAAAGCCAATATGTCTCTGTAGAATGGGCAGAAAACGGCTTTGAAAAAGATGCCATTTGGATAACAGAAAAAGCATAAACTCAAACATGTCACAACTCAGCACCAGACACCTCCTAGGCATCAAAGACATCACCTCAGATGATATCCAACTTATCTTTGAGACTGCGGACAACTTCAAAGATGTACTCAACCGCCCCATCAAAAAAGTACCTTCGCTGAGAGACATTACCATTGCCAACATATTTTTTGAAAATTCTACCCGAACAAGGCTGTCCTTCGAGTTAGCTGAAAAAAGGCTTTCTGCCGATGTGATCAATTTTTCTTCCTCCAACAGCTCTGTCAAAAAAGGAGAAACTCTCATCGATACCGTCAATAATATCCTTTCCATGAAAGTGGACATGGTCGTCATGCGACATTCTAGTCCGGGCGCACCTCACTTTCTGTCCAAAAACATCAGGGCCAATGTGGTCAATGCCGGAGATGGAACACACGAGCATCCAACACAGGCGCTTTTGGACGCCTTTTCGATCAGGGAAAAACTCGGAGACGTTGCCGGAAAAAAAGTGGCCATCATCGGAGATATCCTTCACTCTAGGGTTGCGCTTTCCAATATATTCTGCCTTCAAAAACTCGGAGCCGAAGTCATGGTCTGCGGACCGATCACCCTGCTGCCCAAACACATCGACAGTCTTGGTGTCAAAGTGGAATATGACGTCCAAAAAGCCCTCGAATGGTGCGATGTGGCCAATGTGCTCCGTATCCAGCTCGAAAGACAGCAGATCAAATACTTCCCATCACTGAGAGAATATTCCCTTTATTTTGGCATCAACAAAAAAATGCTTGACCGCCTTGACAAAAAAATCGTCATAATGCACCCCGGACCTATCAACAGGGGAGTGGAACTGAATTCCGATGCAGCAGACGGCGAACATTCCATCATCCTCCAGCAAGTCGAAAACGGCGTGGCGATCAGGATGGCTGTTTTGTATTTATTGGCAGGGGTAAGGTAAAATTCTAAATCAAAGTATCTGATTTTTCAAATCCTTATCTTTTAAATAAAGGAAGATGTTTTTCCATTTTATGATTAAATTGGCTAAAAGACATTCAGATGACTCAGGATATCCGGTGGGAACAAAGGTTTGAAAATTACTCCAAAGCCTTGAAGCAGTTGGAAAGTGCAGTTGGCCTTTCAAAAGAAAGGGATTTATCTAACTTGGAGGAACAGGGACTGATTCAATCATTTGAATTTACCCATGAATTGGCTTGGAATGTAATGACAGATTACTTTCATTTTCAAGGAAACAGCAATATTATCGGATCTCGTGATGCGAGTAGGGAGGCGTACCAAGTTGGTATTATCATTGATGGAGATGGATGGATGGAAATGCTAAAAAGCCGAAACCAAACTTCCCATACCTACAATCAGGAAACTGCTTCTGAAATAGGAAGAAAAATCAAAGATTGGTACTTTGATTTATTCATTGATTTTGAGAATAAAATGAAAAGCCTCAAGGCCAAATAAATCCATGGAAAAATTCGGCCTCAAAGAAAATACCATTCACTCCATTAATGCAATATTCGAAAACCACCTGAATATTGAAAAATGCATTCTTTATGGTAGCCGCGCAAAAGGCAATTTCAGACCAGGTTCAGACATCGATTTGACACTTATTGGCGAGAAATTGACTTTGACCGAATTGTTGGAAATTGAAAATGAACTTGATGACCTTTTGCTTCCTTACAAAATCGATCTATCGATCTTTCATAAAATTGAAAACGAGTCTTTGCTAGGCCACGTCAAGAGAATTGGGAGAGAATTTTTCAATTCTCAAAAAACCGTTTTGAAGACTCAAAATTAGGGTTTGACTTTTTATGGCCTTTTCACCCCAATGAGTGTTTGAGGTCTTTTTGAAACCCCAAACACATTTTACAATCCTTATTTAAAAATAAATCCTGACGGACCTTTTCCCACGGTCAAGGACTTGACTTTTTGACCGGAGGCATTGAGGATGGACACCGACCCATTTCCTTGGAAGCCATTGTTTTCTGCTACATATATCTCCTTTCCTTCCACTTTGAATCCAATACCATACAGTCCCGACCCGGTGTAGTAAGCATTATTTATCACTTGGGCATTGTTGACCGACACTTTGGCCACGGCATCAGTGTAATCCGGCCAACCTGTGGAGGTGACGATATATGCTTCACTTCCTTCTCCCAATGTGACCATTGAAGTTGGATTGGCTAATGGAATTTTAATTGTTCTCACAATGGTGTAATTCCCGGGGTTGATTTCATGGAAAATGGCATTGTTATCGTCAGTGGCATAGAGAAACAACCTCCCTTCGATATCCAAAAATCGAGAAGGACTTCCTTCCACCAGTACGCTGGCAGCCACAGATTCGGAAGCAATAGAAATTACCTCCAATTTTTTGGCAGAAGTACAGGCTACAAAAATGAAATTACCTGCAACAATCATCCCTTCGGGACGGCTCGAAACAGGAATCTTCTTTGCTATTGGCCCTCCATTAAGGTCATTGACTACAGCGATATAAGAATCAGGATTGTTGAAACTGGCATCATATGGCCCCCAATCGCTGATGAATAGCTTTTGGTTCACGGCCACCAAAGATCTGCTGATATTCAAACCCAAGCTTACCCCTCCCAAAATCCCAAAATCCTTTTGGGCCACAATTTCTACTTTTCCAGTATTGGCCACAAGGTAAATTCTGCCCTCAGCTTCCACCATATCCTCGATCAAACCACCAAAAGGCCTGAGGTTTTTTCCCCGAAAAATATCCCCTTTTACTACACCTGAGGATGGATCATAGTGAAAGATCTCGCCGTCATTGACACCAAAAGCGCCTTCATTCATGATCAAAACGCCTTTTTCAAATTCCCCAAGAGGAGGAGTTTCAATCTGATCAGTGGTATTACAGGCAGCAACGATAAGAGCGAGCCAAAGCAATGGCAAATGCAAGCGTAAATTTTTCATATTTTGATATTTATATTGAATTGATAATTTCTTCCGGGCATAGCCCGAAGCGGCATGACCTGATATTCTTTATTGAAAATGTTATTGATTTGCAACCCAACGTTTCCTTCTATCTTCCTAATTGACCAATTCCAGTTTCCTCCCATGTCCCAAAGTTGATAGGATTCTAACCTACCCGATCCGTCTGTTCCCGAAAACCGTTCGCCTACCTTTTGGTAATTCAAAAAAGTACTGAATGTACCTTTCCCAATATTAATAATTGACTGGAATTTGTGCTCAGGAGTATATGGCAATTGATTTCCTTTGCTTCGGTCATTTTCAGAAATGTCAGTTTGATTGATTGCTCGGGTCCAAGCGTAATTTGTAGAAAAATTAATATTCCAATCTCCAACTTTTTTATTTGTCTCCAAAGCGTATTCCAAACCAGAGTTATGGACTTCCCTGATATTTTCGGGAATCCAGATATTTCCCTTTGGCAGCCAAATGATCCAATTGTCAACCTTCATCTTATAAACTGTCAGACTTTGATCAAGGGTAAAATTCTCCTTCTTATAAATGTGGTTAAGTCCCAATTCACCACCCAGGCTTTTTTCCGATTGCAGATCAGGGTTGCCCCCGGGTACCCAAAATCTGTCATTCAATGTTGGAACTTTGAAGCTTCTGGCCAAATTGAAATTGAGGAGGATTTGATGGGATTCATTCTTCATTACTTTCCATTCCCCGCCAAGACTTGGTGTAAATGGAGCAAAGTTCCCATCATAAACCAATTGCCTTATATTGAATGAAAAAGCCAATTTTTCATTGGGTTGGAAATTGGTAGATTGGTACAATTCCATTCTTGACTCTGTGGCTTGATAGGAACTCAAGTTGCCTTGAATGTGGGTATATCTGATACCTGATTTTGAATTCCATTTTGGGTTGATTTCCCAGTCCAAATCCGTAGCCAAAAAGTATTGAATCGTCTGATTGAATGACGCATTGAAAAGTTGGTCGTCCCTGACCAACCCGCCTTTCACATTCCATACTTTGTTTTCTGCGAAATGGAAATAATCCAGAACCCACCTGAGATTTTTGTCAGTCTGTATATCCCCGGTATTGGAACCCATCAAAGGTTGGATTTCCCGTTTGGTATCATTCCACCAAACCGAAGTGCTGATCAGGTTTTTGGGATCGATTTTCCAGGCAAAGTCTTGCATCGCCCCAACTTGAACTACCTTGGCATGTTCCTGCTTTTCTATGGGTGTTCCGAATTTTGCAAGGTTTCGAAAAGGAAAATCATTTTCTGAGAAATTTCGGTAAATCCTGCTTCTCGTTGAGAATTTTTTATCTGAAAAAGCATGCTCAGCTTGCTGGTTCCAATTTCCAAAACTGCCAAAAACAGAAGCGATTCGGACTTGGTGGTCTTGATCAAATTTTAGCCTGTTGGTCAAATGGACTGTCCCGCCAATGGCATCCGTCCCATAAAGTGCTCCACCGCTTCCAAAATGAATGGAAGCCTGATCAAATCCTCCTACCGGCAAAATCGAAAAATCAGTCTGACCCAGAGAAGGGCTGTTGATGGGAAGGCCATTCCAAAATACAGTATTGTGCCCGGCGGAAGTACCGCGCATGGTTAGAGAAGAAAGCATTCCGGCGCCATACTGCCGCAAAAATAATCCCGTACGCTGTTGGAGATAATCTGAAAAAGGCAAGCCTTGAAAATTCCTAAGGTCAGTTTCAGAGATGGTTTTAATGGTGTTACCAAAAGTGTATTTGTCGAGCGCCGGAGAGAAAACTTCCACCGAAGGCAACGCAATAGTGTCCGGATCGGCAAATTCAGTTACAAAACCAAAATTCCTTTCCTGCACAGGATTTAAACCCTGATCAATTAAAGCTTGAAAAAAACAAATAACCAATAAAACCAATGTCTTCAGAATTAAATGAAGTGAAACACCTATTTAAGCCAAAGCCATTTCGTGGAAAATTAATGAGAAGAAAACCAAAAGGCCGAAACAAAAACAATTACGAATGAAGAATTATGAATGCCCATGCATCCATGTCCTAAAACCAGGTATTTATCCGAGGATTATTCCTGTCATACATTTTGTTTTTGCGGTAAGACCCAAACTGCTTTTAACCTCAGCCTTTCAACCCGAAAGCTTTGAATATGATGAAAAATGGCAGGTCTCCTGGCTTCCTTGGATTTACCTGCCTTCTCGTCCCGATACCGGGACAATGGCAATAGAGGTGGGTAAATCACTTTTTGGTAGTGTGATGTAAGCTACCGAATAGGGTTACAGTTGCGGGGACAGCTCCGGTATTTCACCGAATTCCCTTTTCATCCCGAGAGCCTGATGCAGGTTCGGGAACCATAATTCTGCTACAAACATAGCCAAAGAAACTTTTTGCTAAGCTATCTGAAGGATTATTTTTTGTACAAATGGCATAATCGAAAATAGTCTTTGGCTGCGGGTGTTATATTTGGAGAAAATACCCTGAGGCACTAGCAATGAAAATACCCTTGAAATCTTCATTTTTCACTATCCCATACTTTCAGTTTTGCATCCTTCTAACTCTGCTTTCCTGCCAATCTCCAAAAGGATCCAAAGAATTGGCATTGGTCGAAATCCCAAATTCCTACGCCAAAGGATTTGCAATTTTTCAGGGTAATGGGTTCAAAGTCATTGAAGTGAAGCAGGCTTTTGCCGGCGAACATATTCCCTTCCGATATTTGGTGAAGGAAGAAAAAGACCTAGAGATAGATGAACAAGACTATGAAGCAGTGATTTCATTGCCGGTTTCCAAAATCGTGGTGACTTCCACCACCCATATTCCCCACCTTGATTATTTGGATGTTTCGGATTTATTGACCGGATTTCCTGACCTGGATTTGATTTCATCCCCCAAAACAAGAAAATTGATTGATACCGGCAAAGTCACCGACTTGGGTTCCGGTGCGCAGGCGAATATTGAAAAAATCATCGAACTTGATCCTGATTGGGTGATGGTTTCCACTTTGGGAGAAGACCTGAAAAACTTGGAAATCCTCAAAGCAGCTGGTATTCCTGCCATTATCAACGGAGAATATGTCGAGCAGCATCCCTTGGGAAGGGCTGAATGGATCAAATTTACAGGGACATTATTGGGAAAATCAGATGAAGCAAGTAGTGCATTTTCACAAATCGAATCAGATTACAACCAAGCTGCTGATTTGGTCAAAGAGGTTCTAGTAGTCAGACCAAAAGTTTTGGCAGGAGTAATGTACAAAGACATTTGGTATGTCCCGGGGGCGGACTCTTGGGGAGCAAAGTTGCTCGAAGTGGCTGGCGGTGAATACCTTTTTAATCAACAAAAGGGAACAGGAAGTGCACAGTTGAGTTATGAATATGTATTGGAAGTGGCTCAGGAAGCTGAGTTTTGGCTCGGTGCTTCCGATTTCAAAACCTTATCAGAAATGAAAAACGCTGATCCGAGATACGCCCATTTCAATGCCTTCAAAAAAGGAAATGTTTATACCTACACGCTCAAAAAAGGCCCAACCGGAGGTTTGGAATATTTTGAGCTGGGATATTTGAGACCTGATCTGATTCTTCAGGATTTGATCAAAATACTCCATCCGGACCTTTTGCAAGGTTATTCCCTTTATTTTTACACCAAACTGGATGAAAAATAAACCTATATTCCCTCTCTTCCTGATTGGTATTTTGGCATGTCTGTTGCTTTTTGTGGTCAATTTGGCAAGCGGATCTGTATTGATCCCGTTCCAAGAAGTGATGGGAAGGTTTTTGGGTCAGAATTTTTCAAAAAACTCTTGGGAGACAATCGTGATCGGCTATAGGGTACCCAAGGCCTTAACAGCAATTTTGGCAGGAATCGGCCTTTCCTTAAGCGGATTACAGATGCAGACTTTTTTCAGAAATCCATTGGCAGGACCATATGTATTAGGCATCAGTTCAGGTGCGGGTTTGGGAGTGGCCATATTGGTTATGGCAGGTTCGGCTTTTGGATGGTCTTTGTATTCAGGTGGATTTGGGATATGGGCCATCGTTTTCTCTGCCACTTCAGGTTCTATTTTAGTGCTGTTGCTGATGAGCCTTACTGCCTGGAAAGTCAAAGACAGCATGACACTTCTGATTGTTGGGTTAATGTTTGGCTCGGCAGTTTCTGCTTTGATTTCAGTTTTATCCTACTTTTCCGGTGCGGAGCAATTGAAGATGTTCACCATCTGGTCTATGGGAAGTCTTGGAAGTACCCAGCCTGATCAGTTGATTGCGTTTCTAGTTGCGGTTATTCTTGGATTGGTTCCATTGATCATCAACCTCAAATCCTTCAACGCCATGCTGCTTGGGGAATCTTATGCAGAAAGCATGGGCATCAACATCAACAGACTTCGATGGGCAATGATCCTCAGTACCGGGATTTTGGCAGGTTCAGTGACAGCGTTTTGTGGGCCGATTGCTTTTATCGGAATCGCTGTTCCCCACATGGCAAGGTTGGTGATCAAAACTGGTGACCATAGAATCCTCTTTCCGGCTTCTGCTTTGATCGGTGCTATCGTACTTTTGGCATGCGACACAGTAAGCCAATTACCGGGAAGTGCACAGACTTTACCGATCAATGCCGTCACTTCATTGGTAGGTGCTCCGATGGTGATATGGTTGATTTTGAGAAGGAATTTCAGCAAAGAATTTTAAAGAGATTTGAGACTGGAGATTTGGGATATGAAATTTTAAGGCAAATGGAGGATGGTCATAAAAAGAATTGAAACAAAGCTAAATAGGTTACAAATAAATTAAATTTATAGATGGTTAAAGTGCTTGAAGAAAAGGGATACAGATTCTACATTTATAGCAATGACCATCTTCCAATCCATATTCATGTAATAAAAGAAGATGCTGAAGCTAAAATCCATTTGGAACCTGAAATCCTTATCAAGTATAATTCTGGATTTAAAAGTAAAGATCTTAGAAATATCCTTTTAATTATTGAATTAACTTTGATAACATTAAACAGAGATGGCATGAACCTTTCAATGAATAAAGAATCGGTTAATTACATAAAATCGTTAGAATCAGGAGAAAAAGACCTTGGAAAACCGGGAGACTTTTCATCCGAAGAATTTATGCAAAATCCTGATCCAATCGATTTATTGATCAAAAACAACACTCTCCAAATAGTCGGGATTCATTTTCGTCCTGAAATGGATTTGAGGCTTATCGTATTGAATAACACAAAAATAATCAAGTGTAAAATTTCTGATTTCAAAAGGTTAAAATCTGCAACTTTAGAAGATTTGGAAAAACACCAAATCAGTAGATATGGAATTCACTGGGATAAATTGGACGAAGATTTAAGCCTCAGGGGATTTTTGCAATATGAAATTTCACATATTGATATGCCACTTTTTGTATAAATGCTTAGTCTCCAAACCATTCTTTCAGCCACAGAACTTTCTTTGGGATATAGCAAAGGAGTAAAAACCAATGTCATTGCAGAAAATATCTCTTTTTCTTTGGAAAAGGGAAAACTCACCTGCCTGCTCGGGCCAAATGGGGTGGGCAAGTCCACATTGATCAAGACGATCATGGGCCAAATTCCTGCATTGAAAAATCAGGTTTATCTGGATAAAAAACCCTCCATCTCACTTTCAAAAAAGGAATTGTCAAAGAGAATTGCTGTAGTCCTCACCGAAAAAATCAGCAGTGCCAATCTCACAGTGGGACAAATCGTGGCTTTGGGCAGAATACCCCATACCGGTTGGCTGGGAAGTTTATCTAAGTCTGATCAGGAAAAAGTAGCATATGCAATCAATGCTACACATATCAATTACATTCAGGAAAGGCCTTTGAGTGAACTCAGTGATGGGCAATTGCAGAAGGTAATGATCGCAAGGGCTTTGGCGCAGGATGGAGAAATCCTGATCTTGGATGAACCGACTGCCCATTTAGACCTGATCAACAGGTATGAAATCATGCATTTGCTCCGTGACATCGCAATCAAAGAAAACAAAGCCATATTGGTAGTCACCCATGATCTGGACATTGCCATAGACACTGCAGATGAATTTTGGCTGATGCAGTGCGGCATGCCTCTGGTCTGCGGAAGCCCCGAAGACTTGATTCTTAATGGTCAGATCAACCTCTTGCTTCCAACTACAAATCTGAGATTTGAAAAGATCAGCGGCAAAGTTGAAGAAACTTCCAGGTTTGTTTTTCCTCCCATCGAAGGACCGGAAGAAGCGGTAAAATGGGTTCAGTCTGCATTGAGAAAAAATAGGATTCAACTCAATGGCTATTCAGTTTCCATCCATTTAGAGAACGAAATCCCGATTTTCAATTTAAAGCTCACAAATGAAAAGGTAAAATTTGAGAATATCTCCCTACTCATTGCTTACCTAAAGTTTGTAGAAAAAGGGTAATCCCAAATTAAAGGCAAATGCTCCTTTAGATACTCCAAATTTATATTTTATGGTTTATAATACGATGGTTGTTAAAACTTTGTGGCCTTGAAAGAATAAAAGTTCTTAGATTTCAAAAACGGACAGTTGAAGGGTCAAAATCAGATGTAAAGCAGCCTATAAAAAGAATGAACCACAAAGAAACAAAAGAAAACAAAAAGTGGGCTTTTGTTTCTTTGTGGTTGTTAATTGCTGATTTACTACAATTGTTAGAAATGTAGAAATCAACATTTTAAGGAAATTCTTCAAAACCGGGACATTTATAATTACTTCCATATTTCGAATCAGGTTATTTTAAAAATTTTATTATTGATCTTAAAATTACCTCTTTCACAAAATTCTGGATAGAACCTATTTTACAAACCAAGAGTTTCTGAAATTTTCCAATCTACCGGTTTGTAAATTTTATATTTTTTTATTTAACTTGTAAGACAAACGTAAAAATTTTATAAAACATGAGTTTTGAAATCAAATCATCCGGAGAGTCCTACGATGTGATTATAGTAGGTTCAGGCGCCGGTGGCGGGATGGCTTCCAAAATTCTTTCTGAGGCAGGGCTATCTGTGGCTGTTTTGGAAGCAGGGGGCGATTTTGATCCAGCCAAGGAGGAAGATAGGACGCAATTGAGGCCACCTTGGGAATCGCCAAGGAGAGGCAGCGGAACGAGGATTCGCCCATTTGGTGATTTTGACCAAGCGATTGGCGGATGGGACATCGAAGGAGAACCTTATACCAATGTAGAGGGAACGCAGTTTGACTGGTTCAGGTCGAGAATGGTAGGCGGCAGAACCAACCACTGGGGAAGAATTTCCCTTCGTTTTGGGCCAAATGATTTCAAAAGAAGCAGTATTGATGGCATGGGTGACGACTGGCCAATCGGCTATGATGACGTAAAGCCTTATTATGATAAAGTAGATAAACTGATCGGTGTCTTTGGGTCCAAAGAAGGCATCTACAACGAACCGGATGGATTTTTCCTTCCCCCTCCAAAACCGAGGCTGCACGAAATGTTTATCATGAAAGGGGCAAAAAAAGCCAATATGCCGGTAATCCCCGGAAGACTTTCGATGCTTACCCGGCCTATCAACAGTGAAAGGGGCGTTTGTTTTTTCTGTAACCAATGCAGCAGGGCCTGTCAGGTTTATGCTGATTTTTCTGCGGGAACAGTTTTGATCAAGCCTGCCATGAAGAAAGGCAAAGTGGAATTATACACCAATGCCATGGTAAGGGCTGTCACCACTGATGAAACAGGTAAGGCTACCGGGGTATCGTACATAAGTAAAGTGGACATGAAGGAATATAAACTCAAATCCAGAGTTGTAGTCCTTGGCGCATCTGCCTGTGAGTCATCTAGGATCATGCTCAACTCCAAATCCAAATCGCATCCAAACGGCATTGGCAACAGCAGCGGCGTTGTGGGAAAATACCTACACGATTCCACAGGGGCTGATAGAATGGGAATTCTACCGGATCTGATCGATAGAGAAAGATACAATGAAGACGGCGTCGGAGGCATGCACGTCTATACACCATGGTGGCTGGACAACAAGAAACTTGATTTTGCACGAGGCTACCATATCGAATATTGGGGTGGAATGTCCATGCCATCTTATGGGATTGGGTTTTCAATGGATACCATGAGGAAATATGTAAAGGATGAATTTGGTAATCCAAGTACAAACGGAGGATATGGCGAAGGGCTGAAGAAGGATATCCGAAAGTCTTATGGGTCTATGGTCGGCATGTCAGGAAGGGGCGAAAGCATTCCAAGAGAAACCAATTATTGCGAAATCGACCCAAATGTGGTGGACAAGTTTGGGATCCCCGTACTTAGGTTCCATTACAAATGGTCTGACCAAGAAATCAAGCAGGCAAAACACATGCAGGATACTTTTGAGGAAATTCTGACCAATTCAGGTGCTGTATTGTTGGGCGAAAAGCCCGGAGCCGATTCCAATTACGGTTTGGCTGGGCCTGGAAGGATCATCCACGAAGTAGGAACCACCAGAATGGGAAATAATCCAGCGACTTCAGTTCTGAACAGCAATAGCCAAGCCCACGATTGCAAAAATCTATTTGTGGTCGATGCAGGGCCTTTTGTATCCCAGGCTGACAAGAACCCGACTTGGACCATTTTGGCCCTGTCATGGAGAACGTCGGATTTTATTATCAGTGAATTGAAAAAGAAAAACATATAATACAGGAGCTATGAACAGAAGAGACAACCTCAAACTCCTTTTTGCCGGATCGTTGGCATCCGGATTTCTTTTGACCAATTGCAAACCGGAAGATAAAGCTGCGGATCTGAGTCCCCAGATTTCCGGAGGTACGATGGGTGGAAGGACTGAAGCGGAAAATATCAGGGACCAAAAACTCCTTTCTGAAACCTTCTTTACAGAGGAAGAAAGAAAGAAATTGGATGTCTTGGTCAATATCATCATGCCCGCTGGTGAAGATTCAGGAAGTGCCACTGATGCAGGAGTTCCGGATTTTATTGAATTTATGATGAAAGACTATATTGCCTATCAAACTCCGATGCGGGGAGGACTGATGTGGCTCGACCATTATAGCGATGACAATTATGGTAAAACATTTCTTGAACTTTCTGAAACAGAAAGAATGGAAATCATTGATCTCATTGCATGGCCGGAAAAGGCAAAACCAGAAATGGAAGGAGGCGTGAAGTTCTTCAATATGCTGAGAAACCTGACCTCAACCGGATATTTCACATCAGAAATCGGATTCAAATATTTGGGATATGTAGGAAACAGGCCAAATGTTTGGGATGGAGTACCAACTGAAGTATTGCAAAAACATGGATTTGCTTACGAAGAAAAATACATGGCTCTCTATTTAAAGCCTGAAGAAAGAGCGACTGTAGCTGTTTGGGATGAGGAGGGGAATTTGGTTGGGTAATGTATTTATTAGCTCTGATTGTGTATGAAATAGAAGAGCAGCCATATTGACTGCTCTTTTTCGTTTAGGTTGATTTAACTTATTGAATTACTTTTTCCCGGGAAAAATAGCTGCTTCTCCCAATTGCTCTTCAATTCTTAGCAGTTGGTTGTATTTGGCCATCCTGTCGGAACGTGAAGCAGAACCGGTCTTGATTTGTCCACAGTTGGTGGCAACTGCCAAATCAGCAATGGTAGAATCTTCTGTTTCTCCAGATCTATGTGACATTACAGCTGTAAATCCTGCTTTATGAGCCATCGCAACAGCCTTCAAAGTCTCTGTCAATGTTCCGATCTGATTTACTTTTACCAAAATGGAATTGGCTGATTTTTCCTTAATTCCTCTTTCAAGGAATTTAACATTGGTCACGAAAACATCATCACCGACCAACTGTACTTTGTCTCCGATTTTGGCAGTAAGCATGGCCCAACCTGCCCAATCATCCTCAGAGAAACCATCTTCAATAGAATCAATAGGATATTTTTGTGTCAATTCAGCCAAATATTCAACTTGTTCTTCTCTGGTCCTTATTTTTCCGTTTGGCCCCTCAAATTTGGTGTAATCGTATTTGCCGTCTTTATAAAATTCCGTCGCAGCACAATCCAATGCGATGGTTACATCATCACCTGCTTTGTAGCCTGCATTTTTGATAGCATCCAGTATACAAGCCAAAGCCTCCTCAGTCCCTCCGGAGAAATTCGGTGCGAAACCACCCTCATCTCCTACAGCAGTACTGAGCCCTTTGTCATGAAGGATTTTTTTCAAATGGTGAAAAATCTCAGCGCCCATCCTGATGGCTTCTGAAAAACTAGACGCGCCCACAGGCCTTACCATGAATTCTTGGAAAGCAATAGGAGCATCAGAATGGGAACCACCATTGATAATGTTCAGCATAGGAACAGGAAGCGTGTTGGCATTGACACCACCGACGTATCTGTAAAGTGGCTGACCTGCTTCCATTGCTGCGGCTTTAGCCACTGCAAGTGAAACACCTAGAATCGCATTTGCTCCGAGCTTCCCCTTGGTAGGAGTTCCGTCCAAGTCGATCATGATTTGGTCAATGACATTTTGCTCAAAAATACTCATACCCAATAACTCAGGTGCAATTATATCATTTACATTGGAGACCGCCTTGAGGACACCTTTTCCTAAGTACTTGCTCTTATCTCCGTCACGAAGCTCTACGGCCTCATTGATACCTGTAGAGGCACCGCTCGGGACTGCTGCCCTACCAAAAGCTCCTGTTTCGGTAAAGACATCTACCTCTACAGTTGGGTTACCACGGGAATCTAAAATTTGTCTTGCATGAATCGATTGAATCAATGTCATAATGTTAAAGGTTTAAGAGTTGTTAATTTTTATTGATTAAAGAGATAAAATCATCAAATAAGTACCTTGAATCATGCGGTCCCGGAGAAGATTCAGGGTGGTATTGTACAGAAAATGCAGGCCGGTTTTTCAATTTTATCCCGGCAACGGTATTGTCATTCAAATGGACATGCGTCATTTCAACCGTATCACTTTTTTCTACATCTTCTCTATTGACCACAAAACCATGGTTTTGGGAAGTGATTTCACTTTTTCCGGTTTGTAGGTTTTTGATCGGGTGATTCAATCCCCTATGTCCGTGGTGCATTTTGTAGGTTGAAATACCGCAGGCTTCAGCCAGAATCTGGTGTCCGAGACAAATCCCAAACAGGGGTTTATTTGTCGCCAAAATATCTTTGGTTGTCTTTACCGCATATTCCATAACGGCAGGGTCACCGGGACCATTGGAAAGAAAATACCCGTCCGGGTTCCAAGATTCCATTTCAGCCAAGGTGGTTTTTGCAGGAAAAACCTGACAATAAACACCACGGTCGGCAAGGTTTCTCAGTATGTTTCTTTTGATTCCAAAATCAAGGCACGCTACCTTTATGGGAGCTGATTCATTTCCAAAAAAATAAGGGACATCAGTACATACTTGAGAGGATAGTTCCAATCCATTCATATCAGGGATCTTGTTCAGTTCCGCTTTTAGACCTGCCAAATCATCTTCAAATTCAGAACTGATGATGGCATTCATGGCGCCCTTTGAGCGAAGGTGTCTCACAAGCTTCCTTGTATCAATATCAGCGATTCCTGTGATTCCAAAATTTACCAGATAATCCTGTAAAGAACCGCTTGCATCAAGTCTACTGAAAACCTCCGAGAAGCTGTTTACCACGATTCCCGCTATTGAGGGAAAGTCTGATTCTACCTCGGAATCTATCACACCATAGTTTCCAATATGAGAAGTGGTGGTCACCACGATTTGTCCCGTATAGGAAGGATCAGTATATATCTCCTGGTAGCCGGTCATGCCTGTATTGAAACAAATTTCACCGCCATTGGTACCGTTACTTCCAATTAATGTTCCATTGAAAATGGTCCCGTCGGCCAAAAGAAGGGTTGCTTTTTGTTTATTCATCGTTATTTTTTGGACTTGCCAAAGTTAAGGATTTTTGGAGTATTAGCCTTGGTAATTTGAACAGCAAATAAAAAAAGGGATTGAACCGAAGTCCAATCCCTTTATATTTAAAATTCCCTGACATGAATTATTCACCAGTATTTTCTTCTTTATTGTCATCAGCTTTTGCAACAGGAGCATCTGCGGAATCAATAGCTTTTGGCGTACTTCTTCTGCTTCTTCTAGTAGTCTTTTTAGCTGGCTGAGCGTCTTTCAACATCAATTCATTGAAATCCACCAATTCAATGATACACATTTCTGCATTATCACCCAATCGGAAGTTTGTTTTGATGATTCTTGTATAACCACCGGTTCTAGCTCCGACTTTTTCTACCACATCACCAAACAAAGCTTTGATACCTTCTTTGTTTTGAAGGTAAGAGAAAACTATCCTTCTGTTGTGGGTTGTATCTTCTTTTGCTCTGGTAATCAGAGGCTCTACATATTTTCTTAGCTCCTTTGCCTTGGCAAGCGTCGTAGAAATACGCTTATGAAGAATCAGGGAAGTTGCCATGTTAGAAAGCATTGCTTTCCTATGACTGGCTGTCCTGCCAAGGTGGTTAAATTTCTTACCGTGTCTCATTTTAAATTATTCTTCATCAAGTTTATACTTAGACAAATCCATTCCAAAAGTCAAGCTTTTTTCCTGGATCAACTGTTCCAATTCAGCAAGGGATTTTTTTCCAAAATTTCTGAATTTCATCATATCTGAAATTTCCAATTTGGCAAGGTCTCCAAGGGTTCTGACATCAGCTGCTTTCAAGCAGTTAAAAGCCCTCACAGAAAGATCAAGATCACTCAATGGGGTCTTCAGAAGCTTCCTCATATGCAAGAATTCTTCGTCAATCGGCTCAGGCTCCGACACACCCGTTGAATCCAAAACCATAGTCTGGTCTGAGAACAACATAAAATGCTGGATAAGGATTTTGGCAGATTCTTGAAGCGCTTTTTCAGGATGGATAGATCCATCGGTTGTTACTTCTAAGATCAACTTTTCAAAGTCAGTCTTTTGTTCAACCCTCGTATTTTCCACGCTGTATTTCACATTCTTGATAGGTGTGAAAATGGCGTCAATGGGAATTACACCGAAAATCTGCTCTTTTGGTTTGGATTCTTCAGCAGGAAGATATCCCCTTCCTTTTTCTACTGTCAGTTCAATTTCAAAACTCTTCGTGTTGTCAAGGTGACAGATAATCAATTCCGGATTCAAAACTTCAAAGGAAGTGGTAAACTTGGCGATATCTCCGGCAGTGAAAACAGGGTGGTTTTTAACATCAACTGTTATCTTTCCATCAATTGAATCATGGACTTTTTTAAATCTAACTTGTTTGAGGTTCAGAATGATATCAGTCACATCTTCAACAACTCCCTCGATTGTAGAAAACTCATGTACTACCCCAGGAAGCTTCACAGAAGTGATGGCATAACCTTCCAATGAGGATAAAAGTATTCTCCTCAAGGCATTACCGATGGTGACCCCGTAGCCCTTTTCAAGGGGTTTGAAGGTGAATAGACCGTGAAAATCATCGGCTTTTTCCATTACCACTTTCTCGGGCATTTGAAATGCTAATATGGACATATCAATAGTTCTGTTTAAGTCTGAAAGTAATTATTTAGAGTAAAGTTCGACGATCAATTGTTCCTTGATATTCTCAGGAATATCATCTCTACTTGGGATCGATACGAACTTACCTGCCAATGAGGCGTTATCCCACTCTAACCAGGAATAACGATTACTTCTACCTGCAAGACTTGTGGAAATTGCTTCTAGAGACTTGGAACGTTCTCTGACAGAAACTACATCTCCTGGCTTCAAGGTGTATGATGGGATGTTGACTAGTTCACCATTTACAAGAATGTGTTTGTGAGAGACAAGCTGTCTCGCTCCCCTTCTTGTAGGGGCAATACCCAATCTAAAAACCGTGTTGTCCAATCTTGATTCCAACAACTGGAGAAGGTTTTCGCCTGTAATCCCCTGCTTTCTGGATGCAATACCAAACATTTTTGCAAACTGTCTTTCCAATACACCATAGATGTATTTAGCCTTCTGCTTTTCAGCAAGCTGTATGGCATATTCAGACTGTTTCTTTCTTCTACCTCTGCCGTGCATTCCGGGAGGGTAATTTTTCTTTTGGAGAGCTTTGCTATATCCTTCGATAGGCTCACCGAATCTTCTGGCGATCTTTGCCTTTGGACCTGTATATCTTGCCATTATATATCTTCTTTAAGAAATTATACTCTTCTACGTTTTGGAGGACGACATCCATTGTGTGGTAGTGGGGTCACATCCACTATGGTAGTCACATCCAGTCCTACATTTTGCAAAGTTCTGATTGCAGACTCACGTCCTGCACCAGGTCCTTTTACAAAAACCTCAATTTTTCTCAATCCAAGGTCATATGCTACTTGTCCGCAATTTTGTGCGGCCATTTGTGCAGCATAGGGAGTGTTCTTTTTCGAGCCTCTGAATCCCATTTTACCGGCAGAAGCCCAAGAGATCACTTGACCAGAATTATTGGTAACAGAGATGATGATATTGTTAAATGAAGCTTTGATGTGCACCTGCCCTACAGCTTCTACTTTAACTACTCTTTTCTTACCTTTAGCTTTATCGTTTCTTTTCTGAGCCATAATCTAATTCAAGATTTATTTGGTCGCTTTTTTCTTGTTAGCAACAGTCTTTCTCTTACCTTTTCTTGTTCTTGCGTTATTCTTGGTTTTTTGACCACGAACAGGAAGACCCTTTCTGTGTCTCAAACCTCTATAACACCCAATGTCCATCAATCTCTTAATGTTCAATTGGATCTCAGACTTCAGCGCTCCTTCGGTTCTGAATTCATCAGCAATGATAGTTCTAATAGCAGTAGACTCATCGTCATCCCACTCGCCTGCTTTCTTATCGAAAGAAATTCCTGCTTTTCCCAGGATTGATCTCGCTGAATTCCTACCTATTCCGAAGATGTAGGTCAAGCCTATCTCACCACGCTTGTTGTCTGGTATGTCAACACCTGCAATTCTTGCCATAATTTAACCTTGTCTTTGTTTAAACTTAGGATTCTTCTTGTTGATCACGTAAAGTTTTCCGTTTCTTCTGATTACTTTACAGTCAACACTTCTTTTTTTGATTGATGTCTTAACTTTCATGACATTTTATTTGTATCTGTAAACGATTCTACCTTTTGAAAGATCATACGGAGAAAGTTCTAATTTGACTTTATCCCCCGGAAGGATCTTGATATAATTCATCCTCATTTTACCTGATATATGTGCAATCAACTGATGCCCATTTTCAAGTTCCACTTTAAACATTGCGTTTGACAATGCTTCTACTATTGTACCATCTTGCTCTATAGATGTCTGTTTAGCCATACTTAGAATTTGAAATTTTCCTCTATATATTGATGCGTAGTCAAAATTTCGGTTCTATCCTCAAATATCGCTACAGTATGCTCATAATGGGCTGATACCTTTCTATCCGCTGTCCTGATTGTCCAGCCATCTCTTTCTTGAACAATATTCCTGGTACCGAGATTAATCATGGGCTCGATCGCAATGACCATTCCGCTTTTTAATAAAGGCCCACTTCCTTTCTTACCGTAATTAGGAACCTCGGGGGTCTCGTGTAGATTTCTACCTAAACCATGACCGACCAATTCCCTAACCACAGTATACCCTCGGGCCTCAACATATTTTTGGATGGTATATCCGATATCCCCAATCCTATTTCCAAAAACAGCTTTCTCAATACCTAGATAAAGAGATTCTTTTGTTGCGTTGAGCAATGACAATACTTGGGGAGAAACTTCACCGACAGGGTAAGTATAAGCGCTATCGCTATGAAAACCTTGGTGAAAGACTCCACAATCTACTGAGATTATATCGCCATCTTTCAAAACATAACCACTTGGAAAACCATGTACCACAACTTCATTTACTGAAATACAAAGTGCTGATGGAAAACCGTTGTAGCCTTTAAAAGAAGGTACACCGCTGTTATCACGGATATACTCCTCTGCTATTTTGTCAAGAAAAGAGGTCTTTACCCCTTCTTTAATATATTTGGCCACTTCACCGTGAGCCTTTCCTAAAATTTGAGCACCTTGTTTGATTATCCGAACTTCATCCGAAGTTTTGTAACGAATCATACCGCAGCTGCGTAATTAGTAGGATTATTTTTCATGTTACCACTTTTCATCATCCCTTCATAATGCCTCATCAACAAATAACTTTCGATTTGTCTCAAAGTATCCATGATTACTCCAACCATAATCAATAGAGAAGTACCTCCATAGAATTGAGCAAACTCACCACCTACGCCTGCAATAATCGCAAAGGCAGGAAGAATAGCGATCAAGGAAAGCAGTATCGATCCAGGTAAGGTAATCCTTGAAATGATGTTATCAATGAAGTCAGATGTTGGCGCCCCAGGTTTAATTCCCGGTACAAAACCTCCGTTCCTTTTCAAATCTTCTGCAATTTGTTCAGGATTAACTGTAATCGCTGTGTAAAAGAATGTGAAAAGGATAATCATTGAAGCAAACACTAAGTTGTATTGCCACGAAGTGAAATCACTAAATGTGCTACCTATATAATTGGCAATATCATTTTCCGAAGACCAAATCTGAGCAATAAGAGCTGGTAAAAACATCAATGATTGTGCAAATATAATTGGCATAACACCTGAGGCATTTACCTTTATCGGAATATATTGCCTTTGACCTCCGTAAACTTTTCCACCGACCACTTGCTTGGCATATTGAACAGGAATTCTTCTTGTAGCTTCAGTCATCGCAACTACTCCAACCACAACAAAGAACAACACTGCCGCTTCAATCAACAACAATAACATTCCTGATGTGCCCTTAGACACAACCTCTGCGATTATAGCTCCGGGAAATCTTGAAATGATGCCAATCATGATGAGCATTGAAATACCATTTCCGATTCCTTTCTCAGTGATTTTCTCACCAAGCCACATACAAAACATCGTACCGGCTGTAAGAAGGACTAGAGAACTAAACATAAAAAGAGTGGTACCAACCATAACCGCCCCTGTAGGGAGAATTGTGGCAGTGATATAACCCACCCCTTGCGCAATTGTAATCAAAATGGTAAGAACTCTTGTAAATTGACTAATTCTTTTCCTACCGGAGTCACCTTCTTTTTGAAGTTTTTGAAAATACGGGACTCCAACAGTCAATAACTGAAGCACAATTGAAGCGGAAATATAAGGCATAATCCCCAATCCAAAAATGGAAGCGTTGCTAAACGCACCACCAAGAAATGTATCGATCAGACCGAATATACCTTCCGGAGCATCACCAAGCTTAGACGGATCTACACCTGGCAAGACTATAAAGGACCCTAGTCTAAATACAACAAGGAAACCTATTGTATTTATAATTCGGATCCTCAAATCTTCAATAGAAAAGATATTCTTAACTGTTGAGAAAAACTTTTTCATTTATTTAAAGCTTATTTACTGTTCCGCCTACCTTTTCAATAGCTTCTACAGCAGAAGCAGAAAATAAGTGTGCACTTACATTTAATTTGGCTGTAAGTTCTCCTCTTCCTAACACTTTTACAACATCTTTTTTAGAAACAAGACCATGTTCTACCAAAGTATCAAAGGTCACTGTGTCTAAATTAAATTCTGTAGCCAAACCTTGAATAATATCCAAATTTATAGGCTTATGCGTCACTGTGTTAAGGCTCTTGAAACCAAACTTAGGGACTCTTCTTTGAAGCGGCATTTGACCACCTTCAAATCCCAATTTTGATTTATATCCTGATCTGGATTTAGCTCCTTTATGACCTCTGGTAGAAGTCCCGCCTCTTCCCGATCCTGTTCCACGCCCGATTCTCTTGCAAGATTTTACCGAACCCTCTGCAGGTTTTAATGTATGTAATTTCATAATTAAGCTTCCTCCACTTTTACAAGGTGACTAACTTTTCTGACCATACCATCAATTGCAGGATTGCTTTCAATCTCTACTGTCTTATTGATCTTCCCAAGTCCAAGAGCTATGATTGTAGCTTTTTGGTCTTTAGGCCTTTTGATGGTACTTTTTATCTGAGTAATTCTGATTTTCCCCATCTTCTTAACCGTTAAAAACTTTTGACATTTTAACACCTCTTTGCTGGGAAACAGCGATAGCGTCTCTCAACTGTACTAAAGCATCAATAGTTGCCTTTACCACATTGTGTGGGTTAGAAGAACCTTTTGATTTTGCCAATACATCAGTTACGCCGGCACTTTCTAAAACAGCACGCATAGCACCTCCTGCGATTACACCTGTACCGGCAGCTGCTGGTTTGATAAGGACAAAACCTCCACCAAATTTGCCCAACTGCTCATGAGGAATAGTTCCTTTCAAGACAGGTACCCTAACAAGATTCTTTTTGGCATCCTCAATGCCTTTTGTGATCGCATCTGTAACTTCATTGGCTTTACCAAGTCCATGACCTACTACACCGGCACCATCTCCTACTACCACTATCGCTGAAAACGAAAATCTCCTACCACCTTTTACTACTTTAGCAACTCGGTTGATAGCAACAACTTTTTCTTTTAATTCAGTATCGGTTGCCCTAATTGGTTTTCTTTTTACCTGAGACATAATATCTATTAAAATTTAAGGCCACCTTCCCTTGCGCCATCGGCAAGAGCTTTAACATTACCATGATATAAGTAACCACCCCTGTCAAAAACAACATCAGTGACACCGTTTGCAACAGCTCTTTCTGCTAATTTTTTACCTACCTCTTTGGAAACAGTTATATTTGAATTATTAACTGATCCTAGCTCTTTGGAAGATGCCTGCGCAAGAGTATGACCTTTAAGATCATCAACTAACTGTGCGTAAATTCCGGTATTGCTTTTGAAGACAGACAAACGAGGTCTTGAATCAGTGCCAGAAATTTTTCTTCTGATACTTTTTTTGATTCTAAGTCTTCTTAAATTCTTATTAAAGGCCATATTAATTATTTTTTACCAGCAGTTTTACCAGCCTTACGTCTAACAATTTCTCCTACAAAGCGTACACCTTTACCTTTATAAGGCTCTACTTTACGCAATGATTTGATTTTGGCGGCAATCTGACCAACCAATTCTTTATCAATTCCCTCCAAAGTGATCAAAGGATTTTTACCTTTAGGAGTTTCAGTTTTCAAAGAAACAGACTCAGGCAATGCAAAGAAGATGTTGTGTGAGTAACCAAGAGATAGTTCAAGAACTTGGCCCTGGTTAGTCGCCTTATATCCCACCCCAACAAGTTCAAGGTTCTTTTTGTATCCTTGGGATACACCGATGACCATGTTATTGATCAAAGACCTGTATAAGCCGTGAAGTGATTTATGTCTTTTAGAATCTGTGGGTCTTTCCAGGATAATCTCCTGACCCTCAACCTTCACAGCAATGTCGGGATTTACTTCCCTATTCAGGGTACCTTTGGGACCTTTAACAGTAACGGCATTAAATGCAGTTACGTCTACAGTAACACCCTCCGGTATATTTATTGGTTTTTTACCTATTCTAGACATGACGGTATATTAATAAACGTAGCAAAGTACTTCTCCTCCTACACCTTCGGTGCGAGCTTCTTTATCGGTCATTATGCCTTTGGAAGTAGAAAGGATTGCGATACCAAGGCCATTGATGACTCTTGGAAGATCTTCATGTTTTACATATTTTCTAAGGCCCGGCTTACTAACTCTACTCAGGCTTACGATGGCATTCTGCTTGGTTGATGGGCTATATTTCAACGCTATTTTGATGAGACCCTGAGGTCCATTTTCTTCAAATTTATAGTTTTGGATATATCCTTTATCATGAAGCACCTTCGTGATTTCCTTCTTAATGTTAGAAGCAGGCATCTCAACGATTCTATGAGTTGCCTTTATGGCATTTCTCAATCTTGTCAGATAATCAGCTATTGGATCAGTCATAATTATATAAGTCTACCTGCATTTTCCCGCTAAGGGAGTGCAAAGTTACACAATGATTTTTAGAATAAAAACTCTTGTTTGAATTTTACCAGCTAGACTTAGTAATTCCAGGGATTTTCCCTGCCGAAGCCATTTCTCTAAAGGTTACCCTGCTGATTCCAAACTTCCTCATATACCCTTTTGGACGACCCGTCAACTTACATCTGTTGTGTAACCTCACAGGAGATGAATTTTTTGGTAGTTTATCCAACCCCAAAAAATCCCCAGCTGCCTTTAACAGAGCGCGCTTCTTAGCATATTTTGCTACTAAGCCTTCTCTTTTACGCTCGCGAGCTTTTAGTGACTCTCTTGCCATAATATTTCTTAATTATTTTTGTTTATAAAAGGCATGCCGAAAGCTTTCAGCAAAGCGTAACTTTCTTCATCAGTCTCTGCAGAAGTCACAAAAGTGATATCCATACCTGAAATTCTGTTCACTTTTTCAATGCTGATTTCTGGGAAAATGATCTGCTCGGTTACACCTAAAGTATAATTACCTCTTCCATCAAAACCTTTATCATTGATACCTTTGAAATCTCTAACCCTTGGAAGGGCAATTGACATCAAACGGTCAAGGAATTCATACATTCTATTCCCTCTCAAGGTAACTTTAGCTCCTATGGGCATACCCTCCCTCAACTTGAAGTTGGAAACAGAAGTTTTTGCTTTGGTGGCAACAGCTTTTTGACCTGCAATCAAAGAAAGTTCTTCAACACCTTGGTCAACCAACTTTTTATCCGCAACCGCGGCGCCAATTCCCTTGTTGATCACAATTTTGGTCAATTTTGGAACCTGCATCACAGAACTGTACTGAAACTTCTCCTTCATTGCGGGGACAATTTCAGCTATATATCTATCTTTAACTCTTGGATTAGCCATTGATCACCTCCCCAGTTTTTTTAGAATACCTAACTAGTTTACCTTTTTCATCTTCTTTTCTACCTGTTCTGGTAGCTTCTCCTGTTTTAGGATCCACTAGCATCAGATTACTTATATGTAAAGAAGCCTCTCTTTTTTCAATTCCTCCCTGAGGATTAGATGCGGTCGGCTTAACGTGCTTGGTCACCATATTGATACCTTCGACTATCGCCCTTCTTTTGGTCGGGTCAACAGAAAGTATTTTACCTGACTTGCCTTTGTCATCGCCCGACAACACTTTCACAGTATCACCGGTTTTGACATGCAATTTTGGTTGTTTGTTGAATTTTCTTTCCATGATTACAATACTTCTGGGGCTAAAGACACAATCTTCATAAATTGCTTCTCTCTCAACTCTCTGGCTACAGGACCGAATATACGCGTCCCTCTTGGCTCATCATTGTTGTTCAAAAGAACGGCTGCGTTATCCTCAAATCGGATGTAGGAACCGTCTTTCCTTCTTATTTCTTTCTTCGTTCTCACGATAACCGCTTTGGAAACGGTACCTTTTTTCATGTTGCTGGAGGAAAGAGCAGATTTGACAGTTACCACAACTTTATCACCAATGGAAGCATACTTTTTCTTTGTACCTCCCAATACACGGATTACAAGCACTTCTTTAGCACCTGAATTATCCGCTACACCTAGTCTGGATTCTTGTTGTATCATGATTACTTAGCCCTTTCAATTATTTCAACCAATCTCCAACGTTTGTTCTTACTCAGCGGACGGGTTTCGCTAATTCTGACAGTATCGCCTTCATTAGCATCATTTTTCTCGTCATGAACCATAAATTTCGTAGTCTTAGCAACAAATTTACCATAGATCGAATGTTTCACTTTTCTCTCCACAGCTACAGTGATGGACTTGTCCATCTTGTTACTAACTACCTTTCCTGTTCTTTCTTTACGAAGATTTCTCTCAGCAGTAGCCATATTATTATTATTTAGCTAGTTGTTTTGCGCTCAAGGTTGTTTTCAATCTTGCGATCAACTTCCTTGATTCCTTTATTTTATTGGGATTCTCAATTGGAGAGATAGCATGTGCAAAGTTCAATTTTGACAAATTGACCTGCTCAGAGGCTATGCGTTCCATGATTTCACTTTCGGAAAGTGATCTGATTTCTGCGTTTTTCATAGTTTCTATTATCCTACGTAATCTCTACGTACTACGAATCTTGTACTTACTGGAAGTTTTTGCTGAGCCAATCTCAAAGCTTCATTTGCTACTTCAAGCGTAACACCTGTTGCCTCGAAAAGGATCGTTCCTGGCTTGATCACTGCAACCCAATATTCGGGAGCACCTTTACCTTTACCCATACGAACCTCTGCAGGCTTCTTGGTGATAGGTTTGTCAGGAAAAATCCTAATCCAAACCTGACCTTCTCTTTTCATAGCTCTCGTCATGGCAATACGGGCTGCCTCAATCTGACGGGAGGTTATCCATCCCGGCTCAAGGGATTTGATACCAAAGTTGCCAAAAGAAAGTTCGTGACCTCTTTGAGCGAGTCCTTTGACTCTACCCTTATGCATTTTTCTAAATTTCGTTCTTTTCGGCTGTAACATGATTTCTCACTTATGGGTGAAAATTAGTTATTTCTCTTTCTTCTTTTTGGACCACCTTCTCTTCGCTTTCCTCTAGCTGCTGCAGAAGCATTAGATTTTGGCTCGCTGGCTGCTCCTACGTTTGGAGATAAATCTCTCTTTCCGTAAACTTCTCCTTTGAAAATCCAAACCTTGATGCCGATGATTCCATACACAGTATTAGCCTCAGAAACGGCATAATCGATGTCTGCTCTTAATGTATGCAAAGGAATTCTTCCCTCTTTATACATTTCGGATCTTGCCATTTCGGCTCCTCCAAGTCTTCCTGAAAGTTTTACTTTGATACCTTCTGCACCTACTCTCATAGTCGCTGCGATAGACTGCTTCATTGCTCTTCTGAATGAAATACGTGCCTGAAGCTGCTGTGCGATAGATTCACCAACCAATTTTGCATCCAATTCAGGACGTTTAATCTCAAAAATGTTTATTTGAACATCTTTGTTGGTCAATTTTTTCAATTCCTCTTTAAGCTTATCAACTTCGGCTCCACCTTTTCCGATAACAACACCCGGACGGGCGGTATGGATGGTAAGAGTGATTCTCTTCAAAGTTCTCTCGATGACAACTTTTGAGATTCCTCCTTTTGGAATCCTGGCATTCACATATTTCCTGATCTGCTGATCTTCATACAGCTTCTCAGCGAAATCTTTTCCGCCATACCAGTTGGAATCCCAACCTTTGATTACACCGAGTCTAAAACCGATTGGGTTTATCTTTTGTCCCATAGTCTGATTTTAATTAGATTTTTCTGTTGTTTCTACTTGATCAGCGGTAACATTTGAACTGTAGGAATCCACAATCAAAGTTACATGATTCGATCTTTTGCGAATTCTATGCGCTCTTCCCTGAGGTGCAGGTCTAAGTCTTTTTAGCATGCGGCCTTCATCCACGAAAATTGTTTTTAGAAACAGGTCTGCTTCTTCGATCTTTTCTCCGGGATTTTTAGCTTGCCAGTTGGCTACAGCAGAAAGAAGCAATTTTTCAATTCTTTCTGCTCCACTGTTTGGAGTGAACTTCAAAATGCTTAATGCCTGTCCTACTCTTTTACCTCTTACAAGGTCAGCTACCAATCGCATTTTGCGGGGAGAAGTAGGAACGTTGTTTAATCTTGCTATTGCTTCCATGATTATCTCTTTCCTTTATCTTTTTTGGCAATATGACCTCTGAAGTTTCTAGTGGGTGCAAATTCTCCAAGCTTATGTCCTACCATGTTGTCTGTTACAAATACAGGTATAAACTTATTGCCATTATGCACTGCGAATGTATGGCCTACGAAATCCGGAGAAATCATTGATCTTCTTGACCAAGTCTTGATTACAGATTTTTTCCCGGTCTCGTTCATCACATCCACTTTCTTCAATAAGTGGTGCTCTATATAAGGACCTTTTTTTAATGAACGTGACATATCTATTTGGATCTTTTGCTGATAATGAATTTGTTAGAATACTTTTTAGGACTTCTAGTCTTTTTGCCTTTGGCAAGCAAACCTTTCCTTGACCTTGGGTGACCTCCTGAAGATCTACCTTCACCACCACCCATAGGGTGATCGACAGGGTTCATTGCGACACCCCTTGTTCTTGGTCTTCTTCCTAACCAACGGTTTCTACCTGCTTTTCCAAGTACCACATTCATATGATCCGCATTGGAAACAGTACCCACAGTGGCCATACAGGTCCCAAGAACAAGTCTCATTTCCCCTGAAGGCAATTTAATGGTAACATATTTCCCATCCCTTGCCACCACCTGACCATACCCACCGGCACTACGTGCCATCGCTCCACCTTTACCAGGCTTCAGCTCAATGTTATGGACAATAGTACCCAAAGGAACGTTCACAAGATGCATTGCATTTCCAACTTCTGGAGCCACAATTTCTCCGGAAATCAATTTCTGACCGACTTTGACTCCGTTTGGTGCTATGATATAAGTTTTTTCACCGTCCTCATATTGCAACAAGGCAATACGCGCAGTTCTGTTTGGATCATATTCTACAGAAACAACTTCAGCTAAAACGCCAAATTTATTTCTTTTAAAATCAATAATTCTAAGTCTTTGCTTATGACCACCACCAATATATCTGTTGGTCATTTTCCCGGTGTTATTTCTACCACCTGACTTTGGTTTCGGAGCCAAAAGAGATTTCTCTGGCTTTGATGTAGTAATCTCATCAAATGCCGGCGCTACTCTGAATCTGGTTCCTGGGGTTACAGGTTTTAATTTTCTAACTGCCATGATTCTGATTCAATTAAATTTCTCCGTAAAAATCAATTATTTCGCCTTCTGCCACTTTCACAATAGCTTTCTTATAAGGAGCACTGAAGCCGGAAACAATTTTTGTTTTGGTATACCTGGTTTTTGGTTTGCCAGCGTACCTCATGGTACGGACTTCCAAAACTTTCACACCGTACATTTTTTCTACGGCTCTTTTGATTTCCGGCTTAGTAGCAGTTTTCTCAACTGCAAATCCATAAACACCTTGTTCATTCATTGCTGAAATCTTCTCGGTAATCAAAGGTTTTTTAAGTGTTGCCATCTTCTTACTTCAATAAAAGGGTTTCTAACATACTTACTGAACCTTCACATAAAACCAAATTGTCAGCATTTAACAATTCATAAGTATTTACGCTGTCTACAGTAATCACTTTCGCTTTTTGCAAGTTCCTGCTTGACAAATAAACATTCTTGTTTACTTCAGGAAGAACCAATAAGGTCTTCTTATCTGACAAGGAAAGTCCGTCCAACATTGCTATATAGCTCTTTGTTTTTGGTGCTTCAAAAGTGAAGTTTTCCAATACCATCACGCTATTTTCTTTTGCTTTGTATGACAGAGCTGATTTTCTGGCCAATTGTTTCAATTTTTTATTCAGTTTGAATGAATAATCTCTTGGAACAGGTCCAAAAACTCTACCTCCGCCTCTAAACAAGGGCGACTTGATAGAACCTGCTCTGGCTCCACCGGTACCTTTTTGTTTTTTGATCTTTTTGGTAGATCCCGCAATCTCATTCCGTTGTTTGGCTTTGTGTGTACCTTGTCTTTGGTTTGCCAAATATTGTTTTACATCCAAGTAGATCGCATGGTCGTTGGGAACGATCGCGAATATATCATCAGAAAGACTTACTTTCCTACCTGTGTCTTCACCGTTAAATTTTAATACTGCTAATTCCATTTTCTTACTTCTCTAGAATAACGAAAGAATTTTTTGGACCTGGGACAGAACCGCTTACCAGTAATAGGTTCTTGTCGGGATAGATTCTAAGGACTTTCAAATTGATAACCTTAACTCTATCTCCACCAGTTCTACCAGCCATTCTCATTCCCTTAAATACTCTGGATGGCCAAGAACAAGCACCAATTGAACCTGGGTGTCTCGCCCTGTTGTGCTGACCGTGGGTTGCACCACCGACACCTGCAAAACCGTGACGCTTTACTACACCTTGGAAACCTTTACCTTTGGAAGTTCCGATAGCATCTAAGAAATCTCCTTCAATGAATACCTCGTCAGCTTTAACAGTCTTACCAAGATCAACCTGACCTTCAAATTCTATTCTGAAGTCTCTGAATTCTACAACTTTCTGTTTTGGCGTGGTGCCTGCCTTTTTGAAGTGGCCCATCAACGGCTTTGACGTATTTTTTTCTTTACGCTCACCGAATGCCAATTGAACAGCGTTGTACCCGTCTGTCTCTACATTTTTTACTTGCGTCACTACGCAAGGACCAGCTTCTATTAGCGTGCATGCGACATTTCGTCCATCGGCACTGAAAATGCTAGTCATTCCAACTTTTTTACCTATTATTCCAGACATCTTCTGTTGTATAATAATCTTGAAACCCAAGCGTTTAAGCGCCTAGGTGCTTTTTTAAGGACTGCAAAGTTAGGGTTTTTCCCCCAGTTAACAAATCCCAACTTTACTATTTTTAATTATTTACGAAAATAAATTCGGTGGAATGGCAAAATCTGTCATTCCCACCTAACAAACTTTCAAAATGATAAGGGCAAAAGAAAAACCCGCACCAGTTAGGTACAGGTTTTTCTTGATTATGCATGTTATCCGTCAGACTTTGATTTCAACATCGACTCCGCTTGGAAGTTCGATCTTCATCAATGCGTCGACAGTTTTTGAGCTGTTGCTGTAGATATCAACCAATCTTTTGTAAGTACAAAGCTGGTACTGATCTCTTGCTTTCTTGTTTACGTGTGGTGATTTCAACACAGTAAACTTCTCTTTCTTTGTAGGCAAAGGAATAGGCCCAACCACAATTGCACCGGTTGCTTTTACCGCCTTTACGATCTTCTCAGATGACTTATCCACCAGGCTATGATCGTATGATTTCAATTTTATTCTGATTTTTTGATTCATTTTCTGTCAAAATTTAGGCTTTCTCACCTTTTACTTTAGCAATCACGCCCTCTGCAATGTTGTTTGGCACCGGCTCATAATGAGAAAATGTCAGTGATGCAGAAGCTCTACCTGATGAATTTGTCCTCAAGTCAGTAACATATCCGAACAACTCAGACAAAGGAACATTGGCTTTGATGACAGTGGCAGTACCTTTGGTATCCATTCCCTTCATCATTCCCCTCCTCCTATTCAAGTCACCTGTAATAGGGCCTGTATATTCATCCGGTGTCACTACTTCTACAGCCATAATCGGCTCAAGCAATTGAGGCTTACATTTTTTAGCTGCTTCTTTGAATCCAATTCTTGCTGCCAATTCAAATGAAAGGGCATCAGAATCGACATCATGGTAAGAACCGTGAAACAACCTTACCTTCATGGATTCAATAGGATATCCTGCCAATGGACCATTCTTCATTGCTTCATTGAATCCTTTTTGGATGGCAGGTATAAATTCTCTGGGAATCACACCACCTACAATACCGTTCACAAAATCAAGTCCCTGCTTGATCTCATTGGTCACAGGATCAGGATCCTTAGGTCCAAGCTCAAATAAGATATCGGCAAATTTACCTTTACCACCAGTCTGCTTTTTGTAAACTTCCTTGTGCTCAACAGAACTAAATAAAGCTTCTTTATAAGCAACCTGAGGAGCACCTTGGTTGATCTCAACTTTAAATTCCCTCTTGAGTCGATCAATGATAATTTCTAGGTGAAGTTCGCCCATACCTCTCAAGATGGTCTGACCTGTTTCCTGATCAGTATGTACCTGAAGGGTAGGATCTTCTTCCACCAATTTGGAGATAGCCATACCTAATCTATCGACATCCGCTTGAGTTTTTGGCTCAATAGCATATCCGATAACAGGCTCTGGGAACACCATGGATTCTAATACTACCTTACGCTTTTCGTCGCAAAGAGTATCTCCTGTTTTGATGTCTTTGAAACCAACGACTGCACCGATATCTCCGGCAACCAATCTCTCAATCTGGTTTTGCTTATTGGCATGCATCTGAAATACCCTTGAAATACGCTCTTTATTGCCTGATCGGCTATTAAAGATGTATGAACCTGATTCCAAAATACCTGAATATGCTCTGACAAAGCAAAGACGACCAACAAATGGATCTGTTGCAATTTTAAAAGCCAATCCTGTAAACGGTTCTTTTTCGTCAGGTTTGATGACAACTTCTTCTTCGGAGTCAAGTCCTGTAGCGACGATATTATCTTTATCCAAAGGAGAAGGAAGCAATTCCATAACGAGGTCAAGCATGGTTTGCACACCCTTATTCTTGAATGAGGAGCCACAAACCATTGGAACAATTTTCATGTCAATGGTAGCTCTTCTCAATGCGGAAAGAATCTCAGCTTCTGTGATTGATTCCGGATCATCAAAAAATTTCTCCATAAGTGACTCATCATAATCAGCCACTGCCTCAAGTAGGTGTTCTCTGTATTCTGCAACTTCCTCAAGCATGTCTTCGGGGATAGGAACTTCTGTAAAAGTCATTCCTTTATCCTCCTCATTCCATACAATACCTCGGTTGTTGATCAGATCGACCACGCCTTTGAAGTTATCTTCAGCACCGATAGGCAGCTGCAATGGAACTGCATAGCTGCCCAACATTTCCTTGACTTGCTTACACACTTCAAGGAAATTCGCGCCTGAGCGATCCATTTTATTAACAAAACCGATACGGGCTACTTTGTAGTTATCGGCAAGTCTCCAGTTTGTCTCTGACTGAGGCTCAACGCCATCAACAGCACTGAAAAGGAAAACAAGCCCATCCAAAACTCTCAAAGAACGGTTTACCTCCACGGTAAAATCAACGTGGCCCGGAGTATCGATAATGTTAACTTGATATTTATTTTTTCTGTAATCCCAAAACACAGTTGTAGCAGCAGAAGTAATGGTAATACCTCTTTCCTGCTCTTGTGCCATCCAATCCATTGTAGCCGCTCCATCGTGAACTTCACCGATTTTGTGGCTGGCACCTGAATAGTAGAGTATACGTTCTGTAGTAGTTGTTTTGCCGGCATCAATATGCGCGGCTATGCCAATGTTCCTAGTGTATTTTAAATCTCTTGCCATTACTGATTAAAATCTAAAATGTGAGAATGCCTTGTTTGCTTCAGCCATTCTGTGTGTATCATCTTTCTTCTTCACTGCAGCACCTTCGCCTTTTGAAGCAGAGATAATCTCACCTGCAAGCCTATCCATCATTGTCTTCTCACCTCTTTTTCTGGCGTAAGTGATCATCCACTTAATACCTAGGGACGTTTTTCTTTCAGGTCTAACTTCCATTGGAACCTGGAATGTAGCACCACCAACTCTACGACTCTTCACCTCTACGGCTGGAGTTATATTGTTAAGCGCTTTTTTCCAAACCTCAAGACCGTTCTCACCTACTTTTGATTCTACCTTCTCGACTGCGTCGTAGAAGATTTTGTAAGCAATACTCTTCTTACCATCGACCATCAGACAGTTCACGAACTTGGTGACCAAGGTGTCGCCGAACTTCGGGTCAGGAAGAATATATCTCTTCTTTGGTTTCGCTTTTCTCATTTCTTTAACTAGTTTTTATTATTTCTTTTTTGCTGGAGCACCTTTTGCTGGCGCACCTTTAGCAGCTTGACCTGGCTTAGGTCTCTTAGCACCGTACTTGGAGCGACCTTGCTTACGGTCTTTTACTCCTGCAGTATCCAATGCACCTCTGATAATGTGGTAACGTACTCCTGGTAGATCCTTTACACGGCCACCTCTGATCAATACGATAGAGTGTTCTTGCAAATTGTGACCTTCTCCCGGAATGTAGGCGTTTACCTCTTTACCATTCGTCAATCTTACTCTAGCCACTTTCCTCATCGCTGAGTTTGGCTTCTTAGGTGTGGTAGTGTACACCCTTGTACATACACCCCTCCTTTGAGGACATGAATCCAAAGCTCTC
>JBBRFK010000007.1:0-34458 GCA_038224435.1 Cytophagales bacterium | reverse complement strand
GCTGCTGCCAATTTTGAGAAAAGACAGGAAAAGCTGACCTATGAAAATACCCTAGAAAAGCTCAAAAGCCTCATCATCAGATATCAAAAAATATCAAAGCAGCCGCTATTGATGAGTATTGATGCGGAGTTTGGATTGGCTATGCGGATAGAAAACACACCTCAATATCCTTATGCCATTACTTTGGGTGCACTTTCTTTAGATAAAGAGGATTTGGTTTTTGAAACGGGCTACAGAATCGGAAAAGACCTACGACAGACTGGTATCCATTTGAATTTCTCCCCTGTCGCAGATATCAACACCAATCCAAAAAATCCTGTGATAGGATATAGGTCTTTTGGACCCAACAAGGAAAAAGTCAGCCGGTTTGCTTTGGCAATGTACCAAGGCTTGGAGAAAGCTGGAATTGGCGCCTGCTACAAGCATTTTCCCGGTCACGGGGATACTGATACTGATTCACACCTTGGACTTCCTGTCATCAACAAAACCAAAGCGGAATTGGTGGCTGAGGAACTTTATCCTTTTGCTATGGGAATTAAGTCTGGAATCGATATGGTAATGGTCGGGCATTTGGCCGCTCCTGCATTATCCAATGGGAAAATCGTACCGGCGTCAATATCCAAAGAAATCATCACAGATTTATTGAAAGGAGAAATGGGATTCAAAGGAATCGTAGTTTCCGATGCATTGAATATGAAGAGTGTAAGCGATCTCTTTCCCGAACCAGGTCAATTGGAATGGGAAGCTTTCGATGCAGGCAATGACTTGCTGTGTTTTTCAGAAAATGTCAAAGAAGGCATCGAAATGATCTTGAAACTCGGATCTGAAGAAAAGATTTTGGAGAGTTTTCAGAAAGTGACCCATCTCAAGGAAAAACTTGGTGTTTTTTCTGATCATCTTCCCAAGGAAATCGGATTCGATTGGTCAGGACATCAAGCGTTCAATGACAAACTCTCGGTTCACTATATCACAGAAATTTCCAGTCAAAAATCTGAGCCATTTTGCCATCCCAAAGATTCTCATTTTGCCAAAGTTTCTATTTTCCAGGAAAAGGAAAACATTTTCTTTTCTGAGTTAGATAAAGAAGTAGCGTCCGTTTCGTATGATATTAGGGATGCTTCAGATCAGAATTGGGAAAAATTGGAAGCATACGACAACATTCTGATTGCCCTTTTTGTCCCCTCAGCCAAGCCTGTAAATCATTTTGGAATGGATCAGGCTGTACTTGCGAGGCTTGAAAATTTGGTTGGAAACAAAAATTGTCAACTCTACCTGTTCGGTTCACCGCTTTCTTTGAATGAAATCAGTTCCAATCAAAAATTCAGTAAGATAACCTGCGCTTTCCAATCTTTCGATTCGGCGCAAAAAGCAGCTGCCCTCCACTTCCTTGGAAAAATCGGAGCAGAGGGCAGATTGGATTGAGTCAAGTCAATTTCTAGTCAATATCTTAAATTGGTCCATGACCCGGTAAGTTGCCTTGGTCAGTTCGGTGGAGACTTCAGGAGAAAATAGGTCAAAACTTGCAGCAGTATATCCCTGCCATATGGTGTTTCCTTTTTTGTTGTCAATCACGAAAATGACAAGCATCCCTTTATTTTCAGTAAATTTTACCTGATTGTAGTTTTCATCTTTTTCACGGTTTTTCTTTTCCTCTTCTTCCGTCAATTCAACGTCCAGACTTCTTCTTTGAACCCAATAATCGAAATTCGGTTGCTCGTAGCCTCGGTATTTCACCTCATCTAAGAAAAGCTTGTAGTTGATCAGAATATCCGGTTTTTCAGCCTGTAATTTATACCCCTGTGAGCCCAACCTATTTGTGATTGTTCTTTCAATAGCGAGGTGATGCGTAGTCGTGTCGGGAAACGGGTTATTGACAAAACCAAAAGTTTTATATTTTTTGAAATTCCCCGCATAGTTGAAGTCGGATTCTGCCAGGTAATCTTTTTGGCTCATGCATGCGGAAAAGGCCAATACAAGGGAAAAGAGAAATAAAGCTGATTTTTTCATAATTAACAACCTTTCCAGGATTTAAAATCGTTTAGTGAACAATGGATACATAGCAATGAAGTTATTTAAATTTGTCCAAAATAAAACTTCTTTTGGCCAAGAATGTTTTGAATATATAAAATTGAATATGAAGTGATTATAATTAAATATATTAACCGGTACAAATAAATAATAGAATCATTTATAGGTTTTTTTATAATTCTAGAAAATCATTAATTTTCAACCTTTGGTAGTTTATGGGAATATTTATTGTAGGTGATGTACACGGTTGTCTGAATACCTTTTTGAAACTATTGGATCACTGGGATCCAAAATCCGAAACTTTGGTGCAGCTTGGCGATTTGATAGACAGAGGGGCTTTTTCGCCTGCTGTCATGCACTTGGCATTTGAGTTACAGATGAATTTTAAAAAGGAAACCCATTTTTTGAGAGGAAATCACGAGCAGCTGATGATCGATTATATGAAAGGCGAAGACAGGCTGGGTGTTTGGCTTTCCAATGGAGGAAACAAAACCCAGCGTCAATTTGAAGAATCCCAGATTGATCCGGATAATTACTCGATCTGGCTGACTGACCTGCCTCTCATTTGGGAGAATGACCATGTCCAGGTAACACATGCCGGTTTTTCCGGCCTTGGCATTCCTTATGATAAAAAAAATACGAACGGCCTATTGTGGAACAGAAAACCATTGATCAACACCGGCAAGCTGCAAATTATAGGACATACCCCAAGGAGAGATGGTGTCCCAGAATTCAGTCCGGAGTCGAATTCCTGGAATATTGACACTTGGGCATATGGAGGCACCTGTCTGACCGCTATCAGGGTCGAGGATGATGGGACATTTATAGAAACTATCTCAGTCCCGACTGAAGCAAGCGACCTGATCTGAAGATTTTCAGATAGCTTTTCCTTTATTTATTCTAAAAATTTTATCCACGCACTTTGGAATATCTTCCTCGTAATGGCTGACATAAACCATCGCTGCCGGCAGGATTTCACAAACAAGGTCGACTGTTTCCCTAAACCGAATTCTCTGTAAGTCGTCCATCCCCTGTGCTGCTTCATCCAAGACCAATAATTTTGGGTTTTTGATCAAGGCCCGCGCAAGCAAGATAAACCTTTGATTTTCCAGAGATACTTGGTTGAAAAATAGCTTTCCCACATTTTCAAGGCGAAACAAAGCCAACCAATCCATGGCCAATCGTTCCTGTTCGGGAGAAACTTTCCTAAACAATCCCATAGTATCAAAAATGCCTGAGAGTATTACTTTGGTACAGGTTTGATTGGAAGGAAAAAACCTTGAAAGTTCGGGTGCGACAAATCCAATTTGCCTTTTGATGTCCCAGATACTTTCCCCAGAGCCTCTTTTCCGGTCAAATAGGTAAATTTCATTGGCATAAGCCTGTGGATTTTCTCCCAAAATCAAACTCAAAAGAGTAGATTTTCCAGCCCCGTTTTCACCTTTTAGCGCCCACTTTTCATTGGGAAAAATGGTCCAGTTTATACGGTCAAGGATCAGGTTTTCTCCATATTTCACAGTGACACTTCTGAATTCTACAATCTTTTGATGGTAACTCCCCACATGATTTCCCAATAGCCTTTTGATAATTTCCGTATCAATGGCATTCTCAGATAGCCAATTTTGGTGGCCTTGGATTATATCACCGGATTTGCCAACAATGGAAATGTTCTTATCTGCAAGAAATCCCACATGGCTGATGCAAGCCGGAATCTCATCATTGTGGGTGCTCATCAGGACATGAATCCCTGAAGCAATGATATCCGAAAGCATTGACCCAAAATCATTCCGGGTCTCCTTGTCCAATCCTGTCAGCGGCTGATCCATCAACAATATTTTCGGATTCTTGATCAGTGCAGTCGCAAAGGTCAATCTCCGGGTCTCTCCATTTGAAAGTTTGATGAGGGATTTGTCTTTGAGGTGTTCCAAATTCATAAATCTGATCACCCTAGGCAGATCCCAAGGCCCGGAGACCTTTACTTCTATATTTTTCAAATATTCCTCCACGCTCATGGCTTCATCGGATTCCATCGAATTGAAGCGCTGCTGGTAATAGAAATTCTGAAGGTTGGATTTGTTCTTAAATGTGTATTGCTGTGAAACTATGGCTATCAAATCCCTGAAAGAATTCACTTCCCCTGCTTCTGACTTTTTTTCTTGATACTCTTTCGAAAATGGCCTTTGGATATCCCCGGCGGTCACCATCGATTTTCCCAAAATTGTATCCAAAAAAGCCGTGAGTTCAACTCCCGATTGACCTAGGATGGCCCAATGTTGCCCTCTCTCCCAATCAAAATCCAAGCTTTCAAAAACCACCTTATCTAATTGTCTGACAGTTGCTTTTTGGATGGAAATAAGGTTGGGCATTGGTTAATGGTTTGGTTTCGGGTAAGGATCAGTATTAAAAAAGGTTGTAATTATTATAATGTGGTAATTGTTATCTTCTTCAAGATGTCAAGTTCCCGGGTTGGCAAGTTTTCGGATTCCGCCATCTTGAGACACAATAGGTCTTGCATCGTGTGTCCTTAATCTTTTATCTATTGTTTCACCCGGTTCTTTTTTCTTAGCTCTTGCTTTGGCTCCTGAGCGTAGTCGAAGGACTTGCCTCAAACCCTATTTTTACTATCAATTATAATCGTCACCGGCCCATCATTGATCAATGACACTTTCATATCTGCTCCAAATTCTCCTGTTTGGATGGATTTGCCCAATTCCTTTTCCAAGGAAAGGATGAATTTTTCATAAAGTGGAATGGCGATATCAGGTTTTGCGGCTTTGATATAAGAAGGACGGTTACCCTTTTTGGTACTTGCATGGAGAGTAAACTGACTGATGAGCAGAATATCACCCGAAACTTCAAGGATACTTTTGTTCATCACTTCATTTTCATCGGGAAATATCCTGAGGTTGGTGATTTTCTTGCCCAGCCATTCGATATCTTCATTCCCATCTGCATCTTCGATTCCCAACAATACCATCAGCCCCAATCCTATTTGACTTTTTACCTGTCCGCCGATCCTGACAACAGACTCAGACACCCTTTGAATAACGGCTATCATACTTCAAAAATCCTGCATGGTCTTTGAGGAAATTGTCTCCACTTTCACTGAATTGGTTTGGTTGGCATGGGAAATCATTGCCTTCGCAACCTGATTGTCATTGATGGGACGGAAGGATTTGCCCAGCTTCAACCAGACCAAAGGCTTGGTTAATATTTTGGCAACCTCTTCCCCAAACCGGAATTCTTTTCTGTTGCCTACCAATAATGAAGGCTGAAACAATCCCAAATAATTAAATGGTATCACTTTCAGGTCTTCCTCAACCTCACCTTTCACTTTGTTATAAAAAACGGAAGATTGGGGATTTGCTCCCATTGCACTCACATACAAAAATTTACTAGCTCCCAATGCCTGTGTCCAAGCCGCAAACCCAATCACATAATCATGGTCTATCTGATAGAATTTATCCTTGGAACCGGCCACTTTGATGGTAGTCCCCAGTGAACAAAAGGCCTGGATTTCACAGGTTTTTTTATGGATGGCATCAATAATTGGAAAAAAGACGCCTCCTATATCCTCTTCCCGGATTTTGGATTCAATGTCCCAACTCTGGATTTTGCTAAAGTCCCCTTCGACCTGCACCAACTTGTGGTGCTTCAGGGCAAGCTTGCGCCGACCAACTGAGATGAGGTAATCGTAAGAGTTGTCTTGAAGTAATTGGTGCAGCAGTTGCATGCCGATCAATCCCGATGTACCTGCGAGAAATGCTATTTTTTTCATATCAGGTAAAGTACGCCCAAAAAGATGAAAAGCAAAAGTCCGAAGCGCTTAGGCTTGGGTCTTTTCCCAATTCAAAAAATCTTGCACCTCATGCTTTACAGAATTGAAAATAGCCAAAATAACGGAAAGATCATCCGTAAAACCCAAAATCGGAAGAAAGTCAGGGATAATATCTATCGGGGTAATAAAGTATACCAAACCCAAAACAATGAGGCCGAGCGTTTTGGAAGAAACTTTAAACTTATCGCTTCTATGTGCCTGTATCATCCTTTTGAATATCAGGATGGGTTCTAATGCAGTCTGAACCTTCGGGTGGTGGGATACTGCTTGGAGCCTTTCTCCTACATTTTTCAATAGTTTTTGAAGCTTACCGTCCTCACCGGCTATTTGGTGTGCTTTTTCGAGGTAAAGGAGTTTGGCCTTACCAAAAAAATCTTCTGTTTTTTCCCTTAGTGATGGCATGATTTTTAGAAGAAAATTCTTATTTCAGACTTAACGGATTTCAAGGCCATCTGGATGGCATCACTTTTTTGATCCAAAGTAAGTTGAAAAATCCGCTTGGCGAGGTCAAGGCTTCTTGCATCTTCGGGCATGTCCTGCATGGCGGTATTGATGATGGTCACGACACTTTCTGCTGCGCGGCGGACACTTTCCCAGGTTTCGTCAGTGAAGTATACCTGCTGCGAAAGGTTATGGTTAAACTCCTCCCTCACCTCGTGCAGCAATTGGGTATAAAATTCCCTTGCCGAATATTCCGGGTTGTTTATCCTTCTGACAAGGTTGTTTGGAGTGATTCTTTCCAACAAAAGACAGAGCCTTTCTCCTGCCTGAAGCCTGATAGGGAGAACGGTTTGTGTGTTTTGTGTCTTTAGGTCAATCAACATTTTTTCCCTTTCCTTTTTCAGAAAGGACATGATGGTCAGGTACATTCCATAAATAACCAACGCTGCAGGTAAAACAATTTTCAATAAATCTGCGAGATACGCCATAGAATTACAATATTTTGACCCGAATATGAGAAATTAATAGACGCAATAAAACTTTGACAATTGATATTTTTAAAACCTAAATTTGAACTTCCTTACCAAAAAGTGGATTTAATAGACATGTTGATTCCGATCCAAATCACTGAAAAGGCACAAGCTGAAATCAAAGATATCATTGCGAATAAAAACATCCCTGCTGATTATTCCCTTCGGGTGGGCGTCAAAGGAGGCGGCTGCGGCGGCATGTCTTACCTTTTGGGATTTGACAGACCGAAGGAAGGAGACCAAAAGTTTGAAGTCGAAGGCATCCCTGTCCTGATTGAAAAAAAGCACTACATGTTTTTGATGGGCATGCAGGTAGATTTTTTTGAAGGTGATGAAGCGAGAGGCTTTACTTTCGTCAATCCTGACATTCCCAAAAGGCATGACATTGACGATAACTAGGATCTAATTGTAAAAGGGAAGATTTATTCCCTTTACGTCAAACCACAACAAGATGGGGATCCTGCTCCGACCGCAGCCGAATCTATCTCCCTTTTTTCACCATCACCAAAACAAACGTGCTCTTTTTCATCGGTGGTTCCTGCTAAAGCAAGGCGGCTACACTTAATATGAGAAGAACGCATTCGCTCACAAGACCAGTGTCAATAACAAAAATATAATGAATAAGGGCTTTCTTATCCATCAATTTTTTGCTCTAATATTACCGACACCTCTCGGAGAATGACAGCTGATGGGTTATCCATTTTCACCTGCTCACTTAACAAGACAGCAGCATTTAAAATCTCAGGATTATTTAATAAGTATTCTAGTTTTTCCTTGAGAGTGGTTGCGTTAAGGTGTTTTTCAAATAGATAATCTCCTACGCCCAGTTTTTGCAGACGATAGCCGTTATCCGGCTGGTCACCGGAATGGGGAATAACGAGAATTGGCTTGCCCGCTGCTATGGATTCGAAAGTAGTTCCGATGCCGCCATGGTGGACGATAACGCCTGCCTTTGGGAATAGTATATCATAAGGAATGTAACCTGTAATCAATACGGATGTATCGACCTCGATCTTCGGTTGATATCCTTGCCCTGCGACTAAAATAATTCCTTTCTTTAATTTACATGCAGCTACAACTGCCGCATCGTATACAAAATCTGGATTAACGACTACTGACGAACCCAATCCAATCACAATTGGCTCTGGATAAATGTCCAAGAAGTTTTCGATTTCTGGATAATCAGCTAAACTCCCTGACTTTCCCCCACGTAAAAACCCAGGTATCTTGGCCTGAGAGGGCCAATCCTTTTGCTTGGCAGCAAAATGTTGGGAAAATAAAGCCAAGACAAGATAAGGCGAATGCTGTCCTTCAAATAGTGGTTGAGATTGGTCTCCGCTTCCGATATCTTGACGCAGTTTATACAAGTTGCCACACCATCGTTTAGTATAGAATCGGATGAAGCGATTAAAAATGGCGTTAAATCGATAACCCATTTGGGTCAGTCGTACTGTGGCGGGAGAATGCGGCAAGACGCAAGGATCCATAGCCGACCAATAGTTAGTAGGTGATAGATTACATGATATCCATTTAATATTTAATTTTTTTGCAACTAGAGGGCCGGCGTAACAGTAAGAATGGTTGATCAACAGGTCAGTGCCTCCACAGGCTTGTAGCAAATCATCATAAGTATCATGGATATGCACCATAATAATGTCCTTTACGATTACTTCCGACCCGGTTTGCAAAGTCATGGCCTTTTTGAGAAGATCCTTTTCCTCAAAACTGAAGTCCGGTCTTACAGCCTTAAATTGAAGGCCTGCCTTTTCAACACTTTCACGGTACACCATACAGGTAGCAAGTGTCACTTCATAGCCATCAGCCGATAGCAAAGATCCCATTTCGAGGTATGGGTATAAATCACCCAATGAACCAAATGTGCTGATTACAATTTTCATATTTGTTCATGAAACTATCGAATGAATATTTACCCCCGCCATCCGTATCCTACTTATTTTTGTGTTGATTGAGTAAATTCCTATAAGGGATGGTAATTACCCCCTTTTATCTTTTCCATCAACGAATACAGGATCTAATTGAATTTTTCTTTTATGATTGTACGCTTTCTTGCCACCAACCAAATAAAACAAGGCTTGAAGTTCAATTACATCTGCTGTGGACTGTCGACGATTATCCGCATCAAAAGAGATTCAAAATAAACTTAGTGGCATCATTGCGGATAATCATTTTTTCTTTATCCATGATTTAAATTAAGCTAATTCTAAATAAAATGAGTTACAAATTTAGTATCATAAGAAAGCGGAATTACAAAATTACACCAGGTGCAAGTGGGGCAAAAGCTTGATTAATTGATCCGGGAAATACGATAATAATGATTATGGACGCTGTAGTTTTCATCTTTGATTTAGATCTTGTCAAACCTTTTCAACTTTGGGCTATTGCTGTTACACTCTTTAATGGTTAGAGCCTTGTCATATTTATTTTCTAGTCCACATATCAGCACTTCCACCATAAACATTCTGTATTCGGATCGCAATATTCGGGCTTATCCCGCTTTTTTCATTTACAATCTACGATTGTCAACCTTGAAACTTGCAAGAGATCCGCGACCTCCCCAATTTTCAGATTATTAGGTTTCCTAATCTCCTCAAAGAAAATTCTTCCAGAGTGAATGTATGTTTCTAGGTGTCTTTCCATTTGAATTCAATTTTAATGATAATACTCTAAATCTTAAATTTAGTATCAAAAATCGATCGTTTTAGGAGCTAAAATACTGACCGAGAGGATTATGTGGACGATCATCAGCCATACATAGGTTCAAAATATACTGTTTGATATCATTCCGTAAAATCCTTGATTTTTATTCCCTTCTTTTCAAACTCATAATCAAATCCTTTTCCTCGCCTTTCAATTTCAAAGAGCTGATTATCCGTTCGGGTGAAGGTTTGCCTATTGAAAAAAACAGCAATGTCACAGCGAATGCAACCGTATAACCGGCATTGCCAAATAAAAACAATCCCCCCGCCGCTATCAAAGCCGCAAAAAACAAAATCCCAAATCTCTTGATGGCCGCTTTGGAGTAGGACTCCACCTTTCTGTCAAGCTCAAAGAAAGAATCTACGATACTTTTTATATCCTTTTGAAAAACAAGGTATTGGGCTATCAAAAAAGTAAAAACCAACCCCAATCCGAGATATTCCCAAAATTCAGATAACTCAGGAACCTCAAAAAAAAACATCGGGTTCTCATAATTCAAGTAAACAAACCCAAAAAAAGGAATCGGAACGGCGATCAAAATCAGCACGTACCGTTCCAGGTTATCATATATTTTTCTTATTCGGGAGTTTTCCAATATCCTATTCGATTACTATTTTGATATCCGAACTTGCAGGCTTGGAGGAACAGCATAAGATATATCCTGCAGCAATTTCACTTTCGCTCAAACCGGCATCTTCGATCATGTCCACTTTACCGGAAATCAATTTACCTCTGCAGGCTGTACAAAGCCCACTTTGACAACTGTAAGGCATGTTGATGTCTTTGTCCAGTCCGGCTTCCAGGATGGTCTTTCCTGCGGGAACCTCAAAAGAATAAGATTGGCCTTCGACAGTTACCTCAATTTCCCTTGTCAATTCAGGAGATAATTTACCCTCTGATTTGAGTGTTTCCTCTTTTGCATGAATGTCAGAAAAGAAACTCTCTTTGAATATCGATTTTTTGTCAATACCCAAAGATTCAAATGCTAAAATAGCAGCATCCATGACACCATCAGGACCACAGACAAAATATTTTGAAGCTTCGACTTCAGGGTATTTATTTTCCGACAGAATGGCCTTTACCTTTTCTACATCCAGCCTTCCTTTTAATCCAGTCCAACCGGCAGAAGGCTGACTGATATTGTGGATTACATTGAACCTACCTCCGAATTTCGCCTCCAAGGCATCAAGCTGTTTCTTGAAAATAATCTGTTCATCAGACCTGCTGCAGTAAATGAGCGTCACTTTTGAATCCGGTTCATTGACAAAAACTGATTTGGCAATACCCATGATCGGTGTAATCCCGCTGCCACCGGCCACCATCACAAAGTGGTTCTTATTTTTGGAATGAAACTCCGTGGTAAAATGTCCCAAAGGTTTCATGATTTCCATGGTCTTGCCGGGTCTGATTTGGTCATTGAGATAATTGGATACCAAACCACCATCGACGCGCTTGACGGTAATTCCCGGATGTGGATCTGTAAAAGGTGAAGTACAAAGGCTGTATGACCTTCGGACTTCTTTCCCGCCCAACTCCAAAATTACAGACAGGTATTGACCCGGCATATAGTCGAGGTACGGATCGGGCTGCTCAAAATAAATGGTAACCGTATCTGACGTTTCCTTGACTACTTCCCTTACTTTCAAAGATAAATAATGGTCTCCCCTCTTATTATCCTCTTTCTTTTTTTTGAATAGATTAAACATTCCCACTTTTCTATTTATGCACTGATACTTTTGGAAGGCCCAAAATTAGTGTACTGTTTTGTATTTATTTAACTTAATGACTGATTAAAAACCAACAACACAACAAATTAAAAGGAAACAGGTTCGAATCTGGCAAAAGGAATTTGAAAACATTTCAAATATTTATGGGAAATCAAAAACTGATTCAATATTTGAACAATACATTCCGAAGAAAAGCCATTAATTAAAAATTTACGGGCGTATTTCATACTGATAACCTAAATTGCAGGCCTAAATCAAAAACCATCCTTATGGAATTGACACATCTGACAGCCGTGAGCTCCATTGACGGCAGGTATGGTAACAAAACCGCTCCCCTGCGCGCTTATTTTTCTGAGTTTGCTTTGATCAAATACCGGGTTCATGTAGAAATAGAGTACTTCATCGCGCTTTGCGAGCTTCCTCTTCCACAGTTGAAAGATTTTGACAGGAATTTATTTCCTGATCTGAGGAAAATTGCTTCCGGATTTCAAATAGCAGATGCTGAAACCATCAAAGAAACAGAGAAGACCACCAATCACGATGTGAAAGCGGTGGAATATTTCATCAAAGAAAAGTTTGAGGTCCTTGGTCTTGAGCAATCCAAAGAATTCATCCATTTCGGTCTGACATCCCAGGATATCAACAATACCTCCACGCCGTTGATGCTGAAAGACGGGCTCAATGAGGTCATTTTGCCAGCTTTGGAACGTGTGATTTCTAAACTTCAATCCCAAGCGAACGATTGGAAAGAAATCCCGATGCTCGCCAAAACCCACGGTCAGCCGGCATCCCCTACCCGTTTGGGCAAAGAGATCAGGGTGTTTGTTGTCCGTCTTGAAAAGCAACTTGAATTATTGGCTCAGGTTCCTCATTCCGCAAAGTTTGGAGGCGCAACTGGAAACCTAAACGCACATTTTGTGGCTTACCCTGACACTGATTGGCATGGATTTGCTGATGGTTTTGTTTCCAAGTATTTGGGTTTGGATAGAAGCTATCCCACCACCCAGATTGAGCATTATGATAACCTTGCAGCACTTTTTGACGGATTGAAAAGAATTAATACCATTCTTTTGGACCTTTCTAAAGATGTGTGGCAGTATGTGGCGATGAATTATTTCAAGCAAAAAATCAAAGCCGGAGAAATAGGGTCATCGGCTATGCCACACAAAGTCAACCCCATTGATTTTGAAAATGCGGAAGGAAACCTTGGGATTGCCAATGCACTTTTGGAGCACCTGGCTGCCAAGCTTCCCATCAGCAGGCTTCAGCGTGACCTGACCGACAGTACTGTACTTAGGATTATCGGCGTTCCTTTGGGACACATGTTGATTGCTTTTGAATCCCTCGAAAAGGGACTTGGAAAACTCGAACTCAACCGGGCTGCCATTGATGCTGATCTGGAGGACAACTGGGCAGTCGTAGCGGAGGCCATCCAAACAATTCTCAGAAGAGAAGGCTTTCCTAAACCTTACGAGGCATTGAAGGAGTTGACAAGAACAAATGAAAAAATCACTGAAACTTCCATCAAGCAATTTATTGGCACATTGAATGTTTCAGGTTCGATAAAAGCGGAACTATACGGGATAAGCCCATTCAATTTTACAGGAAAATATTAAAAGTTCGGCTTCCCCACCGTTAATCTGGAAGGATTTTGACCAATCAAAGGCTTCAATAAATTTTCTTTCTGATTCATTTTATCAAAAAGGCACTGTAAGTTTTCGTTAAAAATGATATTTTAGCCTCGAGGATAAATCAAACTGGTCCAAATTCCATGCAAAAAAGTCTCTTTTCCCACCTTGGCAATGATTTACCGGCAGGATTGGTCGTATTTCTGGTGGCACTTCCTTTATGTTTGGGAATTGCCTTGGCTTCTGGTGCACCTCTTTTTTCCGGAGTTATAGCAGGTGTCATCGGAGGTATTGTAATAGGCTCTTTATCCGGTTCACACACCTCAGTATCAGGCCCTGCAGCAGGCTTGACCGTCATTGTCCTCAATGCCATTACCGAACTCGGAAGCTTTGAGGTTTTCCTTTCTGCGGTGGTCTTGGCAGGAATTATCCAAATTGCTTTTGGGGTCTTGAAGGCGGGTGTGATAGCGTATTATTTCCCAACCTCTGTCATCAAAGGAATGCTTGCAGGTATTGGCATCATCTTGATTATCAAACAAATTCCACATGTCTTCGGCGTAAACGAAACCAAAGAACTGGAAAAATATTTCCCTTTTGTCAATGACTGGGATGCTGTCCTAAGCTTGGGAAATTTATCCAAAACATTCGATTATGGGGCCATAGTCATTTCTGCTATTTCTGTTGGTATCTTGATTTTATGGGATCAGCCGTTTATAAAAAAACTTTCTTTTACAAAGCTCGTCCCAGGTCCTTTGGTAGTAGTCTTGTTGGGCATTGGTCTCAATAAATATTTTAAATTTTTTGTTCCCACTTTATACCTGAGTAATGAAAACAAAGTGGTTCTTCCTGTAGTGCAGTCTTTTGATGGGTTTATCGACTTGTTCACCTTTCCTGATTTTTCTCAGTTAGGTAACAGCGACCTTTGGCTTGCGGCAGTGACAATAGGGATCATTGCAAGTCTGGAAACCCTTCTAAGCTTGGAAGCAGCTGACAAAATCGACACCTTGAAACGTGTTTCCCCACCCAACAGAGAGCTTTTGGCACAGGGTTTCGGCAACGTACTCAACGGATTGGTCGGAGGTCTCCCTGTTACGGCAGTGATTGTCAGAAGTTCTGCCAATGTAACCGCAGGCGGTAGGACTAAGATTTCAGCAGTATTTCACGGGATTTTGCTTTTTGCGAGCGTTATGTTTATTTCGGGACTTCTTAATTTGATCCCTTTGGCATGTCTTGCTGCCATTTTGCTGATGGTGGGTTATAAGCTTACCAAAGTATCACTTTTCAGGAATCAGGCCAAGCTAGGTTGGGATCAATTCCTCCCTTTTATCATCACCATATTGGGAATAGTCTTATTCGATCTTTTGATAGGAATCGGGTTGGGAATGGGGATAGCAATGGTGTTTATACTTTTGAGAAATTACCAAAACTCCTACCTGCTAGAAGATAGGAAAGAAGAAATTGACGGTTCGATCAGGATTGTCCTTTCAGAGGAAGTGAGTTTTCTCAATAAAGGTGCGCTGATAAAAGCACTCGAGGATATTCCCGAAGGGAAACATGTGATTATTGACGGATCCAAATCCAAAGTGATAGACTATGATGTCCTCGAAGTAATTGAAAATTTCAAAACAAATGCAGGGTCCCGGAATATAGAAGTGGACACTATCAAGATAAAACCAGTCAAAACAAGCGGGTTACATTGAAGGTAGAAAAATTTCAGCCATCATACACCTTACACTTCCTCCGCCTATTTTTTCTATTGTCGGTATTTTCGGGACAATGATTTCAGTATATCTTTTGATGGTATTGACTTGCACTTCACCGAGAGATTGAAATGCTGAATGAGACATAATGGTGAATTTTGTCCCTAAATTATTTTGTATTTCAAGCATGTTGCCAGCAAACTGAAATTTCTGCTTGGGAGTGATCGGGATCATTTTCTTTCCCGTTTTTTCCAGATTTTCCTGAACTTTGAGCTTTTCAGAGGCAAGAGAAATACTATCGAGACAGACCACAGCTATCTCTGAACCGACATGCATCATGACATTGGTATGATAAATCGGAGAAACGACCCCATTGATAACCTGCGTAGCATCAAAGTCGACAATCTCATAGTCCATTAATTTTCCAAAATAACCCAAAGGAGTATTATGCGTTCTTTGAGACCTGCAGGCATAAGCGACTTTGTTTATTCTATCCAAAATCAAACTCCCTGTTCCTTCCAGAAACTGATCGTCCTGCTCAAAAAATGTCAAGTCAATGATTTCACTGATCCTAAATCCTTTGTGAATTAGGATTTCAATAATGTCTTTCCTCCGTTCCAATCTCCTGTTTGGAGAAAACATTGGATAAAGTACCAACTTCCCATCCTGATGGGTACTGAACCAGTTGTTTGGAAAAACCGCATCGGTTTTTTTGGGCAAACCGGTGTCTTCAATTTCCAAAACATCTATCCCTTTTTCTTGAAGCATGGTAACAAAAGCATCAAATTCCTGTTGGGCTATTGCATTGATTTCCTCTGCATTCCGGTCATCCTTTTGTTGGTAAAAGTTATTTTCCGCAGTTTCGGAGTTGAAACCAAAATTTGCAGGTCTAACCATTAAAATGTGGGAAGTAATTTGATTTGTCATGGAGTTCTGTTTAGAAAAACTACTTTCGGTTGTACCTATACAATACCGGTTCGATGTTGAACCTTTTTTCGCTCAAAGTAAAATAACTTTTACCATTGGGTTCAAAACCTATTGACTCTCCCTGAGGCTCAGGCTTATATGGCAAAATCAAAGGGTCACGAGCCAAAGCTTGGCCGATAGTTTCATTTTCATTTCTTTGCCAATAATAGACTGTAAAATAATTTTTGATCAAAATCTCTTTGCCATCCGCAGATATATCACCTGCAACGGACATGGTAAAAGGCAATTCGATCACCTTCTCCAAAACCGCTTCTTTACTTTCAAATGCCTCCTGCGTAGTCTTGTAAAGGACATTCATGCTGTCCCGCTTGGATAAAATAAAAATATCTTTTGAAATTGGGTCAACCATCAGGGTCTCTGCATCTTTGGCTCCATCAGGGTAGCTCAGCTTCAAGATCTCAGGCTCCACTTCCATACCTTCTATAAATTGCTGCGGTTCGGGAAACCGATAGATAAATATATTGGTGTATTTCGCTTGGTTATCCCCAATCTCTCCCACATAAACATAATTCAGCTTTGGATCAGGGCCCGGACCAACAGCGATGTCTTCCCAATCCCTATTCCAAACCCCCTTGAGTTTGAACACTCCCAAGCCTTTTCCTATGGAATCAATGACAAAAACCTTCCTGCCTCCCCCACTGTCGTTATGCGTATAGATCAGACCGCCATGCGTTCTTGAAAATGCCATGCCGCTTGCCTCATCGATTTCTTTGTTTTCCAAAGTTGCGATGTTCATCTGATTTGAGAAAATGTTTCGATCTGCTTTCTTTTCAAGCCTGACCAATTTTGGTTGAGGGATATTGAGCATCAGCATTGATGGAAAAAAATATAAAAACAATAGCAATTTCATGTAATGACTCATCTCTTCAGTCTCTTTTTATTGGTGTTTGCAAAGTTCAGGGTTTTTTTGGGTTTGGCAAAGTTAATCATTGTTAGGATTTCAAACCAAATTTGGTAATCCGGCCAAGAATTAATCAGGTAATTATCCCATCAACAAAATCTGAAAGATTAAATTCAGATTGCTTTTCAGTTATTTCCTTCTGTAATAGTTTAAATCAGGAATGATACTGCCGCTCCATTCACTTAAAGTGAAATAACCGCCCTTTTCATCAAAGCAAATCGCCTCGCCCTGTTCTTCTTTTTGATAGGGTGCGAAAGAGGGAACACTCGCCAACAATTCTATAAATGATTGGTCACCTGTTTTTTTCCAAAAGAAAATCCTGTCATATGTCTTGATCAACACTTCCCCGCCATCCTCAGAGACCGTTCCTGCTGTTGCGATTCTGAATGGAAATGTACCGGAGAGAATCGCAGTGTTTTTTTTATCTGTTTTTTGAGGATAAGGAAGGATAAAAAGCAAAGAGAAAAGATCTCTTTTGGTGACAAGAAAAATATCCCCGGTAATGGGATCCACCAATAACGCTTCCACGTCGCGGCTTTTGTCAGGGTATTCATAGAGGATTTTATCCAATGGAATATCCAATTCAATGGATTTAGACCGGTGCGATTCCTCAAACACAGGCTCTTCAATCCGGTAAATGGTGTAATCTTTATATTCTAGGTTATTGTCGCCTGTGTCGCCAATGTACAGGTAGCTCTTTTCCGGATCAATTCCGACACTGATTTCAATATCCTCCCAATCCCGGTTCTTTGCGCCTTTTATTTTATATTCAGCTACCGTTTCGCCTGTATTGGTATCGATCAGGTAAATACTATTTGGATTTCCCTTGTCTTGGAGAGTCCAAACAAATCCGTTGTTTTTCCTACTAATAGCAAGGCCTGAACCTTCTTTCACTCCGACCTCTCCTTTGGCTTCGGCAGAAGTTTCAAATAATTCAGAAATTTTTAAATCACTTAACTTATAATCTGTCCTGAACGGAGAATTTCCATCCAAGTCATCTTCAGGAGCTTCATTCTCTTTGCATGAAAAAAGAAGCATTACCAAAAGGGGTAAATAAAAATGAAATTTCATCGGATTATCAAATTGGAGTAAGATAGAAAGGTAAGAAATAAATCTTTGAGGCTTGACCTAATCTATAAACCTAATGTCAAGCGGCGAATTGCTTTGAAAAAAAATAGGCAAACAATTTCTTGTTCGCCTATTTTCAATAAAAACTGATTTTAATTATCCTGCTTTCTCTTTTTTATCCACAGTGATAGTCAATTCATCGCCTTCACCTAAATAATCTACCATGATCACATCTCCTTCAGAAAGCTCTCCTTTGAGTATTTCCTCAGCCAAGGCATCTTCGAGATACCTCTGGATGGCCCTGTTCAATGGCCTTGCACCGTATTGTTGGTCATAGCCCTTGTCTGCCAAGAAGTCCTTTGCTTTTTCTGTCAGTTGTATGGAATAACCTAAGTCTGTGATTCTTCTGAACAGTTTGCTCAAGCTGATGTCAATAATCTTATGGATATGGTTCTTATCAAGGGAGTTAAATACCACAACATCGTCAAGTCTGTTCAGGAATTCAGGACTGAAAGCCTTCTTAAGTGCACTTTGAATAGTAGACTTCATCACATCGTCCATGGAGGTTGATTTGGATTTGGAGGCAAAACCTATGCCTGCACCAAAATCCTTCAAGTCTCTGACACCGATATTTGAGGTCATGATGATGATTGTGTTCCTGAAATCCACTCTTCTGCCTAGCCCGTCAGTCAAGATTCCATCATCCAAAACTTGGAGGAGGATATTGAATACATCCGGATGGGCTTTTTCGATTTCATCAAGAAGGACCACAGAATAAGGCTTTCTTCTGACTTTCTCTGTCAACTGTCCACCTTCTTCATATCCGACATATCCGGGAGGTGCTCCCACGAGACGGGAAACGCTGAATTTCTCCATGTACTCCGACATGTCTATCCTGATCAATGCATCATCCTTGTCAAAGAGATAGAAGGCTAACATCTTCGCCAGCTCTGTCTTTCCGACACCCGTAGGACCGAGGAAAATAAATGAACCGATTGGTTTTTTGGGATCTTTCAATCCGACTCTTGTTCTTTGGATAGCTTTTGAAAGCTTTTTGATTGCTTCCTCCTGACCGATCACTTTTGCCTGAAGCTCTTCATTCATGTTCAGAAGTTTCAATCCTTCATTCTGTGCAATTCTCTTCGCAGGAATTCCGGTCATCATGGCTATCACTTCCGCTACATTGTCTTCTTCTACAGTGTAGCGTTTGTTCTTGCTATCTTCTTCCCATTTGGCTTTGGCATTTTCGAGTTGCTCAAGAAGCTTTTTCTCCTTGTCCCTTAGCTGAGCCGCTTCTTCGTATTTCTGACTTTTTACAACCCTGTTTTTCTCCACTTTGATATTTTCCACTTCTTCTTCCAGTCTCAAAATATCTTCCGGAACATGGATGTTGTTGATGTGGACTCTTGCGCCTGCTTCGTCAAGGATGTCAATGGCTTTGTCAGGAAGGAACCTGTCAGAAATATACCTATCGGAAAGTTTCACACAGGCATCAATTGCTTCAGGTGTATAGATCACATTGTGGTGATCCTCGTATTTGTCTTTGATGTTATTGAGAATTTGGATGGTCTCCTCAGGCGTGGTAGCGTCTACCATGACCATTTGGAATCTCCTTGCCAATGCACCGTCTTTTTCAATATACTGTCTGTATTCGTCCAAGGTAGTTGCACCGATACATTGGATCTCGCCCCTTGACAAAGCCGGTTTGAACATGTTAGACGCATCCAAAGAGCCACTGGCACCTCCGGCACCTACTATCGTATGCAACTCGTCAATGAATAAGATCACGCTTGGAGATTTTTCAAGCTCGTTCATCACAGCTTTCATTCTCTCCTCGAATTGGCCTCTATATTTCGTACCGGCTACCAAAGATGCCAGGTCCAAAGTCACCACGCGTTTGTTGAACAGCACACGGGAAACTTTTTTCTGTACAATCCTCAATGCCAAACCTTCAGCAATGGCTGTTTTACCCACGCCTGGTTCGCCGATTAGGATAGGATTGTTTTTCTTTCTTCTCGAAAGAATTTGCGCCACCCTCTCGATTTCCTTTTCTCTTCCGATAATAGGATCAAGTTTGTCGTCCTCCGCCATTTTGGTAAGATCTCGGCCAAAGTTATCCAGAACCGGGGTTCTTGACTTTTCACCTGTAGCTTTGGCTGCACCTGAACCGCTTCCAGACGACGAACCGAAAAGTTTTGAACCATCATCATCAGGATCATCCGCTTCCGCTTTTGCACGGGGGGCAGAATCAGTCTGGAATTCCAACATTTCCTTGACAGAATCATAGTTGGTGTCAAACTTATGGAGGATTTGTGTCGCGATGTTGTCTTCGTCCCTCAGGATAGATAACAATAAATGCTCGGTACCGATAAGTTGGCTCTTGAATATTTTAGCTTCCAAATAGGTGATTTTCAAAACCTTTTCGGATTGCCTCGTCAACGGTATGTTGGCAAGGTTTTTTACATTATGCGTTGCGGTACCTTTGACAGCCCTTTCGATAGAATTCCGAAGGTCGTCAAGTGGCACACCCAACTTCTTTAATATGGAAACAGCCACTCCTTCCCCTTCACGAATCATACCCAGCAAGAGGTGCTCTGTACCGATGTAATCATGTCCCAAGCGCAACGCTTCTTCGCGACTGAGAGAGATTACCTCTTTGACTCTGTTTGAAAATTTTGCTTCCATGAATTTCCTTTCTAAATTTTATTTTAAATCTGTAATAATGTTACCGAATTTGTTTTAAAAACACAATCTATTTACAGATTGTTCAATGATTTATTTTTGACTGTATGAGTATTTCTTTTGATTCAGGCCCCATACAAAACAGCAAGTCTATAACGCTCAAGTTTGGAACAAAGTCTAAGCCAAACATTTGCGGGTAAACTTGGGATGTCATGATGTCTCTTTGCACAAATTCATTTTTACTGTGGATTTTCCCTCTAATATTGACTGCTTCCGGTGTAGCGGCCCTCTCCGCTAACAAATTCAACTTTGTGTTCAACCTCAATAGTTTCAGACAAACTGTCAGTAGCTCCGTATTCATATCAAACAAAAATGTCAGGTTTTTTCCATATACCTGATCAAAATAGGGATAGAAATATTCGAAAAAAGGCGCTTTTCCATAAGCACTTTGGATTCCCCGCAGATGGATATTTTTCCACTTCTGACTGTAATCGATTTTTACATCTTTGTAAAGCTGCTTTTTACTACCTATGACCGGAACTGAAAGCATATCTACTTTATTGGTCAACAAAATCTGGGCTCTGTTTCTATAAGTCTGCTTTTGAAACATCTCCATCTGGTCAATCACAATCTCTTCAAAATCCAGTATACCAACGAAATATTCGATTGGCGGCAGATAATATAGATCGGCGATGATGGCGTTTTCTTGGTTCAAATGACCTTGGATTTAGGGGGATGATTTTTTAAACGTTTACTTTTTTGATCAAATTTCAATACTTTCATTTACTGATTATGGCTCACATGATGTCCTCCACAGACCCCAAGCCCTGCCGTACTACCTCAATGTTTTCACCGGTACAATCCAAAATCGTCGAAGCCACATTGTTCCCATAACCCCCGTCAATGACGACGTCGACCAAATCCCTGAATTTCTCATAAATCAATTCCGGATCTGTGCTGTATTCTATGACGTCATCTTCATCATGGATGGAAGTGGTCAATATGGGAGATCCCAGTTCCTTGACCAATAACCTTGGTATGGCATGGTCCGGAACCCTGATACCCACGGTTTTTTTATTGCTGTTGAGGATTTTAGGGACAGAATTATTTGCTTCCAAAATAAAAGTATATGGTCCCGGCAATGCCTTCTTCATCATTTTGAAAACAGGTGTACTCAAAGCACGGGTATATTCGGCGATGTTGCTCAGGTCATAACAGATGAATGAAAAATTATGCTTTTTCACCTTGATGCCTTTGATTTGGGCGATCCGTTCAACAGCCCTAAGGTTATGGATATTACAGCCCATCCCATAAACCGTATCTGTGGGGTAAATGATCACCCCTCCGTCAAGTAGGATATTGACGATTTTCCCGATTTTCCTAAGATCAGGATTTTCAGGATATAACTTTATAAATTCAGCAGCCATGGCGACAAAGAGGATCAATGGTTTGGTTTTTGGTTTACTTTAAACCATTCGATAAAGTCAATTACAATCGGCACATCTGCCTCAGCCCAATCCAGTGAAAGAAGATTTTCAGGTTCTGTCCAAAGGATCTGAAAATGCTCTCTGATGACCAAATGTCCACGTATATAGCTACAAAGGAAGGGAATAAGTTCAATTTCCTTTCCTTCGATGTAAGAGTGAAAGTTGCTCTGAAATGCTTTTTTAACCTTAATTTCAATACTCAGTTCCTCCTTGATTTCTCTGATCAGACATTCTTCAGCGGTTTCATTTTCTTCTATTTTTCCGCCGGGAAACTCCCATTTGAATGGCAAGTCCATTTTTTCACCCCTTTGGGCAACGAGGATTTTTTCGTCTTTGACGATAATCGCACAGGTGACTCTGACGGTTTTTGCCATAGGTTTAAAGGAAATGCCAGCCCTTGAACAAAAATCTCTATTTTTGCGGTTATACTGTTATTGCGATCAAATTATATGTTCAAAGACAATAAAACAAAGTTTTACCTCATTGCCGTGATCACTTTCTCGGTCCTCTTCACTTCTTTGTCCTTTTATTTTTATCAGGCATTTTTCAGCCCAAATGCACTCACTGACAAAGAGGAATCCTACACTTTAAAAATCCCAACCAACGCAACCTTCAGAATGGTATCGGACAGTCTGTACCATAATAAGGTAATCCACGATTTGATCACCTTTAGCTTTTTATCAAAAGTCCTAGGCTATCAAGAGGCTGTAAAGCCGGGATTATATACCATTCCCCCTAAGACCAACAATCTCAACCTCATCAGGCTCTTGAGGTCAGGAAAGCAGACTCCTGTAAAACTGACTTTCAACAATGTCAGGACCAAGGAAGATCTTGCAGAGAAAATCACCAAAAACCTTGAAATCGACCCCGATGCATTTATAGATTTGATCACGGACTCGGTCTATATCCGCAAATTCGGATTCGAGGAAGAGACAGTCATGGGAATGTTTATTCCCAATACTTATGAAATATGGTGGAATACAAGTGCAGAAAAGCTCTTTGACAGGATGTACAAGGAGTATGGTAATTATTGGACTGAAGAAAGGTTGGCAAAAGCCCAGAAATTAGGATTGACTCCAAATGAGGTTTCCACATTGGCATCGATCGTACAGGCAGAAACCCAAAAAGCAGACGAAAGGCCAAAAGTTGCAGGCGTTTATCTGAACAGACTCAGAATCAACATGGCCCTTCAGGCAGACCCTACTTTAGTTTTTGCGGTGGGAGATTTCAATTTAAAAAGGGTTTTGAATGTCCACAAAGAAATCGACAGTCCCTACAACACCTATAAAAACCCAGGTCTTCCTCCCGGACCGATCAACTTACCTGAGATATCTGCCCTTGAAGCCGTCTTGAACAACGAAAACCATGATTATTTATATTTTTGTGCCAAGGAGGATTTTTCAGGCTACCATGCTTTTGCAAAAAATTACAATGAACACATGAACAATGCCCGCAGGTATCAGGCAGCTTTAAACAAATCAAAAATTTACTGACATGTTCCACGCTGAAACCAAAATAAGAGTCCGGTATGCGGAGACCGACCAAATGGGATATGTATATTATGGAAACTACGCCATGTATTTTGAAGTGGCGAGGGTAGAGGCGCTTCGGGCTGCCGGCTTTTCCTACAAGCAGATGGAAGATGACGGGATCATCATGCCGGTTTTGGACCTTCAAACCCAATTTATCAAACCGGGAAAATATGATGAGCTCCTGACCATCAAAACCACTATCCCCGAAATGCCGGGTATCAGGATAAAATTTGAATATGAAGTGGTCAATGAATCCGGGGAAATAATCACCAAAGGTTTGACAACGTTGACTTTTTTGAAAAAAGAAAGCCACAAACCCTGCAGACCTTCCCAATATTTGTTAGATTTATTACGTCCATATTTCCAGTAATCCATTTTTAAGTGAAAAAGAGGATCCGCTTACTTTCTATCAGATTTACAAGAAAAGCTAAGTTTCTTAGAAAATTCCATTTTGGGAATCCTGACCAAAACCTGTACGATGTGGGTCGGATTTTCATGTTTCAGATGCGTAAGGACGAAATTACCGAAAGGGCCGGTGCCATGGCTTTCAGTTTTACGGTGGCCATGTTTCCACTTTTACTCTTTCTTTTGAACATGATTCCATATGTAGGATTTTTTTTCCCCAATGTGACTACCCAAAACATCCTGATTTTCATCGGAGAATTTATTCCCTCAAGTGTCTATCAGGAAGCTGAAGCCACCATCATGGATATTGTCAGCAAACCGAGACAAAGTTTGTTGTCAATCGGTTTTTTCCTTGCGCTGTTTCTTTCCGCCAACGGCGTGGTCTCCATGATGAATGCGTTCAATGCCGTCTACAGGACCAGAGAAAACAGGTCTTTTTGGATAACGAGGCTGATAGCGGTCAGCATTGTTTTGGTATTGGTATTGACTATTTGCGGGGCGGTCTTGATTATGATCCTTGGGGGAAGTATTCTTGGCAAAATATCTGAATGGGACATGGTTTCGAGCAATCTTTCAATATATATGTTGACCTTCTTCAGGTTCTTGGTATTGTTGTCAGTTTTCTTGATCGCTACGGCATTTATATTTAGGATTGCGCCGGCGGTACACGACAAATGGAAGTTTTTTTCTACCGGATCGTTGACGGGAGGCCTCTTGATCACATTCGGGTTTTACTTATTTTCATTTTACCTGAATAATTTCGCCACCTATAATAAACTGTACGGTTCTATCGGCGCCATGATCGCAGTTATGCTTTGGCTTTTTATCACTTCCCTGATCATATTGGTTAGCTTTGAAATCAACGTCAGTCTGGACAAAGCTGCCGGAAGACATCTCGTTACCAAAGGTATTGCAGAAGGAAAAGCATGATATTAATCATAATTAAATAATATATTCATCAAGTTAGGAATCCTCAGGCCATTCTAATTTTGCATAATACCAAAAATCGATTTCTATGGAAGCCAACAAAAGTATTTTTATTGCCACGACACAGCCCTTTAGCGGAAAATCCATAGTGGCACTTGGCTTAGTGGACATGCTCCTTTCCAAAGCGCATAAGATCGGGTATTTTAAACCCATCATCAACAACAAGCCTGAAATCAAAAAAGACCCCCATTTCGAAACTCTAATCCAACATTTCAAGCTCCCGATCCAATACGAGAAATCATATGGCTATACCAGAGAAGAAGCAAACCATCTCATTGAGGCAGGTTTGCAGGGCGAAATTATAGATACCATCATCAGCAAATACAAGGTCTTGGAGGAAGAATATGATTTCACAATCATTGAAGGAAGTGATTTTTTGGGAGAAGGGACCGCTTTTGAATTTGATGCCAACCTGGCTATTGCCAAAAATCTAGGTTCCCCGGTTATCATTGTCCTGTCCGGAGATGGCAAGTCGGTGCCACAGGTGGTAACTTCTGCGGTAGTGACGATCAATAATTTTCTGCAAAGGAAAGTGAAAGTGTTGGCTTTGGTCATCAACAAAGTAGATGATGTGGACAGAAAAGAGATCAAAAAGAGCTTGCAGAGCCAATTGAACAAGGATATCGTCTTGGCAGTCATTCCAAAAATACAAGAACTGAAAAGTCCTTCAATGAAAGAAATCAAGGAACACTTGGGGGCTGAGGTCATGTTTGGGGCAGAGTTTCTTTCAAACCCTGCTGACCACTTCATCTTTGGTGCGATGCAGATTTCAAACTTTCTAAAGCATATCAAAAAGAATGTTTTGATTGTTACACCCGCTGACAGGGCTGATATCATCTTAGCATCTCTGCTAGCCAACCATTCCAAAAATTACCCCAGAATCGGAGGGATTTTGCTTACGGGAGGATTTGAAATCGCCGATTCGGTCATCAAACTGATTGAAGGTTCTGATGTGAATGTGCCGATTTTGAGAGTGGATGATCCTTCCTTTTATGCGGCGACCAAAGTTGCAGCCATTCATTCCAAGATCAGTCCGGATTGCCCTGAAAAAATCCTTGGAGCCATCAATACTTTCAGGAAATACATCGATACTGAAGCGCTTGAAAAAGAAATGGTCAATTTCGTCGGTGTTGGGATCACGCCAAGGATGTTTCAGTTTCAGCTTGTCAAATGGGCAAAAAACAAGAAGAAACACATTGTCTTGCCCGAAGGAAAAGACGACAGGATATTGAAGGCTGCTGACCGGCTTATAAAGCAAAAAGTGGTGAAAATCACCCTCCTCGGAGATGTACAGGAAATCAATGCAAGTATCAGTAAGCTTGGATTAAACCTCAACAAAGACAATTGTCAGATCATCAATCCGCAGGATTCCTTTTATTTTGAAGATTATGCCAACACACTTTTCGAATTGAGAAAAGGCAAAAACATGCCTTTGGAAGTCGCAAGAGACCTAATGACCGATGGCGCCTATTATGGCACGATGATGGTCCACAAAGGCCATGCGGACGGAATGGTTTCCGGAGCGATCCATACCACCGCACACACCATCCGACCGGCGTTACAGTTTATCAAAACCAAGCCAGGCATCTCATTGGTTTCTTCTGTATTCTTCATGTGCCTTCCAGACAGGGTCACTGTTTTCGGTGATTGTGCCATCAATATCAATCCGACTTCCGAGGAATTGGCAGAGATCGCGATCTCATCAGCTGATACAAGCAAACGGTTTGGAATCGAACCAAGAGTGGCCATGCTATCCTACTCATCCGGTGAATCAGGAACAGGAGAGGATGTAGAAAAAGTCAGAAAAGCGACCGAAATCGTCAAAACCAAAAGGCCAGACATCAAAGTAGAAGGCCCAATCCAATATGATGCTGCCGTGGATCCTGCCACAGGCCGCCAAAAAATGCCGAATTCAGAGGTGGCAGGAAAAGCCTCTGTATTGATATTCCCTGACCTGAATACCGGAAACAATACCTACAAAGCAGTCCAAAGGGAAACCGGCGCTGTGGCCATCGGCCCGATGCTCCAAGGTCTTAACAAACCCGTCAATGACCTCAGCCGCGGCTGTACTGTTGATGATATTTTCAACACCGTAGTGATCACAGCCATACAGGCACAGGAGTAAAACATAATGATTATTTTTGGTTTGGGAATCTATATTGATCGATTCTCAAACCTTTTTTATTAAGTTCCCCAATGAATTCCGCACAATCCATCTACGAATCCCTCGGTGAGCAAAAGATAAAAACACTCGTTCATCATTTCTATGGGAATGTTGCAGAAACGCCTGATTTGAGGAAGCTATATCCGGACGATTTGGCACCTGCAGAAGAAAGGCTATTTTTGTTTCTGATCCATGTATTTGGAGGACCACATACTTACCTTGAGCAGCGGGGGCATCCCATGTTAAGGAAAAGGCATTTCCAATGGCCGATTGATGGCAGCATGAGAAATTCCTGGATCAACTGCATGCTCTCGGCAATTGATAAGGTAGAAATGGAAACAGAGGTCAAAGAAGCAATGCAGGGATATTTTGTCAAAGTAGCCAACCATATGATCAATCAATAAGCCATGATTCTACTCAAGAGGATATATTCAATTTATGCTTTTTTGATTTTTGGTCTGACTTTCTTATTGTTCCTCCCCTTATTTTTGGTCTGCATATGGATTCCCGGATGGGAGAAGTATGGCAGGAAAGTAAATCAGTTTTGGGCAAATCTTCTATTTCTTCTGATCCTGAAGCCAATTAAAGTAGAAGGGAAAGAAAATATTAAACCCGGCCAACCTTACATCTTTGCAGCCAACCACTTTTCCTATCTCGACATTGCGATGATGGGATTTATTCCAGGTGATGTGGTGTATATCGGCAAAAGCTCCATCCGGAAAGTCCCGCTTTTCGGTTATTATTTCAAAAAACTGCATATCGCTGTCAACAGGTCAAGTATCAAAAGCAGAAGTGAAGTATTGGTAAGGTCAAAAAATGCCATTTCAAAAGGAAGCAGCATTGTGATTTTTCCCGAAGGCGGAATTACCACAGGGATGCCGCCACACCTGAATAAGTTCAAAGATGGGGCTTTTAGCCTTGCGATTGACAAACAAATCCCACTGATTCCTGTCACGTTATCGTTTAATCATTTAATTTTGCCCGACGACGGGAGGTTATTGTTGAATTTCAAGAAAGGAAAAATCGTCATCCATCCCCCGATCCAAACCCTTGGGCTGAATGCCAAAGACATCCCAAGCATCAGAAACAAATGTTATAATACCATACAGGACCAACTTTGGGAAGACAATGACCTTTTGGCCTCCGAAAAAACAATAATACAGACTTTATGAAAATTGATTTGAATACCGTGAAGAAAATCTCCCACCTTGCAAGGCTGGAATTTGATGAAGAAGGTGCTGAAAAAATCCAAAAGGACATGACCCAGATCCTTGATTGGGTGGAGCAACTCAGTGAGGTGGACACTACCGGCATCGAACCAATCACCACCATGTCTTCGGAGGTAAATGTCATGAGGGAAGATGTCGTCGGGGAGCACCTCTCCCATGAGGAAGGTTTGCTCAACGCCCCGCAGCGTGATTCGGATTACTTCAGGGTTCCAAAGGTGCTCGAATAATGCCGACAAAAAGCAATCAAAGAATTGATAATATCATTTTGAAGGGCCTTCCAATCTCACTCTCGGTGATAGGAGGCCTTTTCCTATTGTTCTGCGTATTCTTTTGGAATAGGGGAATCATGCCGGTCTTACCGGGAATTTTTTCAGAAGCATTCTCCGTTCCGGTGAAATTGGTCCAGGTTGGCGGTGAATTGGTAAAGATCGAAATAGACAATTTTCTTTTGTTCCAAAATTTCGAATCCTTGCCAGCATTGACCTATCCCAATCTTACCTTGCTTTTTGGAGGCTTGGTGTGGATTCTTTTAAGCTTGGGTCTTGCCCTTATCAGTACTCTCAAAAAACTGTATTTTACTGCGGCGACTGCCTTGGTGATATTCTTACTCGCATTTAGCGGTGTCAATGGGCTTAACATCAGCGGCATTTCAAGCAACTACGCACTGATTGGGTTGATGGCAGGAATCCTTGGCCCATTGATCGGATTGTCTTTTTTCGCAGCATCTTGGGGGATTTTGAGCAGATTTATTATCATTCTGATTTCAGGTTCGGCCACACTTTACCTTTTGACACTTGCATCCGGTATTCCTTCGCCTTGGCTGTGGCTGGGAGAAAACAGTGCTTTCCCTGCCACAATAATCTCTGTTGGTTTCCTGCTCCACATTGGACATGCCTTCATTTCGGGAAGTTCCATTCTATTGATCAAATTGAATAAGGGAACAGGAATCAAAATCACCTGGCATATCCATTTTATTTCTCTGATCTATTTCCTATTGGTCTTTTTTTCATTTTTGGATCTCACCGGCGAAGTGGACCTCCCCTTCCCTATTCTTCCACCTGTAGTTTTGATGCTGATCGCAGGATTGGTGGGTTATTTTGTTTTGAGGTACAAAATCCAACAGACGGAGCAGATATACAACCATCCCGACATCGGAAAATCTTTCTTTTGGATTGGTTTTGCCCTGACTGTGCTTACCTGGGGTTGGGTGATTTTCAAGGACAACCAACCGATGATAGAATTTTTCAACCATATTTTCATTTATGGTCAGGTTGCGCTCAGCTTGTTATTCTATTTATACCTGATGGCCAATTTTTCCGAAATTCTGAACTCGGGAAAAGACCTTGAAAAGATCATTTTCAAGCCTCAGTTTTTTGCCTATTTCCACATGAGGATCGGGGCTATTATGGCTGTAGTGGTATTGGTCATCTATGCAGATGGGATCATCGGCGTGCAATTGGCATCGGGCAGTAGCAATATCAATGCAGAATATTATTACCAGACGGATCGGCCATTGGAAGCTGCCATCCTTTATGAAAGTTCATGGACCCAATACAGAAAGAACGACAAAGCCAAAAATACAGCCTCCCACCTGCGGTTTTCACTCAACCAAACAAATCTGGGCTTAGAAAACCTGTACCAGGTTTTTGACAACTCCCCTTCTGTCATCAACACACTTTTGCTGAGCTCAAAACTTCATGAGCAGGAAAAAATCTTTGACGCAGTCTTTTACCTAGAAAGAGGTCTGAGTTACTTTCCCGGAAATCTCTATTTGATCAATAACCTATCCCTGCTTTATTCAAAATTGAATAAGCCCGGTGAAGCCATTTCCATACTGCAGGAAATTGCTGATAAGAATCCTGTCCTTCAGGCAAACCTCCTTGGTATAAAGGTCAAACACTGCCAAGAAACGGAATCCTTAGCTTCCATTCCTGAAGATCAGATTTACAGAATCAATTACCTCGTTTCGGAAAACACGAAAGGAAACTTTGCTCCTTTTGAGTTGAATACTGATGTGCTTCCAGAAAATTATCCTTTGAAAACTGCCATCCTCCGCAACCAATGGACGAACAAAGTCACTGCACCTTTGTCTTCGGACCTTGTCATCATTGATTCTCTTGTAGTCCAAGCGCAAGTGAGTTCTGAGGAAATGAATTACAGGGAAACAAGGATATTGCGGACTCTTCAGGAATCTTACATCAATGAAACCCTGAAATACCTCAACGGCACTGCGGTAGTTCTCCCAAATGCCTCAGGATATTACCATTCCATTTCGGCCAAAATACTCTTCGGGGAAATGGATTTCGAAAAATCTTCTGTTGACATTTTGGTCGCACAGGAAAGGGGGTTTCAGAATTTCCAGCCGATACATCTGGCAATCCTTCACTTTGGCGGAAAGCCCGATGAGGCTCAAATAATCCATCAAAAATTTGGTATTGCTTTTCCGCAATGGATGGTTTGGGATGAAAACGGGAGTTTGGTAGAGAATGAGAAAACCGGTTTTTTCCAAAAATCCGCTATCCTGCATCGGGCTATGGAGATTGATTTTATGAAATTCCTTGCCGAAATCGGAGATCCAAATCTTCAGGCAGAATATGCTTTCAAAATTTTGCTCCACAAAATGCATTGGCTGGATGCATCCGATTTTGAAAAGGTCAAAAATATAATGCTTCAAAATCTGGGAGACATATGGTCTTCGGCAGATCTGGACTCTTGGTATTCATTTGTGACAAAAGAAGAAAATACAGGACCTACAGAAAAAATCCAAGCACTGATCAAACCTGCTCTGGACCTTGGTAGAAATGCATATTGGGTACCTTTGGTTTTGAAAAAAGTCAAATCAGAATCCGATGAATTGAAAAAGTATGAAATCCTCCAGGATGCGATCCAGTTTTCAAAAGACCCGATGCTATGGATCCAATATGTGAAGCAAAGCCGAAAATTGGGACTTGACAGCTATGCCAGCAATGCACTCGTGGAGATGCAGGGTTGGTTGACATTATCTCAGATTGAAAAATTACAAATGGAAAACTTATAGCGCCTTTTGTCGTTTTTTGAATAGAAAGTTTTTAGCTCTGATTCTTTTACTTTAATTTAAGACTTTAAAATAATCCACTTATGACTAAGATGATTGAAACCACCGCAATCAGTAAAACCTACAAAATGGGCGCAGAGATCGTTGAAGCGCTGAAATCCATTTCAATTAATATCAACAAAGGGGAATATGTAGCTTTTATGGGGCCTTCAGGTTCGGGCAAGTCCACTTTGATGAATATCATCGGTTGCCTGGATTCGCCGACTACCGGTTCTTATGTCCTCAATGGCAAAGACGTCAGCGACATGACTGAAAATGAACTTGCTGAAATCAGGAACAAAGAAATCGGATTTGTTTTCCAGACTTTCAACCTCCTTCCAAGGGCAACTTGCCTCGATAATGTCGCCCTTCCTCTAATCTATGCCGGATATAACAAATCGGATAGAAGGGAAATGGCTTTTCAGGCTTTGAAGAATGTGGAACTTGCAGACCGTGTCAGTCATAAGCCAAACGAACTTTCCGGAGGTCAAAGACAAAGGGTAGCTATTGCACGCGCATTGGTCAACAACCCAAGTATCATTTTGGCTGATGAACCGACAGGAAACCTCGATTCCAAAACCTCCTATGGTATCATGGAGCTTTTTCATGAACTCCACCAAAATGGCAATACCATCATCATGGTTACCCACGAGGATGATATTGCCCATTATGCCCACCGAATCGTCAGACTCAGGGACGGATTGGTCGAATCCGACACCGTCAATCCGAATCCGGCACGGGGAATTTCAATGTTGGTCCATGAGTAAATTCCTAGAGTTTATATAAATTCTTTATGTTATTTTTGTGGCTTGATTGACAGTGGCCTACCTAAATACAATTTTGCTCACATGAAAATATACACCAAAACCGGAGATACAGGAAAAACCTCATTGTTGGGAGGCCGGAGAGTTTCAAAAGCAGAATTGCGGATTGATGCCTATGGTACCGTCGATGAACTGAACAGTTACATTGGATTGCTCAGGGATCAGGATGTCAATAAAAAAAGAGAAACCCTTCTGAAAGAAATCCAAGACAGACTTTTTACCATCGGGGCGACATTGGCGACTGAACCGGGAAAAGAAAATGTAAAAAAACCGGATCTTCATGAGGAGGATTTGGATCTTTTGGAAAATGAAATAGACGAAATGGAATCACAGCTTCCGCAATTGCGCCATTTTATATTACCGGGAGGACATCAGACCGTCTCTTTTTGTCATATCGCCAGGACAGTCTGCAGGAGAACAGAGCGCTGCGTGATAGACTTGATGGAAATTGAGCACGTGGATGAAATTATCGTAAAATATTTAAACCGGCTTTCTGATTATCTTTTTGTTTTGGGTAGGATAGTCGCCCAAGAATTAGGAGTTGAGGAGGTTACCTGGAAGCCTAGAATCTAATACCATGAAAACAACATTACAGATCGACATCACCAAAACAGGTGAATCCAGACTCAAAGAAACAGACTTTGACAATCTGGTATTCGGTAAAACCATAAGCGACCACATGTTTGTGGCGGATTATATTGATGGGGAATGGACAGACCTTCGCATTGAGCCTTATGCACCGCTTTCCCTCAATCCTTCCAATGCCACGCTTCATTATGGCCAATCCATTTTTGAAGGGATGAAAGCCTACAAAAATGAGGAAGGTGAAATCCTTCTTTTCAGAGCGGATGCCAACCAAAGGAGGCTCAATGAATCTGCCAAAAGAATGTGCATCCCTGAGGTTCCCGAAGAAATTTTTATGGAGGGTTTGATGACCCTATTGGATCTGGATAGGGCTTGGATTCCAAACAAACCGGGCTATTCACTGTACATCAGGCCTTTTGTGTTTGCGACAGATGACTATATCGGGGTCAGACCTTCTGAGAAATATAAATTTATGATCTTCACCTGTCCGGTTGGGAATTATTATTCCAAGCCTGTGGCCGTGAAAGTCGAACAGAAATTTACCAGGGCGATAGAGGGAGGAACCGGAGCTGCAAAAGCTGCCGGTAACTATGCAGGGTCCCTGCATCCCGCACTTTTGGCACAAAAAGAAGGGTATGACCAACTGCTTTGGACCGATGGCAAAACCCATGAGTTTATCGAAGAAAGCGGCACGATGAATGTCATGTTTTTGATCAAGGGTACCATTATCACCGCGCCGACCCATACCGGAACTATCCTGAAAGGAATTACGAGAGATTCAGTATTGACACTGGCCAATGAAATGGGCTATCATGTGGAAGAGCGGTTTTTGTCTGTAACCGAGTTGGAAAAAGCCCTTATTGAAGGAACCCTTCAGGATGCATTTGGCACCGGAACTGCCGCGACCATTGCGCATATCTCCAAAATCAACATCCATGGCCAGGACTATATCCTGCCTGAAAAGCCTTCAAATGCCTTCTCCCATCAGGTCCAAAAAACCCTGGATGACATCAAGTACGGCAAGATTGATGATGACCATGGTTGGATTATCAAGTTGTAAAGAAAATTCACTGTAGAATGTAGTTTGGAAAACCACCTCGCTGAGGTGGTTTTTTTTTTGGTCAGGGGTTAAAATAGTGGCGTCATAGCACGATCCGGCAGTTTGAATCCTGCTACCTTACTTGGGATAGTGGACTTGGTCGGTAAGGACCTGTAAAAGAAGAAAACTCCTGAGGCATATATGGGCTATGCGCTGTATGATTCAGACTCTGTGCTTTATGAAAAAGAGGATTGAGCGTTAAAAATTAATCCTTTTGGATTAATTTAGCGAAATGCCAGCCGGCAGGGAAGGAACTATCTTCCCAAGCGGAAAACAAACACGAGAATCTCAAGCATGCGCTGCTGATCGAAAAGGGCGGATTCATTGAGACCTTCCTCGTAAATGAGACCTCACAGGATGTGTTCTTTGACAACTTCCGTATCCAGAGTACTCCATCTACTACGGTGCAGGTGACGCATTATTATCCCTTTGGGATGGAGATGCCTGCACTGTCGTATCAGGCGGGGGGCATGAGTAAGAATAAATACCTGTTTAACGGGAAGGAAAAGATCGATGAGATCGGATGGCTGGATTACGGGGCGAGGATGTATAGCCTGTCCCGAGAGCAAAGCGAATCGGGAATGCGAGTATTGGGAGATGGGGTGTTGTTGACCCCTTGGCGGATCAGATGCGAAGGCATTCCCCTTACAATTATGCCTTCAATAATCCGATAAGGTTTATTGATCCTGATGGGATGATGCCATATACAAGTAATCCTAACCGGAAAACAGATGATGGGTCTACAGAACTTACTGTACAAAATCCATTTAAAATGGATGTAATTGCAACAGGAAGTTCAGGAGATGGAGATAAAAAAATTTATGA
>JBBRFK010000006.1:0-34825 GCA_038224435.1 Cytophagales bacterium | reverse complement strand
AAAAAAGCCCAATCGCCTATGGAGCTGCTGCTCTCGGCCTTGGGTGGCTGCTCTGCGGTCGATGCGGTACTGATGATGAAAAAGAAAAGAAGGATAATTGTTGACTTTTTTATTGAAATCATTGGAACGAGGCATGAAGGCGTCCCTAAATACTATACCCAGATTGATATGAAATTTGTACTGGTATCACCCGATGCAACGGTGGAGGAATTTACCAAAGTAGTAAATCTTGCAGTGGATAAATATTGCTCTGTAGCTTCCTCTCTTAATTCTGAAATCAGGCATATCGTAGAAGTAAGGAGACCGGAATGAGGGTAGTCAGCGAATTTTCAAAAGATGAAATCAGGGTTTCCGTATTTTCATGGAATAATAAATACCTGCTCAAATATGAATTTGGACCTATGGAACAGACTTTTAAGATCCCCGAAACGGATATTTTGGAGGAAGCTGATCTGGATTTATTTTATGGGGGTGAATTTTTTGACCGTGTAAAACTCAGATTTAAAGAAATGGGTGAAAGCTTTCAAAAACAGCTTGAAAATCTTTAGATTTAAGGAAATACTTAAAGCATAAAAATGAAAGTTTTATCCCTTATTGCGATTTTTGTTCTTATTTGTTTTGTTTCCTGTCAGTCTTCCGGTAATAATGCCACCAAGACAGATTTTTTTGAAATCAACACTTTTGTTTCATTACTTGAATATGACCTTGGTCTTCTTGAAGAAGAAATCGTCAAATTAGGCATAACCAGTCAGAATCTATTGGAAAATCCGGTTGAAGGACTTTCCAATCCCCCCAAAAGCACATCCAAATTGGAAGGGATATCCGCCAACTCAGAACCCGGAGCTGATCCTGAGCACAGTTCTCTATATTTTCCAACTTCGGTCAAGGACAAAGAAGCCGTCCGCCAAATGATTTTATTGACAAATCCCCTTGATGAGGAATTCAGGAATATCATAAAAAAATTCCCGACTGTGTCCCAGGTTTACTTCAACTCCAAAGTCCAACTCAACAGATTATATCCTCCCTATGACGTCAATGAGATGTTAGAACCCGATTTGGATTTGACCTCCTTCAATTTTTATTATGAGGGAGATGAAAAGCATAATCCTGATAAAGGGCCTGTTTGGGTCGAGGAAATGTACATTGATCCTGTCGGGAGGGGGTGGATGGTAACTTTGGCACATCCTGTATATGTTGCCGGTGATTTGAAAATGGTCTTGGGGTTTGACATCACATTGAATGATATCATTGAGAACTATGTCAACAAATCCTCCAGGGAGCTGATCATTGTGGATGGGAAAGGGACGGTTGTTGCGGGCAAATCCAAGGCCATCGAAGCCCTTGCACTGCCAACTCTAAAAAATTATACCTATACACAAACCATCACATCGGATAGTTACCGGAAAGAAGATTTTAATTTATTTAAAAGCAAGGATAAAAATGTCCGTATCATTGCCGACAAAATAATCAATTCCGGCGAACAGGTTTTATGGTTGTCAGAAAATAAAACAAAACTCAAAATCCTATCCAAAAAAATGAGCAAACTCGATTGGTATGTTCTAGAAATTCAATTTTGATGATTCCTAAAGATTATTCACTCCCAAAATCCGAAACAGGCCTTTACCGCATCTTGGTGGTAATGGGGATTTTTGTTGTTTTTCTAATCACTTTTTTGGGGATGGCATTCTTTCAGGTGCTCAATGACAACCAAATAAATTCAAGTAAAGCCACCCTCAATAAACAGTCTGAACTCGCCTCTAAACAGATTGAAAGAAGGTTTTCGGCTTTCTACGAAGACATGTCTTTTTTTGTCAATAACCTGAAGCCGGATACTTATGAAAATGCAGATAATGAAATACTTGCATTTGAAAAAAGGGCAAGAAGGATATTCAATAACCACCGTGATTTGTTGGACACTGTCAAAGTTTTGTTTCCTCGTCAGGCAGTACTTTTTCATTTTGATAACCGTAATAACTTCATCAAAACAAGACTTGATACCAACCAAATACACCTAGAGTTGGGTAAGAACGAGGTTTACTTAAAAAATGAACCGAATAAGCTCGCAATCCGTGCAACGGTAAATCTTGAGCGTTTTTTCATCGATGAAATGACAAATTATTATCTCGGGATTTCAGGGGAAAAATTGATCTATAGTGACGGTAAACTCAGGGGAACCCATCAGCAAAAGCTCAAAAAGGGATTTTTACTCGACCAAGAAATCCTACAACATATAGCCGATCAAGTGAATGACGGTTTGAAAGGGGACTTCCGGGGCAAATTTGTCAATGAAAATGAGGAACTGGAATTTGAGGCATTGATCCAACATTATCCTTTTACCCTTTTTCCATTGGAAAGTAAATTCACCACCGTGTTTGTGGTCAACCGTAATGTCGTTACGTCGGGTATTTTCAGTACTTATTTCTATCTGATTTTGGCGTTGTTGATATTATTGGCCTTGGTGATTTTGATTTTGTTTAAGTCGATCAAAAATTCCCAGATTACCAATGCAGTGCTATCGGGGAATGCGGATGAGATTTCGGAATTGTTTAGAAGGCAGGCTTTGCTGCTACACGAAACCAAAGGCTTTATTTATTTCCAGGATCGTAATGGAAAAATGACGAGCGTGGGAAGAGAAGTCAAGCAGATTTTGGGATTTGAAAAGGAGGACTTTGCAGAAAATTTCAAAAAATATATCTCAAAAAAGGACATTGCAAAACTTGAAAAAACAATCTCTGAGTCGATTTTAAACAAAAGAGAAAGTATTTCCCTAGAGGTTGATTTCAAAACCAAGTCGGGCAAAATGCGGAGGACTAAGATTTTCGAAAAGATGGAATTCGATGAATACGGAAATTTTTTGGGAAATGTGGGGATTTGCGCCGACATACAGGAGAAGCACGAAATAGAATTGGAAATTGTCAACAGTGAAAACAGGCTCAGGGCGGTATTGAACAGTTTGCCGGATCTGATTTTCATTTACGACAATGAAGGCCGGTACCTTGATTTCCATGTAAAAAACAAAAGTCTGCTTGTAGCGCCATTGGAAGGGGCAATCGGTAAGAAAATAAAAGATATACTACCGACAAAGCTCGCAAAGGATATTCAGGAAGTCTTCAACAATACGATCAAAACCGGTAACATGCAGACGGCAGAATATGAAATAGATATTGCCTCTGGAAAAAGATTGTTTGAAGCAAGGTTTTTTAGACTTGACAATGATAAAGTGATGTCCATTGCCCGGGATATCACCGGCCAAAAACTGTGGGAAAGGGGGTTGATGGAAGCGAAAAAGGCCGCGGAACAGGCCAATCTGGCCAAATCAGAATTCCTTGCAAACATGAGCCATGAAATCAGGACCCCGATGAATGGACTTTTGGGAATCATTCCTTTGATGGAAACGACACCTTTGGACCAAACGCAAAAGGAGTACTTACAGATTATCAAAGATTCGGGTGAATCCCTGCTCAACATCATCAAGGACATCCTTGATTATTCCAAGATCGAATCGGGAGAAATGACGCTTTACAAATCAATATTTAATTTTAAGAATGAAATTGAAAAGACCATTAAAATATTTTCAGGACTGATCAAAGAAAAAAACCTCCAATTTTCCCACCAATTTGATGATGTGGTGCCTGACTTTGTAGAGCTCGACAAAGAAAAACTAAGGCAAATTTTGATCAACATCATCGGCAATGCCATAAAGTTCACACCTGATGGGGGGACAATTTCCTTGAATATTTCAGGAGAATCCTTTTTTGAAAAAAATGTCATTTTAAATTTTGAGGTCAAGGATAACGGAATCGGTATTCCTTCCGATAAAATTGAGATGCTGGCCAAACCATTCTTTCAGCTTGACAGCAGCACCACCAAAAGGCATCAGGGAACAGGACTGGGTTTGGCTATTTCTCAAAAAATCATAGAACTGATGGGAGGTGAACTGACCATCAAAAGTGAATTTGGGGTAGGTTCTGAATTCTCCTTTAGCATTTTTGGAAAAATATGGGTCAAAGATGGCAACCTCGAGGAAAGTTTACAGGAGGAGGAAGAAGAGGATGGATTTATCTGGAAAAACATGGCCAAGGAATTCCCTTTGAAAATCCTTTTGGCAGAGGATAATTCCACTAATTTACTATTTATGGATATGTTGATGGTTCAGTTGGGCTATGAATATGATGTAGCAAGAAACGGTTCGGAGGCTGTCCGTAAAGTAAAAGAATCAGAATATGACCTTGTTTTGATGGATATTCAGATGCCGGTGATGAACGGGTTGGAGGCCACAAAAATTATCCGAAAATCAAACGGTAGGAAAATAACCATCGTAGGTTTATCGGCAAATGCTTTTCAGGAAGATGTGGATTTGGCAATGGAACTGGGCATGGATTCCTATATCGCCAAGCCTTTGAAGATCAATGAAATCACAAGTATTATCAGGTCTTGTTCTGAAAAATTAGGCAAAGAAAAAGAGGTCAATTGACCTCTTTTTTTATAGGTCGGTATCCAAGTCAAATGATTCAAGATAATCAGCCACTTTCCTGACAAACATTCCTCCCAGAGAACCATCCACTACCCGGTGGTCATAGGAATGCGAAAGAAACATTTTATGTCTTATTGCGATGACATCTCCTGTTGGAGTTTCGACCACTGCCGGTTTTTTCTGGATTGCTCCGACTGCAAGGATAGCCACCTGAGGTTGCATGATGATGGGAGTTCCCATGACATTGCCAAATGATCCCACATTCGAGACTGTATAAGTACCGCCACTCAATTCGTCAGGCGAAAGTTTATTGATCCGGGCCCTGTTGGCAAGATCATTGATTTTTTTTGAAAGCCCGATGAGGTTAAGCTGATCGGCATTCCGTATTACCGGAACTATCAGGTTACCGGATGGCAGTGCTACTGCAACTCCGATGTTGATGTCTTTTCTTTTGATGATTTTATCCCCATCGACGGAGATATTGATCATCGGAAAATCCTTTATTGCTTTCGCTACAGCTTCAATAAAAAACGGAGTAAAGGTCAATGGCTCCCCTTCTTTTTTCTTGTAGGCGTCTTTCACCTTATTTCTCCACAATACGATATTGGTCACATCCACCTCTACAAATGACGTCACGTGAGCAGAAATACGTTTGGAATCCACCATTCTTTGGGCGATCATTTTACGCATCCTATCCATTTCCATTATCTCATCTTGGGCAGAGATACTCATTTCTACCCTCTGGACAGGATTGGCAAAAGACCCTGAACTTTTAGCTGTATTTGATATTTCAACTTTCCCCTCATCACGGTTTTTCAGATATAGAAGAATGTCCTGCTTGGTCACACGGGTGTCTTTTCCTGTGCCGGTAATGGTGGATAATTCTGATTTGCTGATTTTTTCTTCTTTTGCAATGCTCAATACCAATGGTGAATAAAACCGATCGTCGTCCCCCGGTCTTTCCTCTTGGGAAAATGCTGAAATAACAGTAGCTGTCTGTGCTGGAGAGATAGCAATCAATTCTTCACTTGAAGACGGTGACTTTGCTTCGATTTCAGAAATATTGGACATTCCGGAAGATTCAGAAGCTGATTCAATAATTGCAATGGGCGCACCTACTGCGACAACTTCCCCTACTTTTACCAAAATTTTCTTTAAAATACCGGCATGTGTTGCAGGGACCTCGGTGTCGACTTTGTCAGTGGCAACTTCCAATACAGATTCATCTTGGTCGATGAAATCGCCTTCTTTTTTCAGCCAAGTGAGTATAGTTCCTTCAATTATACTTTCACCCATCTTGGGCATCAGCATTTCTACATTTGCCATTCCTTTATTATTTAATTGGGTTTATTTCCAAGTTTTAAAATTAAATTTTATTTTAACCAATGCAAAATCAGTAGACATAATTTTTATTCTGTTTTCCCTAAAATGCAAAGTCTCAACAAATTCAAAACTGCCACCGCAGTCAGTTGTATATTGAGGATTCTATCCTGGGTGAGCTGAAGTTTTTTGGAAATGGTCTTTCCTTCAAAAGCGCAGGCAATCCAGACTGTTCCTACCGGTTTTTCGGCCCAACCTCCTGCCGGTCCTGCTATGCCACTGCTTGCTAATCCAAAATCAGCGTTAAATTGTTTTCTGATATTTTCTGCCATTTGGATGACTGTGGGTTCGCTTACCGCACCATGGGTTTCCAGGATTTCATTTTCAACCCCGAGCAATTTATTCTTGAACTGATTGTGGTAAGGAATCAGACCGCCTTGAAAATAATCACTACAGCCGGCAATGCTAGAGATCAAATGTGAAATATATCCTCCGGTACAGCTTTCTGCTAAAGCGACTTTTTTGTTTTTTTGTTTCAAGAGTATCCCAATAGCTTCTTCAAGAGTTTCCTTGTTGTATCCGAAGATATATTTTTCGATAATTGGTTTTACTTTTTCGATCTCGATTTCCACGTCATTCTGAAGGCCGAAAAGGTCATCACCAAAGGCCGTAAGTCTGAGTTTGACCTGTCCCAAGGAAGGCAGATAGGCAAGTTTGATGTGCGACGGGAGGTTGTTTTCCCAATCTTTAATCAGGTCGGCGAGCCAGCTTTCACCGATGCCGACGGTTTTTATCACTTTATGGTAGATATTTGGAAGGGTAAACTGGGATTTGATTTTTGGGATAACATGCTGTGTCATCAGGTTTTTCATCTCGTGGGGCACGCCGGGCATCGACATCCATTTTTTTCCATTTACTTCAAACCACATTCCCGGTGCAGTTCCCAATTCATTTGGTACATAGATGCATTTGGTTGGCAAATGGCCCTGCATTCTATTAAGATCAGTGAGTTCCCTGCCTCTTTTTTCGAAAAATGACCTGACTGCCTCTAATGCCTCCGGGACCAATTCAATACCACAACCGAAATATTCTGCCAAAAGTGGTTTTGTGAGGTCATCGTTTGTAGGGCCAAGTCCGCCCGTCATCAAAATGATATCAGCCCTTTTTTCGGCAGCTTCAAAGCTTGCAAGGATCGCATCCCGATTGTCTCCAATGGTACTCCTATGCACCACCCGAACTCCGATTTTATCGAGTTCCTGACTGATCCATTGACTATTGGTATCTGCGATCTGACCATAAAGCAACTCATCTCCAATTGAAATTATTTCTGCCCTAACTTCCTTGTATTTTGTCATTTTGTGTTTCGTTTGTAAATCACAAAATCAAAATCGAACTGGTTCTTCTCATCCTTTTTATAGGAATTGGAAGAAACTACTGTCCATTCATTCATATCGATTTCCGGGAAAAATACATCACCGTCCAGAATGGCATTTACTTCAGTCACTACCAATTCATCTGCTATCGGCACTGCTTGCCGGTAAATCTCTCCTCCACCGATGATAAAAACCTGATCCAATTTTTTCCCAATGCAGATTTGGATGGCTTCTTCTAATGAATGTGCGACAAAATGCCCTTCAGGAACACTAAAATCAGGGTTATTGGTGATTACAATAGAAGTACGGTTTGGAAGCGGTTTACCGATGGATTCATAGGTTTTTCTACCCATGATAATGTAATGACCTGTGGTTTGGATTTTAAAAAGCTGAAGATCAGCCGACAGACGCCAAATCAATTGGTTGTCTTTGCCTATGACATTGTTCAATGACTTGGCAACTATGATGGATACTTTCAATGTTTTTTAAGATTTTGGCTAAGTTACCAAGGTTTATCCAATCAAGAAATCTTGACGGGAAAGAATGCACGTCTATTAACCAATTTTCATGTATGAACTTAAAAGTTATTTAAAAAATAAAGCGCAAATGGCCATAGCTATTTCATTGATTTGGCCATACTTGGATACTCAGCCATCAGAAAAAGCTGCTTGTTGTTTTCCTCTAATTCAATTGTAACCATGTCGACTTTGCTTTGGTCCACTTTGCTTATGATATGGGCTTCCATCATGTTGCCTGTTGGAAGGTTGCTGAAAAGGTCAGTATTTTGGTCTTTCATCCGAGCTGTCAAAAACGGATTGTTTTGACTCCAGAAAGGCGTTTGCCCGGTTATCGAAGTTTTTGTAACCCAATAGTGGTTGATATTTTCAGTGGTTTCAATGAGGTACTCTTCACATTCATGGCCGGAGATTATTTTTGAATTCCCGGTTTTTTTGAAAGTCACATCCTCTGCTTCATCACCTGAGACTCCAACCGCCGAGTCAGGCAAACTCATGGCTGCGTAATCGTAAGCGAAGGTCATCCTCATTTTTTCTCCTTCATTTTCAAGCAATGTGATGCCTACATTCCGGTTAAAATCATATATGAGAACATATGTACCATCCTCTTTTTTTTCCGGATCAGTAAATTTCATCGCAGTGATTTTGGGGTCTTTTGAATAAAACGAGGTAAGGTGAATAGGTTCATTTTGCTTTCCTTTTTCATCTGATCCGGTGATTTCCAAAATTGCGAATCCTTCAAAACCATAGGACTCGTCCACCTCTATGTCATTATAAATCGAGGACATCATCTTTTCTATGTCCACCCCAGGAACTGAATTCGGATCATCAGTTCCATAAACGTCTTTAAACATTTTATCGAGCTTCCTTCTTGCAATTTTTTCCATTTCACTTTCGACTTTCCTTTCAATGGCCCTACTGACGCCCCTTTCTGCGGCATTTTTAATCCTATTGATAAATTGGGCATTGACAGAAAACGAAGTCAATAAGAAAACAAATGCGGAGAAAAATAGGAATGTTCTTTTCATTTCATGGAGGTATATTGGAGGTACAATTTATTTCATTTGAATAAGAAAGACAAGCAAAAAACAGGAATCTAACGAGTAGAAAGGTAGATTTTAATAAAAAACATGATTTTTCTCTTTTGGGATCGGGTATGTTTAGTGAATTTTATATCCTCTCAAAAACTCCTCTATCCCAAGTTTCCTCTTTCCTTCTACCTGAAGTTCTAAAATCCTTAAAGCTCCACTGCCTGTCTGGAAGACCAACTCTTTTTTTCCATCAGAATAGTATTCTCCCGGAGTTAGCCCTTGTAGATCTTTATCTGAAAATTCACTTTTAAAGATTTTACATGTTTTTCCATCCAAAAAAGTCCATGCTGCAGGGTAGGGGGAAAGGCCTCTGATGAGATTTCTTATTGCTTCTGCAGGTTTATTCCAATCAATCTCACAGGTTTCCTTAAATATTTTTGGAGCATGGTGGATTGCCTGTGCTTCATCTTGGGGCAAGGTCAGGATTTTATTTTCTTGGATTTTCTCCGTTGTCTTCAAAACCAGTTTTGAGCCTTTATCCATGAGTCTTTCATACAATGTACCTATATTGTCTTCAGAGTTTATAGGCTCTTTTTCCTGAAAAATGATACTTCCGGTATCTATTTCGTGCTTTAAAAAAAAAGTGGTCATTCCGGTTTCCTTTTCTCCGTTGATAATTGCCCAGTTAATAGGCGCAGCTCCTCTATAGTTGGGAAGCAAGGAAGCATGGAGGTTGAAGGTACCTTTTGGGGGCATACTCCAAATTACCTCAGGAAGCATCCTGAACGCAACTACGATTTGTAAATCCGCATGAAAACTTCTCAGCTCTTCAATAAAATCATTTGATTTGAGATTGGTTGGCTGCAGGACAGGAATCCCATTTTCGATTGCCGTAATTTTGACAGGGGATGAAATTAATTTCTGTCCCCTGCCTTGTGGTCTATCCGGGGCGGTAATCACGGCTACAACATTCCATCCATTTTTTATCAAAATTTCTAGGGAAGGAACTGCAAATTCTGGGGTTCCCATAAAAATAATCCTTAATTTTTTATCCATTTCTTTCCTATTTCGAATTTAAAGTTCGGAATTTATTTATTTGCTCTAAGTATTTTTAAGTTTTAAATTAAATTTACCCGCAAAAAATCCATGAAATTTAATTTTGCAAAAGCCTAAATTTTACTGATAATATTTCAATTAGTTTTACCAACATAAATTAAACACATTAATTTATTCTAATTGTTACTATTTTATTATTTGCAATCATACGGTCAATCTGTTGGGTTATTATTAATTTAATTAGGGATTATTAGTCCACTTGAAAAAAAAGGCTAGGATTAATAAAAAATTTCATAATTTTGCAACGTGAATTCAAGAATAAAATATGGTCTTTCAAGTGGTATCAGGCTTTTTGTCTGTGCCATGGCGGTATTTTTTACATTCTTGGCCATCGTAGATAGCTTCCAACAAAGAGTTGAAATAGTATATGAAGGTGAATTTGTTTCTGAAGCAGACTTCAAATTCATTGAACTTCCAAATAACCTCCAATACCCTTCAGGAAATAAAATTTCCAATATTGAAGAATTCAAAGTAATTCAACCTTTGAACAAGGTTGTTTATTCCATTTTGGATGTTCAAAAAATTGAAATTAAATCTGTCGCAGAGACAGTTTACTTATTTTTACCAATAGCGTCAATATTCAAATATTCCTTGAATACAAATGCGCCCTGATTGGATTTGATCATTCTCATACATTTAAGCTATTCGATAAAATAAACCGAATTGCACCAGCCCCCAAAATAACAAGAGTCCTTAATGTAATCTTTGAAGTTGCAAAACCATGTTTTGTATTTTCCCGGATTAATTATGCCCCCGAAAATATACAAGACATTGGGGTATTAGAAATTTAGCGAAAGCATTTAAATAAAAAATAAAATAAAAATCAAACAAACCGTCCTAAAAGGACATTAAACAATCAAACAATATGAAAAAGACAATCTTTGCAATGATGATCGCTGCTTCTGCTTTTATGGCTTCTTGTGGCAACAAAACAACTGAAGAAGTTGAAGTGGTTGAAACTCCTGTTGAAGAAGTTGCTCCTGAAGTTTTAGAAGCTCCTATAGATACTACAGCTGTTTCAGCTGATTCTACTGCAGTAAACTAATCCATTTTAAAATATTGGCATAAAAAAATCCCCGGTAAAAACCGGGGATTTTTGTTTTGGGTTAAACCCTTTTTTGAACTTAAACACTTATCAGAGTAACTCCAATAGGTCCTCAAACATAGAGAATTAAAAATCTATAAAAAATAACCAATACTGGGTATTTTTTTGACAAATTAATTAGATTAATAATATTTTCTATAAGTTTAATATAAATTTAATCATCCTTTGATTTAGTTATGAATTAATTTCCCCCTTCTTTTTTGAAGAAGCTATTGACTAAAATTTAACATATTTTTCGCTTGATGCCGGTTTTTCAATCACCGGAAATCTGTTTTTAATTCAATTAACTATTCATTTAAAATTTAGCGATATTCTGGAAGCCATGTTTTTTTAAGGAGGAAAGATGTTCTCCATTTTTCCCATCCAGGAAAAATGGGGATTTACCTGATTTAAGAAAATTTTAATTTGAACCATATGGTTGATTTTGTTATTTATTGATTAAACTTCGACTTATAATTGGGTTGATTTAATCCCAAATTACCCGAACAGAAGGTTTAAACTCAAATTGAACAGGCATCCTTTCCCCGATACATGAGTGTAGTAAAAAAATTAGATATTCTAGGTTTTTTCAATCAAATACAAGAGCCCGTTGTTGTTTTTTCTGAAGAAAATGACATTTTTTTGAATGATTTCTTCATCAAAAACTTCCGTGGACCAATCGTAGCTTGGGAGGAGATTTTTGGTGCTGAGTACATCAAGCGTAAGCTTTTTGATTTTTTTAGATCGGGAGATTTGTCAGATGAAGAATATATTTCTCCTTTGATCAGTATCGATGGTTCTTCTTTCGATTACATCTGGGAATTCAAAAGTTTATACAGTGATGATCGCCAAAGGTTTTGTGTTTCTATCGGTAAAAAAATAAAGACTGGTTTTGATGTAAATTCTATTGGGGGATCCTTTTTGGCTGTTAATAATACGACCTATGACCTGAATTTTGTCTCAAGTGTCCTAAGACACAGCCATGATATGGTTGCGATTTTGGATAGAGAGGGAAGGTATAAATTTATAAGTGCGGCAGTCATAGATAAATTGGGAGTTGATCCATCAAAAATTATTGGGAAGTCCTACAAAGATTTCATTGAGGATGGGATCATTGAAATAGATGAAGGTGAATTTGATCAGGTTTTTAGCTCAAAATCTGAGGTGAACATCAATTTTTGGGTCGGTATCCCGAACGGAAATAAGGTTTATATAGAAAGTTACTGTAGGAATCTGCTGCATGACCCTAATATAAATGGGATTCTTTTCAGTGCAAGAGATATTACAGCATATTGGAAGGCCAAAAAATCGCTTCAAAAAAGATATGAACTTGAGAATCTGATCAATAAGATTTCTGCAAAATTTGTCAATGCAGGTTATAATCAGGTTGACCAAGTTTTCAAATTGTCTTTGAAGATGTTGGGGGAATTCGAAAAAGCTGACCGGGCTTATATTTTTCTAGTTCATGATGACCTGCGAGAAATCGAAAATGTTTATGAATGGACAGCGAATGGCATCGAGCCCCAAATCCAATACCTTAAAAACCTGCCGGTTACAGATGGGAACCTTTCAATAGAATTCCTAAGGAAAGGTGAAATTCTGGTTGTGCCGGATGTAGACCTCATGCCTGAGAATTTTGAAATAGAAAAAGAAATCTACCGGCAGCAGGGAATTAAATCATTTGTATTGATCCCGATTTTTTCCGAGAACAAATTGATAGGTTTCTTTGGACTAGATGCAGTCCATGAAAAGAGGGCTTGGCATGAAAAAGACGAATATGTCCTGCGGCAGCTTGGCGACGTCTATGCCGGAAGTTTTATCAATAGGGCAATCAAAAAGAGGCTTGAGCGGAATGAAAGGCTTTTGGCCTCTACAGAGATTTTGGCAAAATCAGGATCCTGGAGATTTAGCAATACCAAAAGAAGAATAGCCTATTCTTCAGGTTTAAAAAGAATTTTTGAATTGGATGAGAATATTTATTCCTCCGACTTAGCTGGATTTTTGAAAAGAATAAAAAAAGGGGACAGAAGGGATTTCCTAGAGATATTAAGAATTGCGGTCAATACCAGAAGTACCACCAATGGCGAGTTTAGCATATTTACCGTTGAAGGAAAAGAAAAGTTCATCAGCTTCACCATACAGGTTAGGGAAATCGAGAACAGTGAAGAAGTGGAAGTATTTGGGTATTGCTCTGATATCACCCATAAAAAAGATGCTGAAAACTATCTAAAACTACAGTCCCAGATTCTAACCCAGGTGGATGATCCCATTGCGGTGACAGACGGCTCTCTCAAAATAATATATATCAACAAAGCCGGCTTAAAAGAGTGTAAAATTGGAGAAAGTGAAAATTTTCGGGGGAAAATAACTGATCTTTTTGAGTTTATTTTTGAAGACTCCAATACTTTGGAAAAGCTATTGGAAAGCCTGAAAACCAACGAAGGCATTACCAAACAAATGCAGTTGAGGCTGAGGACCGGCGTGGTAGATCCTTATGAAGTCTCCGTACAGCAATTTTTGAATGATGAAAAAGAGAAAATCGGATATTCATTTGTAATCCGTAACTTATCCCTTCAGGTCAGACAGGAAGCCATTGCCAGAAAGGCCCAGATGATAGTGGAAAACAGTCCTGCTGTATTGTTTACGGTTGACCCAAATGAAAATTTCAGAATTCTTTACATCACCGAGAACATCAGGCAATTTGGGTATAATTCCTCCAGGTTGGTCAACTCGAAAACAAGTATTCTCGATCTGATCCATCCTGATGACGTCATCCGACTTTTGGATTTTCATTATGCAAAGGAGAGTGAAAATGGCATTCCAGCTTTTTCAGGGGAGTATAGGATCAGAAAAGGGGATGGTTCTTACCGTTGGGTAGAAGATAGGACCCGTGAGGTTTATGATTCCGAAGGCAGGATTTTTGTCCATGAGGGTATCCTTCAGGATATCACCGAAAGAAAAAATAACCGTGAAGAGATTCTTCGGAGCCAAGAAAGGTACCGGGTTTTGGCATCCAACATTCCGGGTACCAGTATTTTTTTAATAGATAGGGATCTTAGATATATTGTTGCACAAGGGACAAACTTTGCAGATTGGGGAATGACAGCAAGGGATTTTGAAGGGAAGACCTTGGCAGAAGTCCATCCCGATAACCTGAATGAAATCCAGCCCATCGTCACCCGTGCACTGCTCAAAAATGAGATCATCCAAAAGCATCTTGTCTTCCGTCGCCGTGTATATGAGATCACCGTCCGACCTATTATGTATGGAGGTGAGATTGAGTATGCACTAGGGATATTGAGGGATATCAATGAAGAGCATCAGGCAAAAGAAAACCTGAGAAAAAATGAAGAAAAATACAGGAAACTTGTTGAGGAATCCACTGAGATTATTTTCTCCCTTGATTTGGACATGACCCTGAGTTATATTTCACCAAACGTGAAGCAATTTCTCGGCTATCCCTCAGAGGAAGTGATGCGAAGAAGGCTTACGGATTTTTTGCATCCTGACGACCTTTCGGTATTTGGAGTAAGAAGTAAATCAGAACCGAATTTTTTCAAAGAAAACCAGTACCTCGAGTTCAGACTTAGGCACCAGGCAGGAGATTATAGGGTATTCAGTTCCAATGGGAAGTTGGTGACTGATGAGGAAGGCAAAAAGATATATTATACAGGGATAGCCAGAGATATTACCAATCTCAAAGAAGCACAGAAAGAGCTTTTCCACGCCAAAGAGAAAGCCGAGCAAGCCTCCACGATCAAGTCGCAATTTCTTTCCATCATGAGCCATGAAATCAGGACTCCGATGAATGCAGTAATTGGAATGGCTCACCTGTTGATCGAGGATGAACCACGACCTGACCAGCTTGAAAATTTGAAAACCCTGCAGTTTTCGGCTGAGAACCTGTTGGGGTTGATCAATGATATTTTAGATTACAGTAAAATTGATTCAGGGAAGGTTGAACTTGAAAAAGTTAATTTTGAACTGAACAATGTTTTCAACAGAATCCTTCATTCCTATTCCTATCAGGCAAGGGAAAAAGCGCTTAACGTGGTTTTTGAAGCTGATCCAACTTTGCCACAAAACCTCGTCGGTGACCCGGTAAGACTAGGTCAAATTGTCAATAACCTGGTTTCCAATGCGATAAAATTTACTGAAAAGGGTTTTATCAAAATCAAGTTGACCAATGAAATGGAAGATGAAAGAAAAACATCGATTCGGTTTGACTTTGAAGATTCCGGAATCGGGATTCCAAAAGACAAGCTTGATTTGGTATTTGAGGCATTTACGCAGGCAAGTGCCGCCACGACAAGAAAATATGGTGGAACAGGCCTTGGGCTTGCCATCGTCAAAAGACTGGTGCAGTTGTTCGGTGCTGAGATCAAAGCTTATCAAAGAGAAGAAGGAGGAACCAGGTTCACATTCACTGCAGTTTTTGAAAAACCGCAATCAAAAGCCATTCTTTTCCATAAAGACTACTCTGATGGGTTACATTACATGCAGGATGCAAGTATTTTGGTTGCAGAGGACAACCTTGTAAATCAGATCATGATCAGAAAATTTCTCAATAAGTGGGGAGTGAAGAATGTGGTGATTTCCAATGATGGCAATGAAGCCATTAAAGCATATCTCGAACAGGATTTTAATTTGATATTACTTGACCTGCAGATGCCTGAAAAAGATGGTTTCCAGGTCGCTGAATTCATCAGAAATATGGATGATCAAAAAAAGAAGAATGTTCCGATAATTGCATTGACAGCTTCTTCGTTGATTGAAGTTAAAGACCAATTGGATAAAGTGGGCATGGATGATTATATCAGCAAACCGTTCAACCCTGATAACCTTTATACCAAAATACTCAAATACCTTAAGCCATAAATTTGAAAAAAGGAGTTAGCTATTACCGCTTTCATTATAATTTTGGCAGCAAACAAATCGGTATGAGACTTTTCTTGGTACTGCTGCTTTCACTTTCTTTAGGATTTCCTACTTTTTCCCAATCCTCGAAATCCAACAGGACTACCATGTACATGACCTATGGTAAAACCGGGGCAAACTTACGGGAGTTCAACCAGATGTTGGCCGATAAAGGTCTTTCTCAGATGAGAAACGGCTACTCCAACCTGAGTTTTGGGTATCTGACGAGGTTCAATGATTTTATCATTGGTTTGGAGCTTTTTCAGAACAGTGGACCAAAATCTAATTTTGATGGATATGTGATTGATTATCATAGTACGAGATTTTATTTAAACGTCGGTTTCTCCTTTACCGAAGAAGGAAATTTCCAACTGATTCATTACATGTCCGTCGGGACTGGATTTCTTAATTTTCAGATGCTGAAAGAAAATCCTGCACAAAACCTCGAGGGCTTTTTCCAAAATCCGGAGCATGGGTTTATCTTAAGAGACGGCAACCTTCACAAGGGGACTTTGAATATGACAGGATTTCTGACCGAAATCGGGTTTCAAATGAGCTATGATGTGCCAATTCCGGGAAGAGAGGAAGCGGTAGCGCTTTTGGCAAGATTTGGATATTCATTTAGCCCTTTTGAAAATTCATGGAAACTGAATGAAATCAGGTTCAACAGTACCCAAAGTGGGGCTTTTGTCAGGATCGGTGCAGGCATCACCATCCCTGACCATAATTTTTTTTATAAAGATGCCGCTATCTCTGCCCATTTGATATATGGCTTTCATTTCACCAAACCGGATCAATTCAATCAGGTCTTAGCTGCAAATGGGCTTGCTCCATTTAAAGGAAGACCAAATAACATTGGCTTAAAAGTATTGGGAGAAAGCAGGGGACTTCTTTATGGACTTGATTTCTACAATCTTGGGCTTTCGGGAGAGGCCGACGAATCAAAAAGCCATACCTTAAATAGTCTGCGTATTTATGGAAATGTTGGGATGAAGTTTTTTGAAAGGAAAAATCTTGAATTGGGAGGAACAGGAGGGCTCGGTTATGGCAATATCCGATACAGTCTCCTGAGCAATAACAAACCTGATTTTCCAAGATTATTTGAAGAACCCATTCATGATGCATTTTTGAAAAAGGGTGGCCTGATGGCCAAACCGGAAGTTTTTGTCGCTTATGGAATTCCGATTTCGCCAAACAATTCCTCCAAGATTATGTTTGGAATAAATGGAGGATATGAAATTCCATTGGCCAATTACAAACTGCTCGACCTGCCGATGTCAGGATACATGTCCAATCCCTACTTTCAGTTAAGTGTCGGGATCAAACATTAATTGTCCTCGATCTCCACAATCAGCTCCACCTCCACGGCAATGTTCATCGGCAATGCATTCATCCCTACCGCAGATCTTGCATGCTTTCCTTTTTCTCCAAAAACCTCCACCATCAAGTCAGAAAAGCCATTGATGACCTGTGGCTGTTGGGTAAAGTCTGAACCGCAGTTGACCATTCCCAATACTTTTACCACTCTTTTGACTTTGTTGAGGTCTCCCAATTCAGCTTTTAGGACAGCCAATTGATTGATGGCTACCATTCGGGCGGCTTCTTTTCCTTCTTCAATGGACAAGTCTTGACCCACTTTTCCGGTTATAAAAGTCCCGTCCGGTAAGCCGGGACCTTTACCTGCGAGGAACAACAAATTACCGGTCCGGACAACATTGACATAGTTGGCCACCGGCGAACTCGCTTCAGGCAAAACAATACCCAAGTCTTTGAGTTTTTGCTCGGCGTCCCAAGTGTCCCCAGATTTTTGTTGGGTTTGGGATTCTGGGGAAGAGCATGAAATGGCAGAAAAGAACAGCAACCACGAAAATAAAACAAAGACAAATCTGGAGAGAAGGATTTTGAATTTCATAAGAAGAGAGGATATGGAATGGGGTTTTTGCTCTGTAAAATGTATTTACGAATCAGGTCCGATTTTGCAATTAGGAGAAATATACCTATTTCATTAAAGAATCTTTAAAAAAAATCACAAAATCCAAGAATTGCTTTTAAATTTGGACAGCTTATCGAGAAAGACCGAGGGAAAGGCCCTATGACGTCTTGGCAACCTGATCAACAAGGTGCTAATTCCTATTCCGGAAAAGCCGGAAGAAGATGAGCGGAAGAAAAAATGCTTTTTTCCGGTTCTTGCTCGCATAAGTTTTTGAATTGAGCAATCCATGAACAGAACCGATTTATTACTCGCCTTAGCAAAGAAAAAAATCCTCATCCTCGATGGTGCCATGGGCACTATGATTCAGCGTTTTAAGTTGAATGAGGAGGATTTCAGAACACCCGAATTGGCAAACCATCCCAAGCCGTTAAAAGGAAACAATGACCTGCTCTCGCTTTCGAGACCGGATGTCATCAAATCCATTCATGCCGCTTATCTAGAAGTAGGCGCAGATATCATCGAAACCAATACTTTCAGCGGTACTTCCATTGCCCAGGAGGATTATGGGTTACAGCATTTGGCATATGAGATCAATTTCAAATCAGCCAAAATCGCAAGGGAAGTAGCAGATGAATTTACAGCCAAAAACCCTGACAAACCGAGGTTTGTGGCCGGTGCCTTGGGCCCGACAAACAAAACCGCTTCGCTTTCTCCGGATGTCAATGATCCCGGATACCGTGCCATCTCCTTTGACCAATTGTCCGAGGCATATAAAGAACAGGTCAGGGGATTGTTGGATGGAGGTTCTGATATATTGTTGGTAGAAACCATTTTTGATACACTCAACGCAAAAGCTGCCTTGTATGCAATTCAGGAAGTTTTCGAAGAAAGAAATATTCCTTTGAATCCTGAAGAGGGTGGAATTCCCATTATGATTTCAGGTACGATTACAGATGCTTCTGGAAGAACGCTCTCAGGTCAGACGACAGAAGCTTTTTTAATTTCTGTTTCCCATGTCCCACTATTCAGTGTGGGATTGAATTGTGCCTTGGGAGCAAAAGAGCTGAGACCTTATCTGAAAGTCTTGGCTGAAAATGCTCCTTTTTTAGTTTCAGTTTATCCAAATGCAGGTCTCCCCAATGAATTTGGTCAATACGATCAGGGAGCAAGTGAAATGGCCGGTCAGATAGAGGAATTTTTGAAAGAAGGATACGTGAATATTCTCGGGGGGTGCTGTGGTACCACGCCCGAACATATAGCTGCCATAGCCAAAGCGGCTGAAAAATACGCGCCTAGAAAGATTGAATTTGTCAACGCAGAAAATGAGTAAAATCCAAAAATATAACGCCATGAAATTGTCAGGTTTGGAACCTTTGGTTTTCACTCCTGAAATCAATTTTGTAAATATTGGTGAAAGGACCAATATCACTGGATCAAAGAAATTTGCCAGACTGATTCTCAACGGGCAATATGATGAAGCCCTTACAATTGCTTTGGATCAGGTAAGGGGAGGTGCGCAGGTCTTGGATGTCTGCATGGATGAAGGCATGTTGGACGGGGTAGCCGCCATGAAAAAATTTCTGAACCTCATTGCCTCAGAACCGGAGATCAGCAGGATACCGATCATGATTGACAGTTCGCGGTGGGAAATCATTCTGACCGGGTTGAAATGTATCCAAGGAAAAGGGATTGTCAATTCGATAAGTTTGAAGAATGGCGAAACCGAGTATATCAATCAGGCCAAGACTATCAAAAAATTCGGTGCTGCGGTAGTCGTCATGGCTTTTGATGAAAAAGGCCAAGCCGACACCTATCAGAAAAGGATCGATATCTGCAAAAGGAGCTATGATATTCTAGTCAATGTTGTTGGATTCAATCCTCAGGATATCATTATTGACCCTAATATCTTCCCTGTCGCCACAGGAATGGATGAGCATAGAAAAAATGCGGTTGACTTTTTTCACGCTACCCAATGGATCAAGCAAAACCTTCCCGGTGCCAAAGTTAGTGGAGGGGTAAGTAACGTGAGCTTTTCTTTTCGGGGTAATGACCCGGTTAGGGAAGCAATGCATGCAGCTTTTCTATACCATGCCATCCGCCACGGAATGGATATGGGAATCGTCAATCCGACCATGCTGGAAATTTATGATGACATTCCAAAGGACCTCCTTCAAAGGGTTGAGGATGTGCTTTTTGACAGGAATGAAGATGCTACCGAGCAATTATTGGCATTTGCAGAAACTGTGAAAGCATCTGACAAAAAGGAAATTGTCAACGAAGCATGGAGAGAATTTCCTGTTGAAAAAAGGATTGAACATGCCTTGGTCAAAGGTATCATTGACTTTGTCATAGAAGATACAGAAGAAGCACGATTGAAATACCATAACCCGCTCAAGGTCATCGAAGGGCCTTTGATGGATGGAATGAATGTAGTCGGTGATTTATTTGGTGAGGGAAAAATGTTCCTGCCCCAAGTGGTCAAATCTGCTAGGGTAATGAAAAAAGCAGTCGCTTACTTAGAGCCTTTCATGCCCAAAGTCGGCGATTTGGATTATAATGCCGAACAAAGCAGCATCAAAAAAATCCTTTTGGCAACAGTAAAAGGAGACGTGCATGACATTGGAAAAAACATTGTCGGAGTGGTTTTGGCCTGCAACAGTTATCAGATCATCGACCTCGGCGTCATGGTAGACGCCCAGAAAATCATCGATGAGGCCATCAAAAACAAAGTGGACATCATCGGACTGAGCGGATTGATTACGCCTTCATTGGATGAAATGGTCTACGTTGCTTCCGAAATGGAGCGTCAGGGACTTCAGATTCCTTTGTTGATCGGTGGTGCTACGACATCGAGAATCCATACTGCGGTGAAAATCGATCCTGCTTACAGCGGGATAGTCATCCACGTGACCGATGCTTCCAAGTCTGTTCCGATAGCAGGTGAATCCATCAATGAAGAAACCAAAGCTGCCTATCACAAGCGGATCAAAGAAACCTACCTCCAACTACGTATCGAGCATGAGGCGAAGCAGCAGGTGAAGCAACTAGCTACCTACCGGGAAGCCAAGGCAAATCCTGTCTATATTGACTGGGACCATTATAATCCAGTAGTTCCCGCCAAATTGGGAGAGACGGTTTTCCATGATCTTGATTTGTCTGTTTTGAGAAAATACATTGATTGGACGCCATTCTTCAGCACTTGGATGCTGACCGGAAGGTATCCTAAAATCTTCGATGATGCAGTCGTCGGTTATGAAGCTAAAAAGCTTTTTGATGAAGCCAACAACATGCTTGATCAGGCAATAGCAGAAAAATGGATTCAGGCAAAGGCGGTGGTGAATTTATTTCCAGTTAAGCGAAATGAAGACGATGTCACTGTTCTTTCAGATGGAAGGGATTCCGAATTCAATTTTCATTTTCTCCGTCAGCAAGGCAAGAAAGGCAAAGGCGTCCCAAACAGGTCTTTGGCTGATTATATCCATCCTGTGAAAACAGATTATTTGGGTGGATTTGCAGTCACATCTGGGTGGGGAATTGAGTCCAAATTGGAAGAGTTTCAGAAAAACCACGACGACTACCATGATATCATGCTCAAAGCTTTGGCAGATAGGCTTGCTGAGGCAGGCGCGGAATATTTGCATGAGCTTGTCAGAAAAGAACTTTGGGGATACGCCAAATCAGAGATATTGAATAATGAATCCCTTATCAAAGAGGAATATCACGGCATAAGACCGGCCCCCGGCTATCCTGCCTGCCCTGAACATTCAGAAAAAAGAACGCTTTTTGAATTGCTCAAAATCGAAGAAAATATAGGCATCACGCTTACAGAAAGCTTTGCGATGTATCCTACTTCTTCTGTAAGCGGATTTTATTTTGGCCATCCGGAAAGTAAGTATTTCGGGTTGGGAAAAGTCGGAGAAGACCAGGTAGGGGATTATGCGTTGAGAAAAGGAGTTTCTAAAAAACAGGCCGAGAGGTGGTTATCCCCAAATTTGGCCTATTCACCATTATTACAAGTCAAAGAACATCAAGAATGAATATTACAGAATATATCGAACAGGCAGATAAGACCTTGTTCTCCTTTGAAATACTCCCTCCATTGAAGGGCCAAAGTTTGAAAGAGTTATTAGTGGGGATTGAACCCCTGATGGAGTTTAAACCTCCATTTGTAGATGTGACCTATCATAGGGAGGAATTTATTTATAAGAAGCATCCGAACGGTCTATTGGAGAAAGTAAGCACTAAAAAACGTCCCGGTACAGTGGGCATTTGTGCTGCTTTGATGAATAGGTTCCATGTGGAGGCAGTACCACATTTGTTGTGTGGAGGTTTTACCAAAGAAGAAACAGAAAATGCGCTCATTGACCTTAATTTTATCGGGGTGCAAAATGTCTTGGCGCTGAGGGGAGATGCCCCAAAAAATGAGGGGACCTTCAGACCGGAGCTCAATGGGCATGAATTCACCAAGGATTTGGTCAAGCAGATCGTGGGAATGAATCATGGGAGGTATTTACACGAAGAAACAGAAACCAGTTTCCATACTGATTTTTGTGTAGGGGTAGGGGGCTATCCTGAAAAACACTTTGAGGCCCCAAACATGAAATTTGACCTGAGATACCTGAAGGATAAAATTGATGCCGGCGCAGAGTATATCGTTACCCAAATGTTTTTTGACAACCAAAAATTCTTTGAGTTTGTAAAGAACGTAAGGGCTTTGGGGATCACCGTTCCCATTATTCCGGGATTGAAGCCTATCACCACTTTGGGTCAGATAGGAATGCTACCGAGAACTTTTTTTCTCGATATGCCTGATGTTTTGATGGATGAGCTCGAAAAGTGTAAATCCAATGCAGAGGTGAAAGAAGTCGGCATAGAATGGGCTATTCAGCAAAGCAAAGAGTTGGTCGCAAACGGAGTCCAAGTTTTGCATTATTACACCATGAGTAAAGCTGACGCCACTTATAAAATAGCCAAGGAAGTCTTTTGAGGGATTTTGCTACATTCGTGGCATGATCAAACTCGTGGAATGTCCCCGTGATGCCATGCAGGGCAGGGAGGAATTCATAGATACTTCGATAAAGGCGGCCTATATCAATCAACTCCTTCAGGTCGGTTTTGATACCATTGACTTTGGGAGTTTTGTAAGCCCCAAAGCCATTCCCCAAATGAGGGACACGGCGGACGTTTTGGAGCAATTGGACCTTTTTGGAACCAAGTCTAAGCTTCTTGCCATCGTGGCCAATGTGAGGGGTGCTGAAGATGCTTGCCACTTTGAGGAAATAGATTACCTGGGCTTTCCACTTTCCCTTTCAGAAACTTTTCAGCAGGACAATACCAACAAATCAATTTCCCAAGCCTTGGAGGCGGTAGGAGAAATCCAAAATATTTGCGAAACCAAAGGCAAAACCTTGATCACTTACCTGAGCATGGGTTTTGGAAATCCATATGGTGATGCTTATTCCCCCGACTTAGTGGCCGAATTTGTAAGGGATTTGGATCAATTGGGTATTAAAATCATTTCATTTGCTGACACTGTGGGTACCGCAGATCCTGAGCTGATTGCCTGTCTATTTTCTATAAATTCCAAATCCTTTCCCCATATTGAATTTGGGGTGCATTTGCATACCCATCCCGAAAGCATTTCTCCCAAAATAGTCGCTGCCTTGCAGGCGGGCTGCCTTAGGTTTGATTCCGCGATGTTGGGATTTGGAGGATGCCCGATGGCCAAAGATGATCTTTTGGGCAATGTGGCTACGGAATCTTTGGTGAGGATTTTGGAACAGGAAGGCTATGAATTAGATCTCAACAGAATTGAATTTAATGAGGCAATGAAGCTTGCCAATGTGGTTTTTCATTGAAAGGACTTCATTTTTCAGTTTTAGGTTTGTTTCATTTACGAATAAATTATGATCAGTAAAATTTCCAAGACAGCAGCAAAAGCCAGGATTTACAGACGGATTCACAAATGGGTGAGTCTCGTTTTTGTATTTTTTCTGATGGTCATTGGTATTACTGCGATTCTTTTGGCTTGGAAAAAAGAAATGGGGCTGATACCAAAAACCCAAAGTACGAAAGTCGAAAATCCAACCAAATGGATTCCCTTGGAGAAAATGATCGAAATAGGAAGGACTTATGCCAAAGACAGTCTCGGCAAAAGTGACCTCATCGACCGCGTAGATGTCAGACCCGAAAAAGGAATTGCCAAGATTGTGTTCAAAAGGCATTTTACCGAAATCCAGGTGGATGGCCATTCCGGCGAGATACTTTCCGTCAGCCAAAGAAACTCTGATCTGATTGAAAAAATCCATGATGGAAGTATTTTCGATTTTTTGATAGTGTCAGATGCAGGAATTTCCAAAATCACTTACAGTACCCTGACTTCTACAGGGCTTTTATTCCTTTGCTTTACAGGTTTTTTCCTTTGGTATCTGCCCAAAATAATGAAAAAATTTAAAAAACGACCTGAGACCTAAATCGTTCAAATTGTCATTAGAGCTTTCTATATTTGTTTAAGGCTGTAAGGTTATGGATCAGGTTGACTTTGACTTTTGGAAATTTTTTGCCGGAATAGGGATATTCCTTTGGGGGATTTTTCAACTTGAAAATTCAATCAAAGAACTCGGAGGGAATTCTTTCAGGCAGCTGATGCATAGGTTTACCGATGCCCCATGGAAAGGTATTTTGATAGGGGCATTTGTTACGGCATTGCTGCAAAGTAGTTCCTTGGTGACTTTGATGGTCTTGGCATTTTTGGGTGCAGGTGTATTAAACCTTAAAAACGCAATTGGAGTCGTCTTGGGGGCCAATTTAGGCACAACAGCTACCGCATGGATAGTAGCGACTTTGGGCTTCAAATTCAGCGTGGAAGCATTTTCCTTTCCGTTTTTAGGGTTTGGGATTTTTCTGTTCCTTTTCTTTAAAGATAGGCCTTACCTCAAAAACTTTGGGGCAGTTTCTATCGGTTTTGGCTTACTGTTTTTGGGTCTTGATTTCATGAAAACGTCCATAGAAGAAATCGCTAACGGGATGGATATGGAGCGGTTTCAGGGTTACGGTTCTTGGCTGTACCTGGTTATAGGTTTGGTGATTACCGCAGTGATGCAGTCCAGTTCAGCTGCAATCGTAATTATCCTGAGTACCATGAATGCTGGTATGATCGGTCTAACCGAAGGTGCTGCGATGGTGATAGGCGCAAATATCGGCACCACAGTTACGCTTGGAATAGGGTCTTTTGGAGGGACGGCTGACAAGAAGCGACTGGCACTTTCCCATTTTTTATTCAATGTCGTGACAGGAACCTTAGTATTTTTTTTCTTGGATGGAATAATCCATTTTACCATGCGGACATTTTCCATCCATGATCCATTGATGGAGTTGGTGCTGTTCAATACCTTCCTCAATGCTGTGGGAATATTTTTGTTTTACCCGTTTATCAACCAATTGGAAAGGTTACTCAAGAAACTTTTCAAGAAAGATGAACCTCAGGGATTATCCAAGTTTATCAAAAACGTAAGCCCAAAACTCCCTTCTGTGGCATTGGAAGCATTGGAAAAGGAAATTTTGTTGGCCTATGATGCCACCGTTAATTTCGTTGTCAATGTAATGGAAAATGGGGATGAGAAAGAAAACAACAAGTCTATCTGGCAGAAAATCCTATATCAACCCATGGATTTGCTGGAAGAATATGGACGGATCAAAAAGCTCGAAGATGAGATCACCAAATACAACATCCTTCTCCAGAAAGAATCTCTCAGTGAAAAAGAAGCTCAAAAACTGACTTCTCTGATGCTCTCCCTTAGGACTATGGTTTTTGCTGCCAAAGACATCAAGGATGTCATGCACAACATCCGGGACATGGAGGACGAAGAAGACAGGGTAGTAGTCGCGCTCCATGGGAAAATCAAATCTTATGTATTGGCTTTCCTTGAAAAAATGGATTCCTACAAGAAATTGGAAAAGACCCCTGAAAATGAACCAAACTGGATCACCGAAAACTCTAAGCAATATAAAGTATGGATTTCTGATTTGTACGGTGAGCTCAAATCAAGTGAACTGGAATTTCCGGTTTCCACACTCAACAATGTCATCAAACAAGTGATTTCCAGCATGGACAATTTAGGGAGTTCGGTAATCCATTGGAAGCATCAAAAAAAAGAAGTTATTGATGTCATGCCTTGACCAAATGCAAACAAACCTTTGAAAGGTTTTTTCAAAGGTTTGACGCCCGAAATATAAAGTGGTGGTTTGCAAAGCAGTGCTTATTCTATTTTGACGCTAAAAACTGCAATATCAGATTTGTAAAGGATAGTATCAGTCACTCCGACCTTGTAAGATTCCATTCCTTTTCTGTTCTCGGAGGCAATGCCGATAAGGCCGATGTTCCTGCTTTTGGCAAATTCCACAATCCCATTTTCAGGTTCAGTATGGCAATACACATGCTTGTGGATCACCATATCTTCAAATCCTTTGGCATATGCATCCATCTTGGATTCTGCAATCTCAGAATTGACAAAATGGGAAGGGGTATTGACAAAAAGGAAATGGACGGAAGTCTGAAAATCCTTCAAAATCGCTTTCATTTTTGTGAATGCAGGCCTTGAAACCTCATTGAACTTGGATGCAAAGACCATCTTTCTGAGGTCATTTCCATCCAGCGTTTTTTTGACAGCCATTACAGGACAATCGGCATTTCTAATCACATGCTGTAGCGTAGAGCCTATAAATTTCCCTTCTTGGTAGCCTGAACCATACGCTCCGATGACAATCAGGTCAGCTTTGTATTTCTTTGCTATTTCTAGGATTACATTCTGGGGAACCCCGATTTCCACAACTGATTCGACCGCAACGCCGTGCATTCTTTGTGACATGATAAATGATTTCAATTTGTCTTTGGCTTCTGCCTCAAGGTCAAAAACCTCTTGGTTTTTTGATTTTACAAGCTCGGTAAGGTTGTTCCAATCCAACAAAGTATTGACCACATTGAGACATGTAATGCTGCTTCCTGTCTTTTGGGCGATTTTTAGTGCACTCAAAAAAGCAAAGTTTGAATAGGAGGAAAAGTCGATAGGGACGATTATTCTTTTCATGATCATTGGATTTTTGGTTACTGATAGGGTAAAGATGTGGAATAAATTGAAAAGATTCTATGATCAAAATCATGTGGAGGCCTGATTATATTCCTGTTTAAGTGATTGTCAATGAGGTAGATTTGGTAAACAAATTCAAAAAAATCATGAATGCTTTACACAATAAATCCATCATAATTACCGGTGGAGCCGGAGGTATAGGTAAGGCTTCAGCACGGATGTTTCTTGAGGAGGGAGGCAAGGAGGTGCTGTTAGTAGACATAAACCAAAAGGCTTTGGACGAGGCAAAAAAAGATTTGGATAATCCTGGTGTTCATTGCTTTGTGGCTGACATCAGCAAGGCAGGTGAAGTGAAAGCTTACACAGATAAAGCCGCTGAACTGTTTGGGAAAATTGATGTGGTATTTCTCAATGCAGGCTATGAAGGTGTGGTCAAGCCATTATCAGAATACCCGGAGGAAATTTATGACAAAGTCATTTCGATCAACGTCAAAGGAGTTTGGCTTGGATTGAAATACGCATTTCCCCATATGCAAAAATCCGGAGGTTCCATTATTATCACCTCTTCTGTGGCAGGTGTTAAAGGTATAGCTCAGATGATGGCCTATACAACAAGCAAACATGCCATAATCGGAACCATGAGGGTGGCTGCTCTGGAAGGTGCCCCATATAAAATCAGGGTCAATACTGTCCATCCAGGTCCTGTAGACAATAGAATGATGCGGTCATTGGAGGAGGGATTTGCTCCGGGTGCAGGAGGAGAAGTCAAAAAAGGCTTTGAAAGCCAGATTCCATTAGAAAGGTATGCCACCAATGAGGACATCGCAGCCATGGTCACTTTTCTTGCTTCTGATAAAAGCAGTTACATCACAGGAGGCACTCATATGGTGGACGGAGGATTCGTTATTTGAATTCATAGGGTTAAAAAGGTTAAAAAAGACTGAAGTGGTTTTCAGCCTTTTTTTTTGTGATGGATGTCACTAAATTGCCCATTCGGCAAGGATATTTTTGACCAAATTATACTATGGAATTAGAAGAATTAAAACAAAAATTACCCAATATAACAGATCCTGCACTTTTAAGAGCACTTTTGGACAATGGGAAAGAGCTGGTTTTTCAGCCCGGAAAAGTGATTACCGAACCGGGTCAGTTTGTTAAAATGGTCCCTATTGTATTGGAAGGTTCCATCAAAATCTTGAGGATGGATGAGGATGGCAAAGAACTGTTTTTGTACTACCTCGAACCGGGTGAAACTTGTGCATTGTCCCTTACTTGTTGCTCTTCCTCCCGTCCAAGTGAAATAAAGGCGGTAACTGAAGAGAGAACAGTGATTTTGGCTATTCCTATTGAAAAACACGAAGAGTGGTCCGACCATTTCAAACAGTGGAAGGATTTTGTAGCGATGACCTACCAGTCAAGATTCCATGAAATGTTGGTTGCGCTCGATGCAGTGGCTTTCAAAAGAATGGATGAAAGATTGATGCGGTATATTCTGACCAAAATGAAACAGCACAAATCCAATGAATTGCATACCACCCATCAGGAAATCGCCAATGAATTAGGTACTTCTAGGGAAGTGATTTCAAGGTTGCTCAAGCAATTGGAAAAGAAAAAATGGATCGAGCTGGGGAGAAACATCATCTATGTCCGGGATGATTTTGAGGAATTGATCAGTTGACTTGAATCAGCTGCGACAGTTAAAAAGAACGTTTTCAAAAATATGCCCCCGAAATTTAGCTTCTTTTCGGGGGTGTTTTTTTTATACGACACTTGGTTTGATATTGTATTTCTTTTTGAGATCGAGTACCAATCCGGTATTGAAATCAAATACCCAGGCATAAAGCTTCAATTTAATCCCTGATTCTATCGCATGTCTGTAAATCGAAGTCTGTTTGATGTTTTCAATTTGTTCCAATACATTCAATTCCACTAGCCTGTTCAGCTTTTCATTTTCATCCTGTATTTGGTTCAATTCCGCTTTATGGTGCCTGATGACATCTTTGATATTTGCCAGCCAGTTGTCAATAAGGCCATTTGCCTTATTTTCATAAGCAGCTTTGACACCGCCACAACCATAGTGTCCATAGACAATGATATCCCTTACCCCCAGAACTTCCACAGCATATTGCATGACTGATAGAAAGTTAAGGTCTGTGTGGGAAACTATATTGGCAATGTTTCTGTGGATAAACAGTTCACCAAGTTCGGACCCCAAAACCATGGATGGCGAAACCCTGCTGTCTGAACAGCCCAAAAGAAGGGCTTTTGGCTGTTGACCTTCTTTTAGGTCATCAAAGTATTCTTTGTTCTCCAACAAAACCGTATTGACCCAATTCCGGTTGTTCTCGAGGTATTGGTTGATGTCAGTCGTGCACATTACTTAGGGTTGGTCTGGGTGGCGTAGGAAGAATATTTTTCCAATGTTTCTTCATTTATGGAGTGGTCATAAGCAGACAACGCCGTATTGTCATCCAAGAAAATATGGTCTGAACCTACACTTTCCAATAAGGCCCATCTGTTCAAAACATCCCTTACAGGTCCTTTGATACTTGTCATAGAAATGTCCATACCTGACTTTCTCCATGTATTGATCCATTCATTAAGTTCATGTGCACCTGTGCTGTCAATATTGGAGACACTTTCCATATTGAAGACAAGCATTTTTATTTGCTTTCCTTTTTCCGAAACCCAGAGATCGAGTTTGTCTTTGATAAATTCCACATTGGCAAAATAAATGGGACCATCTATCCGCACCATCAAAAGGTCGTCCCGCACTTCAAGGTTTTTGAATCTTGAAATGTTCCTAAAAATATTTGTACCGGGAACCCTTCCCAATTGGGCAATGTGTGGCGTAGATGCCCTGTAAATGACCACCAAAAGAGATAAGACCATTCCAGAGATGATGCCTGTTTCTATTCCCAATGTCAGTGTGATCACGAAGGTGGCTATCAACATGGAAAAATCAGCCTTGTCCTTGTGCCACAAATGCACAGGTTCTTTGAAATCAATCAATCCGGAAACTGCCACTAAAACCACAGCTGCAAGGATGGCACTTGGAAGATTGTAGAATAGTCCTGTAAAAAACAACAAGGTAAGCACAATCAAAATGGCGCTGAAGATAGACGACATTGTAGTCTTCGCTCCTGCATCATTATTCACGGCAGTCCTTGAAAAACCACCTGTGACCGGATATCCCTGAAAAAATGCAGCACCAAAATTTGCTATTCCCAGAGCTGTCAATTCCTGATTGGGGTTAAGCCTATAATTTTTATGTTTTGCCTGTATGGTCTTGGCAACAGCAAAACTTTCCGCAAAACCTACCAAAGATATCGTCAGGGCTATGGGAAGCAAAGTTTTCCATGTCGCCAAGTCAAATGAAGGAGAGGAAAAGGAAGGCAGGCCACTTGGAACGTCCCCAACAATTTTTACTCCTTGACTCGTCAGGTCAAATCCCGATACCAAAGCAATGCCGACAGCCACAGCCACCAATGGTGCAGGGAAGCTTTTATGTAATTTCTTTCCGTATTTGATGATGATGATGCCTGCCACGCCGATTCCAAAGGTTATCCAATGGATATCCCCTATATTTTGAAATATGGCGACAATCATTTCTTGGATATGTTCTGAGTTAGGAAGGTTGATTCTGAATAAATGCTTGATCTGACTCAATCCGATGATAATGGCAGCCGCAGACGTAAACCCGCTGATCACGGGATGGGAGAGGAAGTTGACTACAAAACCCAATTTGAACATCCCCATACCAAACTGTATCAAGCCGACCAAAAATGCCAATGATATGGCATAAAGAAGGTATTGTTCAGGTGAGGATGCATTCAAAGTTGCGATTCCGGCTGCAGTGAGTAGGGATACCATCGCAACTGGACCGACAGCCAACTGCCTTGAGGTTCCGAAAATGGCATATAAAATCAAAGGAACAGTGACTGCATAAAGTCCATGGATAGGTTCCAGTCCTGCAAGCATGGCATAGGCCATTCCTTGTGGGATCAACATAATTCCCACCGTCAGACCTGCCGAGAGGTCACCCTGAAGGTCTGCTTTCTGGTACTTTGGCAACCAATCCAAGATAGGGATATAACCTTTTACACTTTGGAGGAAATTATTTTTCATAGCTGAAATTCTATTCTCAAGTTAGCAAAATTCAAGGACATGTTAATTTAGCCCTTAAATCATCCCCAAAATTCATCAAAAAAGGACTTGCAATTTGTGATGATTGTTACGCAATAAAAAAAGCCATCCTTTTTGTGGATGGCCTTTTAGCATAGGAAATCAGTTGTTGTTTAATTCAAGAATTCATCAAATGTGATGGACACAAAATACATGGAACCGACGGTAGGGTTACCCCAAGCCTGACGATATCCACTGTTGAGAAGGTTGGTGCCACCCACTTTGATGATGGATTTGATTGATTTTATCTTGTAGCTGACCTGTGCATCAAAGATGCTGAAAGCCGGCATGACTGACAATCCTTGTGAGGAAACATTGTTGGATACAAAAGAAGACTGCCAGACAAATTCATCCTGCCATCTCCAAGAGATGCCGAATCCCAGGTTTTTGACAATTTCTCTGTTGGCGAAATTAAACACAGTTCTGTATTCAGGAGTGTTGAATGCAGGCTGGAACCCGTCCAAATCATCGATGTTATCCAATTTGTTGAAAGAGACGTTACCGCCGATGGTATATCCCTTAGGCAACTGGTAGTCCAATCCCAAGGCCCAACCATAAGACTTGATAATCTCTTCCCTGTTGACAGGCATCTGGAATACATTCCGGGTATTGGCACTCAAGAGGTTCAAACCTGAAAAAGAAGCAGGATTTTGGGCACTTGGATTTCTGTCCTGTACCAAAACCTGTCCTCCGATAAAGTTTTCAAATCTATTGTAGTAATAATATCCATCGATCAATAATTTATTTTTGATCAATGACTTATATCCAAATTCGTAAGACTTTACGATTTCAGGTTTGAAAGTAGTCGTTTTAAATTCTGTTTTCTTATCCTGATTGGCCATAGCTGCACGGAAAGGAACTTGCTGTGCCATTGCGGCGGCTATTGCCTGAGGGGTATTTGGTATAGTGCCGTTCTGGATTAGTGGAAGGACATAAGTAGAAAATACACTTTGCTGGAATGCAGGAGTACCGGCTGTTGATTGTACAGCCCCACCAAACTGTGTTACGGTCTGAAGGGAATAAACCGGATTGGTATTGAAATCATACCTGTCCCTGAACAATGGAAGTCCACCGATCAGCCTTGCCTGGGGAGTCAAAAGATCAATAAATTGGTCTTGGGTAGTTGGCAATCTGAATCCTGTCTGATAAGAGGCTCTGAAATTATGCTGACCTGCAGAATACACTCCTGATACCCGTGGAGACCATTGTCCTTCAAAATTTTCGTTTTTGTCATACCTTATAGAGGCTGTCAGCTTCAAGCGGTCATTGAGCAATTTTTTTGCGCCTTGTGCATATCCTCCATATTCTTGGATGGTGAATTCATCGCCATCATCATCTGTTGCAAACAGTGTTTTTTCAGAATTCAATTGATAAGTCCTGAAATTGGCTCCCACAATGAAATCTGCAAACTTAATATCCTTGAAGGTGTAAGAACCTTCATAATGGTAAAGATTTGTTTTGTCCACAAATCTTGCGCCTACACCATTCTGGTTTCCCGGTATTGGTCTGGAAGTGACTCCAGCCAAAGCTTGGTTGAATTCCGGTGATCCCGGTAAGAATCTGCCTGTATCGGCAGCACCTCTTGCAGCGCCATGTGCAACTTCAGGCGAAGCGCCTTGGCTAATTGCACCAACGTATGTTCCTACATATTGACCAAACCATGTTGTGCTCGGTTTCCAAGCCTCATTGATCCCTTGGGATGCTATACCTACTGCATAAGAATCTCCTGATCTTTCCTGGGTTGTATAGGCCCTTACAAACCAGTTTGAACCTCTTAATTCAGCCTTATATTGACCTAAACTGAAATTAGCAATAGAATACCTGTCGGCACCCGTATAGACAGTCGTTCCCATTCCTTGATTTCCTTGGAAGATCGCTTCGATTTTATCAGTGATTCTCCAATGTAAAGCAGCGTTTAATTTCAAAGACGTGGTATTATAATCAGCCACATCTCTTTCTAGATATCCTGTTCTGGAGACAAAGGTATTTTGAGGGATGATTCCAAGGGCAGCTGAAGGCAATAAGCCGGCGGCTACCAAAGATTGACCGACACTCTGCATACTGACGTTGGTTTCGTCGCCATAAATATTGACACCGTTATAGCCCGGGTTGTTTGTCCTGGAACCGCCTTCGATCGTAGAACCGTTCAAAAGAGATTGGTCTCTGAAGTCATTGGCTTGCCAATCATCCGCGGAAAGGTAGCTGACATTTACTTTGATGGCTACCTTGTCGCTGAGTGCAGTGGCATATCTTGCGGAGAAATCATAGAATCCCGTGGAAGGGTTGGTACGCGAACCTTCACTCATTATACCTCCTTTCATCTGTACAGAAAGACCTTGGTACTGGAATGGGTTTTTGCTGTTAAGTAGCAGGATACCATTAATTGCATTTGGGCCATAAAGGGCTGAAGAAGCTCCGGGAAGTAAATCAAGGCTCTCTAAGTCCAATTCTGAAATACCCGCAATATTTCCGACAGAGAAGTTCAATCCCGGCGCTTGGTTGTCCATACCGTCTATCATCTGTACGGATCTTACGTTTCCATTGGCGTTGAAACCTCTGGTGTTGAAAGATTTGAAAGTGAGCGACTGGGTGCTCATTTCGACACCTTTTAGGTTGTTTAATGCGTCGTAGAAATTGGCTTGGGGGGCTTCTCTGATAGAAATGATATCCATTCTTTCCACCGTGACAGCAGATTGAAGCACGCTTTCTTCTACTCTTGAAGATGAAACCACGATTTCCTGACCCAAGATAGAAGCCTCAGAAAGAATTATTTCAAGGTTGGTCACGTTATCTTGGGTGATATCAAGTTCCTTACTGGAAAAACCGACCATCGAAAAAATCAACGTGAGTGGAGGTGCTTGATTGACTCTTAGCGTAAAGTTACCATCCAGATCGGAGATGGTTCCGACTACTTTTCCTTTAACCACTATGTTGACGCCAACAAGGGTTTCTTTGGTTCCTTCCTCAATCACTTTTCCTGAAATTGTTGTCGTCTGTGCGAAAACTTCAGAAGTACTGAGAGAAACAATCATGAGCAACAATAAAACTAATTGCCACTTGTTTTTTGTAAATTTTTGCATATTGTATTTTGGGTTTGTAGACAGATTGATTAAACGGTAAATTATTTGATTGAAATTTAGAGGAAATTACCTATTATCAATCTAATTACCCAAGAAATATTTTTTTCAAAAAACACTTTTTTTAAAGGATGGCCTCATTTATATGTTAAAACGGTGAAAAAATTACAAAAAAAATAATTTAGATTATGAAAAATCAATTTTCTCTAACCGAAAGGATAAAGGGTGATATGGTTATTTGGATGGGAAATGAAAAAAACCTGCTGTTTGGCAGGTTAGGATTTTATTTTAAAGACTTTTTATTTTCTTCGTTGACATGGGAAACGAGCCTATCACAAAGAGCCTTTATTTCCTCTGATATGTATTCGTCTCCGGTACTGTTCAAGACGGTCTGTCCCATTCCTCCTAAGATATCGATGTAAAATCTTTTCATTTCCACTACCGACATGTCGTCAGTCCATAGGTCAATCCTGAGGGTGCTTTGGTTCAGATTGTCCCAGACATTCAGGCTGATGCTTTTTGTGGTTTCGAATCCTTCTTCTTCTTTGTCAGAAGCATTCCATTGGATGGATTTTGGAAGGTTTTTTTCGTCAAGATTAATTGAAAACTTAATTTCTGAATTTTTCATTGGGGTTCGGTAATTTCAATGCAAAACTAGCAAACGACTTTACAAGTTCCTGTTTACCCATTTAAATTTTGTCTCAAAAATTTTTT
>JBBRFK010000005.1:0-35728 GCA_038224435.1 Cytophagales bacterium | reverse complement strand
AAATGCTCAGTGGAAATATCCTCACCGCTGAGTATTATTTTTGCCTTTAGGTAATAGTACTCCCGCTGTAAAAGTAGATTTTTTAATTTTAAGGTGATTTCTCCTTCATCTAAACCGGTAAACATAGGCCTCTTTCCTGTTTGGTCTTTGAGCAATCTCTTGTTGATCTCTTCCAACGAAACATCTAAATAAACAGAAACCCCCTTTTGATTGATGATCTCCATATTGTCGTTGAAACAGGGTGTTCCTCCTCCGGTAGATAAAACAAATCCATCCAAGCCATTGAGGGTCTTTTCTAGGTAAAAGGTTTCCAACTCCCTGAATTTTCCTTCGCCCTCTGACCCAAAAATGTCTTTTATTTTTTTGCCTGTTTCCCTTTCTATCAAGTGGTCTAGATCAATAAATACAAAATTGAGCTGTTTTGCAATTTGCCTTCCAAAGGTGGACTTCCCCGAACCTGGCATTCCTACCAAAATAATTTTTAACGGTGATTTCATTGGGCAAAAAGCAATTTTACCTCTTCAGGACTCGGGGTATTCCTATAATGATATTTCTTCAACACAACACCTTCTTGAATCAACATTACCCCAGGATTGGAGCGCATGATGGTTTTGATGACAGTGGCATCACCTTGATAGCCCTTAATCCCCCAATTTCTGGCAGAAATCAAAGCTTCTATTTCATCCACTGATGAAGCTGCAACAAGAATAGATGAAATCCCGCTTCCCTGAAGCCCTTGCACCATCTCATCTATTTTTTCAAGATAACCGGTATTCATTTTGCCCATGAAAGTTACAAAGATCACCGCCTTATTTCCGGTCAAAATGCCTTCTGTAAAATCACCTTCGTCATTCCAAACAGCAAAATCAGAAATCTTGGGAAGGGCGTCTTCATTGACCAAGACCATATCTACAAACTCATAGGATTCATCTGTGGGATATTGGTCAAGCACCACTTCTTTCCCTTCCTTTTTCATGATGTAATTATACTGCAGAGGGGCAGAAGGCTTCATCGCCGTGGTGATATTGACTCCCTCCTTGTAGGCCCTAAAATCAATAAATGGAAGGTTCCGAATAGCGGTAATAGCCAACAAAAGTGAAAGGGCCAAGCATCCACGGACAGTCCATTTGGCCCATGTAGCACCACCGTTGGAAAGGTCTTTTTTGAAAAGGAACAGAATCCCGATCAAAATCAATAAAACCACATCTTTGGTAAATGATTCCCAAGGTGTCAATTTGATCGCATCCCCAAAGCAACCACAGTCTGTCACTTTATTGAAATATGCAGAATAAAAAGTCAGAAAAGTGAAAAACAAAATCACGATCCCCAAAGCCCAAACCGTGAATCTTAACCTTACTCCCAATATTAACATCACTCCCAATACAACTTCCAATACTACCAAAAACACAGCGATCGGCAGTGCATAATCTTTGAACAAGTAAAAGAAAGAAGCGATGTCGTTTGAAAATACATCAAAATATTCTTCCAATTTGATGGCTGTTCCTACAGGATCGTTGACCTTGATCAGTCCTGAAAAAATAAACAGGCTCCCAACCAAAAACCTGATGATGTATAAGATGGTTTGCTTAAGCATAATAATTCATTTTTATTAAACAGAAAACAGCATAATTGATCATATCCTGATAGTTGGCCTCAATTCCCTCTGACACCAAAGTCATTCCCTGATTATCCTCGATTTGTTTGACCCGGTAGAGTTTCATCAGTATGATATCAGTCATGGAAGCCACCCTCATATCTCTCCAAGCCTCTCCGTAATCATGGTTCTTGTTTTCCAACAAACTCCTCGTGGCCTCTGCCCAACGGTCATATGCAGGCTCAAGTTCTCCATATGGGATTTCCAAACGTGCGTCATCTTTATATGAAATTTGAATCAGCGCAATGAGACAGTAATTGATAATGCCTACAAACTCATCTCCTATCGGGTCGTTGACTTTTTGATTGCCTTTTTCCTGAATGGATCTGATACGCTGAGCCTTGATAAAAATCTGATCAGTGATAGAAGGAAGTCTGAGGATTCTCCAAGCTGTCCCGTAATCTTGGGTTTTCTTCTTAACGAGTTCTTTACAATGGGCAATAACTTGATTATATTCGCTGACAGTTTGCGTTTTCAATATGTTTTCGATTTAAATGATTTCTGATATCTCACCGACTTCCACCTTCGAAGATATATTATTTCCCACAAAAATAACATTCTGTTCCAAAGGAAAGCTATTGGTTTTGGATAGACCTTGGATAATGGGAATCTTAAATCTCACTCCTGATTCTTTTTTTGAAAAAAGCAGATTGCTTGCCTCAAAAGAGGGATTTTTAAAAGTTTCGGAGAAAATGATTTCCGACGGCGTAGATATTTTGGATGTCGGAGGATATTCCAGCCGGCCCATGGCGGAGGAAATTTCTGTTGAAGAAGAATTGAACAGGACCATTTCCACAATAGAAAAAATCAAGATGGAGTTTCCGGGAACAATGATTTCAATTGATACTTTCAGGTCAAGAGTAGCAGTGGAAGCAGTGGCCGCAGGAGCTGATTTTGTCAATGATATCTCTGCAGGAGAGCTTGATTCCTCGATGATTGAGAAGGTCGGAAGACTGAATGTACCCTACATAGCGATGCATATGAAAGGAACTCCAAAGACAATGCAGCAAAAAACTGAATACGATAATATTTTAGTAGAAATAATGCATTATTTTTCCAAAAAACTGAACCTATGCCTGAAAGCTGGCATTAAAGATGTATTGATTGATCCTGGATTTGGATTTTCCAAAACTTTGGACCAAAATTATTGGATTCTCAAAAATTTAGCTTATTTTAAAACAATTCAAGCTCCAATCCTTGTAGGCGTCTCAAGAAAATCTATGATCCACAAAAAGCTTGGAATAACCACCGAAGAAGCATTGAATGGAACGACAGCACTTCACATGGCTGCCCTAATTAACGGGGCAAACATTTTGAGAGTCCATGACGTGAAAGAAGCAAAAGAAACAGTAAAACTATATAAAGAAATTTACCCTTGACATTACTTTTCAAAATAGGATTTTTAGAAATATCCATAGTGAATATCATCGATATCACCTTGGTGAGTATCCTTATTTATCAGGTTTACAAACTTTTGAGGGGAAGTGTCGCCATCAAAATTTTTCTTGGATTCCTTTCCATTTACCTGGTATATCTGTTGGTAAGTGCCTTGAGAATGGAACTCCTTTCCATTATCTTAGGCCAATTCATGGGTGTCGGTGTGATTGCAGCAATTATCATCTTTGCTCCCGAGATTCGAAAATTCCTTCTGATTATAGGCCGCTCTTCTTTCCTTTCCAATGAAAATTTCTTTCAAGAATTGCTTTTTTGGAAAAAAAGGGAAAGCAACGCATTTAATATCAACCCCATAATTGAAGCTTCAAAAAGTCTCTCAGGTACAAATACAGGGGCTTTGATGGTCTTATCGAGTAGCACCGAACTGAAATTTTATGCAGAAAGCGGGGATATCCTTGATGCCCAGATTTCCAAACGATTGCTGATTTCTATTTTTAATAAATATAGCCCACTTCATGACGGGGCAGTGATCATATACAATGGAAAAGTAAAAGCAGCAAGGTGCATTCTTCCTGTCACCGAACGAGAGGTCCCTGCGCAGTTTGGCCTGAGGCACCGCGCAGGAATTGGGATGTCTGAAGCTACAGATACGCTTGTTTTGATTATTTCGGAGGAAACAGGTCAGGTTTCATTGGCCAAAAACGGAAAAATCCTTCACAACCTTTCTTTTCAGGAGTTGCGTGAACTGATCAATGATTACCTGTCAGGGGTGGACATAGATGAAAAATTTGAGTCAATATCCGTCTTCGAAAGGACAAAACTCAAAAAGGTCTCTCCGACAAGTGCATAAAAAAAGGTTTGGAACTTCAGTCCCAAACCTTTTTTTATGCACTTCAAAGTAAATCTTATTCTATAATTTTTTAACGTTAATGGCATTAAGGCCTTTTTTACCGTCCTTTACATCATAGGTTACTTTGTCATTTTGGGCTACTTTGTCCACAAGCCCTGTGGCATGGACAAAAACATCATTTTGAGACTCGTCATCAACGATAAATCCGAATCCTTTTGCATCGTTATAGAATTTTACTGTTCCGTTAAGCATGATAAGTTTTGAAATTTTGTGGTTAAATGTCCTTTAAATGTAAATATACTAGATGACAAAACAAAAATTTATTTTGCTAAATTGACCATATGAAAAAGCTTGTAATTGTCAGACATGCCAAATCTTCTTGGGATGATCCCTTTCTAAACGACCATGACAGACCACTTGCCGAGAGAGGTTTGAAGGATGCCCCCAAGATGGCAAAGCGATTGAAAAAGGAGAACATCCTACCTGATGCGATCATTTCCTCCGGTGCCGAAAGGGCAAAAGCAACGGCAATCATCACCGCCGAGCATCTTGATTTTTCGGCCAATAAGATTGACTACACTGACGAACTCTACCACGGGACCATGTCACAAATATTATCTGAGATCAAAAAAACCGATGATAGTGTAAAAACATTATTCTTATTTGGGCATAATCCGGGTCTGAATGACCTGATCTGGAAACTCGGAGGTGAGATGGACAACCTGCCTACAGCAGGTCAATTTGGGTTCAGATTTGATGTCAAAAAGTGGGATGAAATCAATACTAAAAATGCGAAATTTTGGTTTTTCGATTATCCTAAAAAAAATTAATCTGGGGAGGATGGCATCAATATCAAATCAAGTTAAAAATTCCTCACATCTTGAATAACTTCCTTAAACTTTTCTTCATTTTCAATTAAATACATAATTTTTTCTGCTGCAGATTCAGGACTGCTCAATTGTCTATTCTCTTTCAGTCCAATAAATTTTGGTAGAGTAGAAAAATCACTTGAAGACGCGTTCCTGATATTTTGCTGCATTTCGGTATCCACTACTCCAGGAGCAACCGCAAAAAACCTGATCCCGTTTTGATCCATATCCGATTCAATTTGTGCCGCCCGAGTCAGCATATTCAGCGCCGCCTTGGAAGATGAATAACCGGACCAGCCATCAATTGCCTTATTGGCTGCACCTGAACTTATATTGATAACAACTTTCTTAACCCCCTTCAATCCTGAATACTTCTTCACAAACACATTCATCAAAATGGCCGGAGCGATGGTATTGACCTCAAATATCTGCCGGATGCTTGGGTTGGATAATTTCCCTATATGGGCGATTTCACCGATCCACCCTGCATTATTGATCAAAACTAGGCTTTTAAAGTCTCCATTTGGGAAAATTTCATCCAACTTATTTTCAAGTGCCTCCATATCTCCCAAGTCACATGCTATATGTCTGTAATTTGGATGCGTCACATTAGACTTTGATCTGGCAATACCGATGACTGTATTTTGGCTTTCCTGAAGCACCCTTCTCACCAAAGCATTTCCTATACCCTTGGTTGTACCCGTAATTATAAAAAGTGATGCTGCTGACATGGCTCAATTATAAAGTATTTTTCAAGATAGAGATAAACAAAAACCCCAAACTGTAACCCGGGATTTGGTTGAAGTTTGGGATTTGAAAACAGGATTAAATTAATCCCTTTTACAATATATACTGCGACAGATCCCGGTTTTTAACCAGAGAAGTCAGTCTTTCCTGTACCATTTCCTGGGTGATCATGATTTTGGAATTTGCCTCAATGGTATCCGGAACCTCGAATAAAAATTCATTGAGCAGGTGGCTCATGACTGTATGCAACCTTCTTGCACCGATATTTTCCACTTCTTCATTGATCTGAAAAGCCAATTTGGCAATCTCCCGGATAGCTTCGTCATTGAAGTCAAGATACACTTCTTCTGATTCGAACAAAGCCTGATATTGCTTGGTCAAAGCATTCTTGGGCTCCTTCAAAATCCTGTAGAAATCATTCTCGGTCAGGCTGTTCAGCTCCACCCTTATAGGAAATCTTCCCTGCAATTCCGGGATCAGATCAGATGGTTTTGCCACATGGAATGCTCCGGCTGCAATGAATAAAACGTGGTCAGTATTGACGATGCCATATTTGGTACTCACTGCACTTCCTTCCACTATAGGCAACAAATCACGCTGAACCCCTTCCCTACTGACATCAGGACCGCCTCCACCCTTTCCGCTTTTTGAAGCGATCTTATCAATTTCATCGATGAATATGATTCCATTGTTTTCGGCCAATCGAAGGGCTTCTTCCTTGACTTCATCAAAATCCACCAATTTGGAGGTTTCTTCTTCCATTAGAATTTTTCGGGCTTCAGCAATGGTCACCTTTCGTTTTTTTGTCTTTTTCGGCATCATGCCGCTGATCATATCCTGGATCCCAGCCATGCTCGCATCATCCATCATCCCATTTCCAATCATTCCGATACCCACAGGTGGGCTTTGCTTGACGTTGATCTCAATCTTGCGGTCTTCCAATTCTCCGTTTTTCAGTTTTTCTCTGAACCTATCCCGAGTCCTTTCATTCAGCTCATCATCAGGTGCCTGTTCAGGTGAAAAATCAATGGAAACAGAGTTAGAAGGACGGACAAATCCCGGCGTCTTCACCGGTGGTATCAGGATGTCTAAGATAGTTTCATCTACTGCATCTTCGGCTTTACCTTTGACTTCTTCATTTTTCTTTTCTCTGACCAAATGTATCGACTGTTCTACGAGGTCACGGACCATACTTTCCACATCTCTGCCCACATATCCGACTTCTGTAAACTTGGATGCCTCCACTTTGGTAAAAGGAGCATTGGCAATTTTCGCCAACCTTCTTGCAATTTCTGTCTTTCCTACCCCGGTAGATCCTATAAGTAGGATGTTGTTTGGAACAATATCCTTTTGGATATCTCCTTTGACATTCATCCTCCTGATCCTGTTGCGCAGGGCAATCGCCACATTTCTTTTGGCGTCGTTTTGCCCAATGATGTATTTGTCCAGCTCCGCTACGATTTGCTTTGGAGTCAAATCACTAAAATCATTTCTCATATCGTTGACGTTATAACGTTCTTCATTCATTAATTAAAGTGGAAATCCCAAAATATATTGGATCCACCCGGTACATTGTAAAACATCCTGGAATAAGAGGGCGCCTGCCTTTTGGTGAACTGACCTTTCACCTATCCAACAAAAAAGATATTTAGAAAATACCAACCCAATTGATTCAGACCACATTCCTTTTAGGCTATTTGTCTGCTGTTTTCAGATTCTTTTGGAAAAGAAAACACCATTGGATCATCTACTTTGGATTTCATTAAGGCTATTTCGAGCACTTCCTCGACTTTGTCCACGAAGTGGAATTCTACACCTTTGATATACTCCGTGTCGATTTCCTCAATATCTCTTTTGTTGTTTTTACAAAGGATGATATCTTTGATTCCTGCTCTTTTTGCGGCCAATATCTTTTCCTTGATCCCACCCACAGGCATTACTTTGCCACGAAGTGTGATCTCTCCAGTCATCGCCACCTTGGATTTTACTTTCTTTTGGGTAAATATTGACGCCATAGCCGTCAACATCGTGATCCCCGCAGAAGGTCCGTCTTTTGGTACTGCTCCCGCAGGTACGTGGATATGGAGATCATAATAGTCAAAAAGCCTGTCATCAATACCCAATTTATCAGCTTTGGATTTAAGATAAGATAGCGCTGTCATGGCAGATTCTTTCATCACTTCACCCAATTGGCCAGATAGGGTCAACTTCCCTTTTCCCTTGCTGAGAGAAGTCTCGACAAAGAGGATTTCTCCTCCGACAGAAGTCCATGCCAAACCTGTCACTACACCTGCCGTGCTGTTGTCTTGATACATTTCCTTATCAAAAACCTCTCCCCCCAATATTTTTCTGACCATTGCGGGAGTGATCCTTTTGACATATTCTTCTTCCATGGCAATGGATTTGGCGAGGTTTCTCACTACTTTTCCGATAGCTCGTTCAAGGTTTCTTACGCCTGATTCTCGGGTATAGTCTTCAATGATTTTTGCGATAGCCGCCCTGTCAAAGATGATATCTTTCGCTTTCAGACCATGTTCCTTTCTTTGTTTGGGGATAAGGTGCTTCTTTGCTATCTCTATTTTCTCTTCAAGCGTATATCCTGTAACTTCTATTATCTCCATCCTGTCCCTAAGAGCAGGTTGAATGGTGTCCAAGGAGTTGGCTGTGGCAATGAACAGGACTTTTGAAAGGTCATATTCCACTTCCAGATAGTTGTCCACAAAGGTGCTGTTCTGCTCAGGATCCAAAACTTCAAGAAATGCAGAGGAAGGATCCCCTCTAAAATCAGAACTCAACTTGTCAATTTCATCCAGTACATAAACAGGATTAGAGAATTTGACCTTCTTCATGTTCTGGATAATCTTGCCAGGCATGGCGCCGACATAGGTTTTTCTATGTCCACGGATTTCGGCTTCATCATGAAGTCCACCAAGTGACATTCTGATATATTTCCTTCCCAAAGCCGTGGCAATGGATTTTCCCAAAGAGGTCTTACCGACTCCCGGAGGTCCATAAAGACATAAAATAGGTCCTTTGAGGTCTTTTTTCAATTTCAGGACGGCAAGATATTCAATGATCCTGTCTTTGACTTTTTCGATACCGTGGTGGTCTTTGTCTAGAATGGCCTTGGCACGCTTGAGGTCAAAGTTATCTTCCGTAGTTTCATTCCATGGCAACTCGACCAATGTTTCAGCATAGTTCAAAGCAATGGGGTATTCAGCCGCAGAGGGATTGACCCTCAAGATTTTATCAAGCTCCTTTTCAAAGTGTTTAGCCACATCTTTAGGCCATTTTTTTAACATGCCTTTTGCACGGAGCTCTTCCACTTCCTTCTCAGGGCCTTCTTCACCGAGTTCGGTCTGTAGGACTTTCATCTGCTGACGGAGAAAATAATCCCGTTGCTGCTGGTCAATATCTGTATGGACTTTCTTTTGTATCTCGCTTTTGAGTTCGAGCATCTGAATGTCCTTCATCATAAATTCCAATAAGAGCGTAGCCCTTTCAACGCCATCATTGATTTCAAGCAGTTTTTGCTTGGCATCCACAGGAGCATTGATATTGGAAGAAAGGAAATGTGTCAAAAAAGCGGTGTTGTCAATATTGTCCAAAGCCACTTGGGCTTCCCTCGGAATCTCAGGATTGAGATGCAATATCTTGGCAGCGGAATCCTTCAATGATTCTTCCAGGGCTTTGATTTTTTTGCTGTTCTTTGGAAAATTTTCATCCAGGTATTCCACCTTGGCCATGAAGTATGGATCTTCAGTGACAGTTTCAGTGATGCGGAACCTCTTTTTGCCTTGGATGATAATCGTGGTATTGCCATCCGGTAGGATGATCATTTTGATGATCTTGGCCAAAGTGCCCACATGGTAAATGTCGTCCCAAGATGGGTCGTCATTTTGGGCATTGATCTGGGCACAGACCCCGATGAGCTTGTCCCCTTTTTGGGCCTTTTTGACTAGCTTGATGGAACGTTGCCTTCCGACGGTAATCGGTATGACCACTCCCGGAAACAGCACTGTATTGCGAACAGAAAGAATCGATATATCAGTTGAGAAATTGTCAGGCTGTTGAAGACTTTCGTCTTCGTCGTCAGCGATCAGTTGTATCAAGTCGCCTTCGCCGGCATAGTCATCACCTGTTATCATCGATTGATAAAATTGGTTTTCAAAATTCTTCATAAAGGACAATATGACAGACATGCTGTCAAGTAAATAATAAAATAAAGAAGAACCTTCAAGTTAAGAAGGTTCTTCCAATAAAATCAATGAATATGCCAAGGATATTTAAGGTACAAATTGGCAGGTTAATAGATAAAGTAGGCGGGGTCGAATTCAACTATCGAATATCCAAAGTAGGTTGAATATAACTTCCCATTTATCGGCATTATCTGATAAGGACTAAACCCTATTTCAGTATATTGATCATTAATATTTTGTACTATGGATTCCTGAAATGTATCAAGATTTAATTTAATTATTTGGTTAATCGAGCCAAGAAACGCATCACTTCCAATAATCGGAATTACTTCTGTATAAATTTGGCCACTATATGAAAGTTTGGTTTTGATAATCCATGTTTCCAGAATGGGATCGAATTCTTTCAAAACATTAGATCCGCCTGACCCTTGATCTAATCCAATTTTGTACAGTTTTCCATTATACCAAAAGGATTTGAAGCCAAATGAGTAATCATTTATTTCAGTTTGGCTACTTAATTTTTCCCAAATTTTTGACGAAAAATCGAACCTCCACCTATCCCGCACTTCAACAGTTTCCTCATTCGGAACAATTTTATACCCTCCTTCATAATACAAATACCTGTCAGTAGCATAAACGAATTGTGGCTTGATCACATCTGAAGGTATTTTGGGAAGCCTGACAATTGTATTATTGGCGGGATCAAATTCAAACATCTCTGGACTGGATTGAAATAAAAAAACATTATCTGCGTGTCCTCCGGAATATATCTTGCCGTTTGGAGATTTGAGAGTAAAAATATTAGCCAAATACACTTCCGGGTTTTTGTTTTCAGCTACAAATTCCATTTTCCTCGTGGATGGAGTGAATTTGTAAACAGAATGTACCCTAAAGAAATAACCGTAATCACCCATAGATACTCCGCCTCCAACACCATCATCTTCCTTGAATATTTCTCTGGCATTCATAAATGGAAGGATGGGATTGGTAAAACCCACTTTCGCAGAATTGACAGATTTCTGTCCTGCATTATAAAAAAAGATTTCAATATCCCTTGGAATGTATTGGCTTTCACCTGCAGACACCACAAAACTTAATGCCGCTGGAGAAACTGAAAAAATTTGATAGTTCAAATCTGATTTTGCAAAGCTAATACTGTTCCATTCCGGAAAATGAAAATTAAGGTTTTTGCCTGAAACAGTAAACACATTATTTAAATTTTTAGAAAAAACCTGGCCAGGATCAACTTCCGGTGCTTTTAACTTAAAGGAATTTGATAAATTATATTTTTTCCCTCTGACCGTTACTTGAATCTCCGGATTGGGTCCGGAAAACTTTGCTATTGGCTTAAATCTGATCTGAGATTCTGAAAAATCCACAATCGGAAGAAGGTATTCCTCACCATTTTCTAATAAATATTTGACTTGGACAGACTCTGAAAGAAGGTATGATCCTCCAATTTTAACTGTATCCTCATAGTTGATGATTTGGTTAGGATCAATTTGGAAACTTGCCTGACGAAAATTCAATGGATATTCCAATTCCATCACTTTCCCGGCAACTGAAATTTCAATGTCATACAATCCACTTACCACTTGTTTTTCTCCAAATTTAAATAAACCGGGTAAAACAAAAGAAAAGCCATTTTCAGAAACTTCCATTACCTGTGCAGACACACCTAAGACTCGGACTTCATAATTGCTTAGAATCTTACTAAAGTTATTTCCGGACACTTTAACTGTATCACCAAAATATACCTCAGCCGGAGTTTCGATTTTCTCAAAAATAAATCCAGAAGATCCTTTGCTAACAAAAGCAATCACCTCGGAGTAAACAATTCCTTTAGAAGTTTTCATAAATGCTGCGACCCGATACTTTTCACCGACCCTCATAGAATGGGTTCCTTTTAACTCAAAAAATTCTGAAGGTTTCCCAATTTGGCTGACTACTTCATCATTTCCAACCCTCGGAGTGGAGGTCTGACTATAAACGAAGCCGTGCTCCAAAATTTCATCCGAACCAAAATCAAACACATTAGCTGCAAATTGAACCCCAGAGGCATCAATTTCCTGAATAAAGGCCACACTGAACCTCGGATTCGTGGCCGGTTTGACATCCTCTTCTTTTTGACAGGAATAGAAAAATGAAACCGTCAAAACCAACAATGCTAAAACTCTTGCTTTCATAATGTCCTCAATTTAAAATCGTAATCCGATAACGAATAAACTGACCAATCTATCATAGATGACCACATTGAACGGAAGGCTTACACTCATCATTTCCGGGTTTTGAGTCACCTGAAATTCTGCCACCAACCCAATTTTTTTGCTCAGACTGATGATACTCCCAAGTTTGGCGACAGGGCTGACAAACCTCCTTTTGATATCCGTCAAAGGCTCTTCATAAAGTGTCGTGATGCCATTTGTTATCAAAGTCTGGTCAATAATTGAAAATTCACTTTCGATCTTGTTGTAATTCGATACGACTCCCAATCCTACATAGGAATCCACATTCCCAATCCTGATCCAGGTATAGTTGATAGTAACCGGGACAAGGATCGCCCGTGCAGAATATGTTTCAGTGGCGGTCATGTATTGTTCTGTAGAAACATATTCCGAAATCACATTATTATCCTGATTCATATAGATAATGGACACATCCATTGACAGTCTTGGCCATTTCCTAAACTGATGGGCTTTGACTCCAATTTGGAAAATGGGAAATAAACTTGTTTCAAAAGCATCTTTTCTATTTCCTGTTAATATCGCAGGCGTAAGGACTATTGAGGAAAGTCCTGCTGAAACCACAGGTGAAAACCTGGTAAAAGGTTCTTTTTTGAAATGCAGTTCGTAGGCCAGATTTTCACAAAGGTGGTATTTTGACAATATTGAAATGAAATCATATTCCTCATAATTTGAATTGAAGATGTCCTGATACAATTCATCGGTGCAATCTCCGGCCATCAACCTATTAAGGGTAGCGATGTATGGTTTTTTGAGTTCGCTGAATTTCCTCCCTTTTATTTCTTCCTGCTCGTATCGGGCCACAAGCTCCGCAATTTCAGAACCGTTGTCTATATAAAAAATATTTCTGCTGCGGAGCAATGTGAGCTTACCCGAAATCAAAACCTGAACAAATTCATTTTCTTTTCGCTCTGGCACTTTTTTTACCAAATACAGCCAACCATTTTCAAAACCAAATCCTGCTATATCAGTCGGGGAAAGGGTTTTTGACTTTTCCCCAAGCTCCGAAAAACGGATTTTATCATAGGATTCATAATCAAATTTCTTTTCTATTTTCCCATATACTTTTGAGCCGTCATGTGTGATGATATAATCACCAGATTGGGCGTAAGTGGGTTGGAAAAGACAAAACAAAATCCCTATCAGGATGAATAGAAATACAGTACTTATTTTCATAATTGGGTGATTAAGAATGTAATCCAACAATGATACCCTAAAAACTATTATTAAAAAATAAGGGGATGAAAATAATTTTCATCCCCTTTCAAATCTTAAATATTTACATCATTAAGGCCCTGTGAACAACTTCAGTATGTCATTTCCAATGGCAAATACCATCAGCGCAAGGAGAAGTACCATTCCCACTTTCTGTGAATTTTCCAAAAACTTATCCGAAGGTGCTTGACCTGATACCATCTCATAAAGGAGAAACATCACATGTCCGCCGTCGAGTGCCGGAATTGGAAGGAGGTTCATAAATGCAAGGATCATAGAAATCAACCCTGTAATACTCCAGAATTTGACCCAGTCCCAACTGTTGCCATATATCTTCGCCATCCCGATCGGACCGCTTACGTTCTTGGCAGAAACTTCACCTGTAAACATCTTTCCAAGCGCCTTGGCGTTGACGATGACCACTCCAAATGCACGCTGTGTACCTTTGGTGATGGATTCTGCCACACCATATTTTTTGACAACAGGTTCAAGTAATGGATTTACACCAAATCCAATGGTCCCCTCCTCAGATATTTTAGCGATTTTCTCAATCTGTGCTCCATCTCTTTCTACCAAAAGAGTAGTTTCTTGTCCCTTTAGGTTCGCTAATGAACTTTGAAGTTCATTGAAAAAGCTAATCGGGGAACCATTTACCCCCACAATCTTATCCCCAGGTTTCAAGCCGATTTTTTCGGCTGTAGAATTGGGGATTACTTCTCCTACATCGAATGGCACTCGGATATTGATAAAGCTTGCCATGGCCTGCTCGCTGTTGAAGGAATTGATGAACCCTCTCGGTATCTCAATTTTGAGGATTTCACCACCCCGGTCAACGGTATAAAAACCTCCACTGCTCAATAACGCCTCTCCACCACTCAATTCATTGATGCTTTCATAGGGCAAGCCGTTGATATCTAGAATCTTATCTCCATTCTGAAAACCGATCTGCTGACCAATCTCCAAAGCCACAATCCCATTCTGAATAACCTGATCCCTCGAATAGTATGTTTCACCTCTTTGATATACCAATATCACAAAAATCAAAACCCCGGTGATGACATTGACAATAATCCCACCCAACATGACAATCAGACGCTGCCAAGGTGGTTTGGATCTAAACTCCCAAGGCTGGGGTTCGGCGGAAAGCTGCTCGGTATCCATCGACTCATCGACCATTCCGGAGATTTTGACAAAGCCTCCCAAAGGAATTGCTCCTATAGAATATTCTGTCTCTCCCCATTTAAATCCAATGATTTTTGGAGGAAATCCAATGGAGAATTTCTCCACCTTCATGCCAAACATTTTGGCAGTAAGCAAGTGACCCAACTCATGTAGGCCTACTAAAATTGACAAACCCAATATCAATTGGGCTACCATGATCAGTGTATCCATTATATTTTACTCTTTATTAATTCTTTAGTGATGATACGGGACATTTTGTCCGTATTTACATAATCTTCCAATGTTGGATTCTTGATGAAATCTACTCTAACCAAGGCCTCGGCGATGATGTCGGACATTTCGAGAAATCCGATTTCCTCTTTCAAAAATCCGGCGACAACGATTTCATTGGCAGCATTTAGGATACAAGGTGAATTTCCTCCTTTTTCAAGTGCTTCATAAGCCAAACCTAAATTGCGGAAAGTCTTAATATCCGGTTGCTCGAAAGTAAGGTTTGGATATTTGGCAAAATCAAACCTTGGAAAGTCTGCCTTTAACCTATCTGGGTAGCTCAATGCAAACTGGATAGGGATACGCATATCGGGCAGCCCAAGTTGTGCTTTGATGCTTCCGTCTTCAAACTGTACCAAAGAATGGATGATGGATTGGGGATGAACAACCACTTCAATCTGTTCTTTGGATAGTCCAAACAGCCATTTGGCTTCTATCACTTCAAGACCTTTGTTCATCAATGAAGCAGAGTCTATCGTAATCTTTGCGCCCATATCCCAGTTCGGATGCTTCAAAGCCTGTGCTTTGGTCACGGTCTCCAAATAGGTAATGTCTTTTCCCCTAAATGGTCCTCCAGAAGCAGTCAGAATGATTTTCTCGATGGGATTGTGGAATTCACCTACCAAACATTGAAAAATCGCAGAATGTTCGGAATCGACAGGATAAATGTTAACGCCTTTTTCGTTGGCTAATTTGGTGACCAACTCGCCTGCTACCACCAAGGTCTCTTTATTGGCAAGGGCAATCGCCTTTCCTGACTCGATTGCATTCATGGTAGGGATCAATCCAGAGTATCCGACTAAGGCCGTCATCACAATGTCAATCGACTCCATGGTGACCACGTCGGACAATGCTTTTTCTCCTGCAAAAACCTTGATCCCCATTGGAAGCAAAACATCCCTCACCTTTTCGTAAAGCTTCTCATTGGATATCACCACGCAATTGGGCTGAAATTCAATGGCCTGACTGATCAATGAATCTGCGTTGTTTTGTGCAGTCAGGACTTCTACTTGAAATTTTTCTGGGTGGGATCGGATGACCTCGAGGGTCTGTGTTCCTATACTTCCTGTAGAGCCAAGGATGGCTACATTCTTCTTTCCTGACATTAATTCGTTTTGCATTAGCAAGGGACAAAGTCTACCTGTCTGATAAATTCCCTTTAAGACATGACAAAATTACAATGTTAAAGGACTTTTCCTCCAAATTTTTCAGTCTTTTTGAAAAGGACTATTTTTAGCATACAAATCAGCATCAAGTTTAATCGGTTTCCCCAAAAGGATCAACCCAAATTCAGAGCAAACCGTTATGGAGAATATGATAAAAAATGCGAAGACATTGATATTGGCCTTTTCAGCAGGTCTGATGGGTTCATGGGCTTTTCAAGAATTCAGCCCGAGGGATGAATTTCCCCAAAATGTGGTTTTGGAAAACCCAAGCCACCCGGGGTACCAAGTCAACTATTCTGAACATGTCCCTGCAAATGCAAATGCACCGGTATCCTTTGTTGAAGCATCCGAAAAAAGCACCCCTTCTGTGGTTTTTATCAAGAATTTTTCGGGAACTGATCAAAGGCGCTACAGTATGTTTGATTATTTTTTTGGAACGGAACCTTCTCAGAGGGTCAGTACCGGCTCTGGAGTCATTATCAGTCCAGATGGCTATATCATCACCAACAACCACGTCATCGACCGGGCAGAAACCATTGAAATCGTCCACCAAAAAAGAACGTATCCGGCTCGATTGATCGGAACGGATAAGAACACCGACATTGCCGTTTTGAAAATTGAGGTGGCAAACCTACCCGCCATTGAGTTGGGAAGCAGCCGCTCGCTGAAAATCGGAGAATGGGTGATCGCAGTAGGAAATCCTTTCAACCTGACCTCCACCGTCACCGCCGGTATCGTCTCTGCCAAGGAACGTCAGATCAATATTCTGGGTGGTGAATTTCCTTTGGAATCATTCATCCAAACAGACGCACCCATCAATCCCGGCAATTCCGGTGGGGCATTGGTCAACATCAGCGGCCAATTGGTCGGCATCAACACGGCCATTCTTTCAAGAACAGGCACTTACACTGGATATGGTTTTGCCGTACCTGTCGACATCGCCATGAAGATAGCCAATGACCTGATCAAATACGGAGAAGTTCAAAAAGCCATACCTGGACTGGAAGTGGTGGAAATCACGCCCGAACTAGCCGAGGACATGAAACTACCTTCATTGGATGGTGTCATTGTGACACATGTCGTCCGGGAAGGTGCTGCAGAAAAAGCAGGCATGCAAAAAAATGATGTCGTCACTTTGATAGAAAATATGGACATCACGGGAAAAGGAAGCTTTGAGGAAGTATTGTCGTATTTCAAGCCTGGGGACAAAATTCGTATACAATATCAAAGAGGCAAAGAATTGAAGAGCACAACTCTTACCCTTCAAAATCTGGAAGGAACCATGGGTATTATCAAAAGAGAATATTTTGCTTCTAATTTGCTTGGCGCAAGATTGGAATCTGTCAATACCATCGAAAAAGACAAATTCGGAATCAATTACGGTATCAAAATCACGGCTTTGTCACGTGGATATTTGAGGGATTTGGGATTGAACAATGGTTTTGTAATCACCATGATCAATGGAGAACCTGCCAAAAACCCTGAAGAAGTAGGCCTATACCTCGAAAAATTCAACGGAAAGTTGAGACTGGAAGGCATTACTCCCAGCGGGCAACCCTTCATGCAATCCTATAATGTGAGATAATTTGTTTAAATTAAGGTTTCGCAACCAACCCAAAAAGGACGATTGCATCTCAAAAACGACACCACTACTACTTATGAAAATAGCACCTCCTACCTGCGAAAAATGCTTTGAAGACTATAAGGAAGCTTTGGATGAACTTCAAGAAGTCGTCCGCCTGTACCATACCGCTTCCCACGATCCAAAAATGCAAAAAAGAGTGATCCGCACTTTTGAGCTGACGCATGAATTGGCATTGAAAACCATCAGTGAATTCTTTAGAAAACAAGGACGGTCAGCGGCGTTTTCGGGTTCAAGGGATGCTACTGTAGAGGCATTTAATGAAGAACTCATAGATGATGGCAAAGGCTGGCTGGATATGATCATCGAAAGGATCAAATTCAATCCATTGTATCCTGAAGATTATCAGGGAGAATTTGCGGATGGCATCAGCAAAAAATACATCAGGCTACTGGAAAATTTTGAAAGGAAATTGACCAAAAAGCTGGATTGAAATGAGGTGTGTGGCCAGAATTGAGACAAAATAACTACCTGCAATTTTCAATAAAGACAGATTAATAATTTTTTAGGAATGGTATTTACATTTTTTTTTGTGTTGCCTGTAGCACATATTACAAATCCGCCGTCATAGGGTTATAGATTTTCTTCCGATTGTTTTTTCCTACAACCAATTATTTTACTACCATGAAAAAAGATAACCATCCCGCATTCGGCAAAACGCTTCATCTGGTCTTGGCTTCGATGATGTTTTTGGTTTTGCCATCCTGCCATGACGAGGTCACCAACTCCTACACTTACAAAACCACCATTCCTGTTTATCTGGAAATGGCAACGGTGAGGCAGACAGAAATTATCATAGAACCCGGAAAAGAATTGGACAATCCCGGCAAAATTTACATTTATGAGGACTATCTTTTTATAAATGAACCTCAAAAGGGAATCCATATTTTGGATAACTCCAATCCAGCTTCTCCTGTAAACCTCAATTTCATCAATATCCCCGGCAATGTAGACTTGGCCATCAACAGCGGTATCCTTTATGCGGACAGTTATGTGGATCTGTTGTCTTTTGATATCAGCAATGTGAGAAGTATAAAAATGGTAGACAGGGAAGAGGATGTTTTCAAAAGCATGTACAATGATTTTGCTACAGGACAGATCATAACCTGGAAAGATACCGTCATGACCAGCGAAACTGACATGATGTGGGGCTGGGGCGGCTGGTGGGGTCGCTCAGAGTTTTTGGCCATGTCCAGTGACAGTGGCAATAAAGGGGGCGGCCAAAGCTACGGCCAAGGTGGGTCGATGGCCAGATTCACTTTGATGAGTGCACATTTATATGCCGTCGACGAGCACAGCCTGAGGGTCTTTGATGTAAACAAGGAGGATGAACCTACATTTGTCAAAACCATTGATTTGGGATGGGGAATAGAAACCATTTTCCCTTTTCAGGAAAAACTATTCATCGGATCCACCACAGGGATGCACATCTATGATGCGAGCGATCCTTCTGATCCCAAAAAAATGGCTGAATACTCCCATTTTACCGCTTGCGATCCGGTCGTTGTGAATGAAGACTACGCTTTTGTCACACTCCGTAATGGTGTATTTTGCCGTCAGGGCGTAAATGAACTTCAGGTATTGGACATCAAGGATCCCTACAATCCGAAATTGTTGAAATCCTATGCCATGTTGAATCCGCACGGATTGGGTCTGGCAGGAGACTACCTCTATATAGCCGAAGGAGAACATGGCCTCAAAAGCTTCAACGTAGCCGATGTGATGAACATTGACAAAAACCAACTCGAATTTTTGAAATCCATGAAATCAGTGGACATCATCCCCGGACCAAAGTCCTTGATTGTCATCGGGCCTGACGGAGTATGTCAGTTTGATTATTCCACCCCATCAGTACTCAAGCCTCTGAGCTGCATAAAGGTAAAAAACCCCGTGATCGTATAGCTTTTGGCCAACTCTCCAAGATTTTGAAACCCTTGGAGAGTTTTTCATACTTACCTCCATTCTCAAAAAATTTAAAATGAATAAAACAATCTGCCTTTTTCTAGCGCTTTTTTCTCTTGTAGGAAAAGCATATTCCCAAGAAAAGACTTTTTTCAACCAGACTGATTTCGGTACTTCTTTCGGACAGGTGAAAACCTATGTCGAAGAATATAACACAAGGGTAAATTTTTCATTTCAGACTTTAAACGGTGTAAACATCAACAAATTTCATGCAATCGGATTTTTGGTAGGAGTCGATACTTACCCCAACCTCACCTTGATGCCATTGGGTTTGGGATGGAGAGGGTTTTTGGATAAGGGTAAAAGACATACACTTTTTGCGGGGATTGACGTAGGTGCTGCTTCGGCCATGTTGGAGAAACGGCAGCGCGATGAATGGAATGAGTCATGGTATGACGGAGGCCTTTTTTATAACCCAAATGTAGGGTTGAGAAGGAAATCCAAAAAAGGCAACCATGCTTTTGTGTGGAGTCTAGGGTACAAAAGACAGGAAGCGGCTTTTTATGAGGGGACAAAAGACATCGGATTATCCTCTTTTAGAGATCTTTCCATCCCTCCGGGATTCAATTCGGTACGCAAAGAAGAATATATTTTCAACAGCTTAATTTTGAAATGGGGATTGGTTTTTTGAAGGTAACAATCCCAATATTGATATACGGAATGATGCCGGTAGCCTTGTTTTCTTTGCTTTACGGGACGGAAGACCGATGACGGAAGACTGAATGACCACTGTCCACCGGAGACTGACGACAGCTGGTTTTGTCGAACTTTAAGCCTAATTTTTAGTTGGTTAATGGCAGGAAAGTAAATCCACAGCAATAAATAGGGAATAACAGTTTTCGCTCCAATATGGAATTCCTCCATCTTCCTTCACCTACGCAAAAGCCAAGAGAGATTCTAAAATACATGTTTTGTTTATTGATGTATGAAAATCCACGATTATCGTCAAGGATTAAACCAATATCCACTTAAGGCGTTACATTTGCCGGAGGTCAATAACTTTTACGTTTTCCATCATGCTTGAAGTTTCGGGATTAATCAAAAAGTACGGCAAGCAAAACGCCGTCAATAACATCAACTTTTCATTGCAAGGAGGTGAGGTAGTGGGCCTTCTCGGACCCAATGGCGCCGGCAAAAGTACCACCATGAAATGCATCGTCGGTCTTCTCCGCAAAACTTCCGGAGAAATCCAGATCGGTGGACATGACCACCTTTCGGTAGCCGCAAAAAAATTCTTTTCTTACATACCTGAGACACCCCATGTCTATGACCTGCTCACAGTGAGAGAACACATGCAGTTCATAGCACAGGCCTATGGCATCAAAGATTGGAAGGAAAAAGCTGCCGAGTTGATGGATACCTATGACCTGAGCGACAAAGCGGACAAACTAGGCAGAGACCTTTCTAAAGGAATGAGACAAAAAGTTTCGATTTGCTGTGCCTTGTTGCCTGATCCGCAGGTGTTGTTTTTTGACGAACCGATGATCGGCTTGGATCCAAAAGCAATCAAGAACACCAAAAAGATTTTCCGTGAACTCAAGGAACAGGGAAAAACTATTTTGGTCAGCACCCACCTCATCGACAGCGTGGAGACCATCGCTGACAGGATTATGATCATGAAAGACGGCAACATCATCGGCAATGATACCATTTCCAATCTCAAGACAGCATTTAGCAGCACGGGAGATTCAAGTTTGGAAGACCTGTTTTTAGAATTGACCAAAGATGAATGAGTTCAGACTACTTATCCGCAAGGATCTTTTTATCCTGATCAACAACATCAAACTGATCCTCCGAAATCCGCTGAGGTTGTTGCCCTATATATTCGTATTGGGGTATTTCAGTTTTTTTTATTTCCGAAGGACAGGTAAAAAAACAGAGGTGAACACCGACCAAATCGGTGACCTTCAGGATGCCGCCGGCCAATTGGAGCAAGTTGATTTTGCCCTACTGAATATTGCCGGAGGGATTACTTTATTGGCTTTGGCATTCCTGATGTTTCAGCTTTATAGGGCTACCAAGAAAAACATCAGCTTTTTCACAATGGCAGACGTGAACATGCTTTTCACCGCACCGGTGTCACCTCAAAAACTGCTGATGTATTACATGATACGGTCCATCATCCCATCATTGGGCGGTTCGTTCCTCTTTGTCATCTACAGTACCGCTCAGCTCAATGATGTTTTTGAACTGAATATCTGGAATCTGGCGCTGATGTCCATCGGTGTGACTTTGTTTTTCTTTATTCTTTCTCCAATCAAGTTTCTGATTTACACCCTCAACACCAAATATAACATCCTCGGCTATATCAAAAACGGGGTGTTTGCACTTGGATTGGTACTATTCCTGATGGTATTGATTCCCGGACTGATGGCGGAAAAATTTTGGCAGGGGATGTTTGCCTGGATAGGATCACCATGGTTTGATTTCTTTCCGCTTGTAGGTTGGAGCCGTGGCATCATCACTTTTGTCAGTCATGGCAACGTCTGGATTTCGCTTGGCTTCATAGGAGTTTACCTCATCTCCTTTTTGATTATCGTGCAATTGGTGCTGACCCATGCGGGATATTATTACGAAGATGTGCTCGATTCCACCCAATCCAATGAGGAAGTCAAGGAAAAAGCCAAAGGAAAGCAACAAGCATCTGAATCCGCCGGAAGTCTGAACCTCAACAAGAAACTGGAATTGAAAAATTTTGGAACAGGAGCGACAGCTTTGTATTGGAGGAATTATGTCCACAGTTCAAGACAGGATTTCCACCCACTTTTCGGCTTGTATGGCTTGGGATTTGCAGCTATTGGGATTATTATGGCGGTACTTTCCAACTTTGACTGGTTTTCGCACAAAATAATCTATGGGTATCTGATCATGATGATAGGCTTTTATTTTATGGCAGGAATGGGGAGAACAACTGTAGGAGATCTCAAAAAGCCCTATTTTATTTTGATTCCCGCATCATGGCCTTCAAAATTTTGGAACATGATCAAGTTGGATATTTATCAGACTTTGATTTTTGCAGTGATATTGATCATTCCGACGGTCTTGATCGCAGATTTGAATTGGGGTTTGATATTGCTTTTCCCGTATTGTATGGTGGCATTTTACCTGACTGGTTTTGCCATCACTTTGACCACCCAAGTGGGATTTGAGGAAGGTTGGGACCGCAAATTGATCAAACCGGTCATCATCGGAGGCGTATTTCTATTTGGGATTTTACCTTCGTTGGCTGCAGGCATATTTGGATTTGTCATTTCCAGCCAATTCATCTATGCCATGATAGGGGTCAGTTTGGGGATTTTTATCGTGGCGTCAGTTATGCTGCACGTGACTTTAGATATCATCAGCAAAGTAGAATTTAAGGAAATGTGATTCTTGGGGATTAAATATCACTCAAAGCCGCAGAGAAAGAATTCTGATTTTATTTGGGGAAAAAACATTTTTGGTTCAAGACTTGCCTATTGAATATCAATCCCATATTTTCCAAGTAATCCTGGAAGTCCGTCTAATGAGAATTTGGCTTTTTTGATCCGGTTGCGCTCGGGATTGATATTGAAATTAAATGCATTCCGAAAATCTGCCCTTTCCAAAACAGCATTGTCAAAAACCGCTCCCGAAAGATCTGAGCCATCAAAAACCGAGGAACTGAAATCCGATTCAGAAAAATCCACTTCCTTCAACCTGCAATTTTTGAAAACGGTCTTTTGTAATTTTGTTCTGAAAAAAGAAGCATGGTCCAAAACACAGTTCTCAAATCCCAACACCAAACCAATAATTTCGCATTTGTCAAACCGCAAACCCAAAAGCTTGCAATCTTTGAAAACCACTTCCCTAAAGGCTGTTTTGAATAGATTCACCAAACTCAGGTTGCAGCCTACAAATTGACATTCGATGAAAACCGAGCCCGAAAAATCCACATTGGCAAAGTCGCAGCCTTTGAAAATACAGGATTCATATTCGCCTTTAGAGAATATATTGGACCCAAAATCAGAGCTAGAGAAGGTTTGTGATTGGAAATAGGAAAGCATTTCAATTGTTAATGGGTGTCACACTATTTGGATTTCCAATTTTGAATTTTCAAGTCTTTGATTCTACCAAAATGTCCAACGTTATTGGTAACCAAAATCAAATCATTTTCAATTGCTATTCCGGCGATTAATAAATCAATATCATCCACAGAATTTCCTGATTGACGTAAAGCGGCATAAATCTTAGCTGAGATTTTCGATGAATTTACCGTCAGCGGCAAAATGGTATTTCGGGACATAAAATCCTCAAAAACTTCTAATTGTTTCATTGCATTTTTGGCTAGCAAACCACTTGAAATCTCGTAATAAGTGATCAGGCTAATTTCAACAAAATCAAAATGCTCTAAATATTCCTTGAATTTTAACAATACTTCCGGGTCTCCCCTGAAAAAATAGGATAGGATATCTGTATCAATTATTACTCTATCCATCTGCTCTTCTTTTGCTATTCTCTCTCCTAGAAATCAATTTACCGGTAAATTCTTCTAATAATTTCTCATCCATATCAATCCACGCGCCTGAAAATGACAAAATTTCTTCTTTGTCCTTTGTAGAATTTTCAAGCTTTAAAATAAATTCCTCCAATAGCTCCAATTTATCAGAGGGAATTTGCTTGATTTTATTCGAAAGCCGATCTCTTATCTCAGTATCTTTGATCATGGTCATGTATTTGAATAAATGTAAGAATTTTTGACGAAAATATTTTATCAAAAAATGATCTATCCCTTCTTAAGATTCCAAAACCAAATAAATTTCAATTCATGTTTTTAGCTAAAAAATCAGCGTTGGAGAAGGTTTGTGATTGGAAATAGGAAAGCACAGAAAATTTTTTCAATTGGAAACCAAAAAAAACAAATCGACTTCACCTAATCCAAATGCCCGGCATTTGAAGGTAATCGCAATGTAAATTTTCAAAATAGAACTCAGAAAAATCCGCTAACCAATAATCTATCCCTTTCAAACACAAGGCTTGCTGTTTCCTCAAAAAATCCCTTAATTTTATTTTTTAACCGTATTTCTCGAATCCTATGAAAGCGCTCGTATTGGAATCTTACAATAACTTGGTCTACAAAGACATGCCCAATCCCGAATACAGACCCAATGAGGTTTTGGTTCGGGTGAAGGCTTGTGGGATTTGTGGGAGTGATATCCACGGCTTTGATGGAAGTTCGGGTCGAAGAAACCCACCCCTGATCATGGGGCATGAGGCTTCAGGCGTGATTGTCGAAGCAGGTGCTGCTATCAAAAACTATAAAGTCGGCGACCGTGTCACTTTCGACTCTACGGTTTACGACCTTGATGATTGGTACACGCTCAAAGGAAAATACAACCTCAGTGATAGCCGGATGGTATTGGGTGTTTCCCCAAAAGAATACAAGCGACATGGCGCCTTTGCCGAATATGTGGTTGTACCTGAACATATCCTCTACCATTTGCCGGATTCGGTGACTTTTGAGCAGGCCGCCATGGTGGAGTCTGTGGCTGTTGCGGCCCACGCAATTGACCTCACTCCTATCAACCTCCGTGATACCGCCTTGGTGGTGGGTACGGGAATGATCGGACTTTTCTTGGTACAGTTACTCAAACTTTCCAATGCCGGCACCATCATCGCCATTGACATTGATGACCAAAAATTGGCCCTTGCCAAAAAATTCGGAGCTGATTATACCTTCAATTCCGCCACCGACGCCAATATCCATGAATCCATTTTGGCACTCACACATAACAGGGGTGCGGACGTCGCCTTCGAAGCAGTCGGTGTCAGCGCCACGATCAAAATGGCCATTGAAAACGTCAGAAAAGCAGCCACAGTGACTTTGGTAGGTAATATTTCACCCAAAGTCGAAATCCCGCTTCAAGCCGTGGTCACGCGGGAAGTAAGGTTGCAAGGTAGCTGTGCCATCGCAGGAGAATATGGCATTGTCCTAGAAATGATCGAAAAAGGACTCGTCGATGTGGATTCACTTCTGAGTGCAACAGCACCATTGGAAAATGGAGCGGAGTGGTTCAAAAGGTTGTATGCCAAAGAACCGGGACTGAACAAAGTAATCCTTCAACCCTAAGCAATATGTATAGAACAGGAATCATCGGCTGCGGCAAAGTCGCGCATCTTCACGCCAAAGCTTTGCAGCATTTACCGACCTCGGATTTTGCTGCGGTGTTCAGCAGGACTTTGGACAAAGCAGAATCTTTTGCTTCCGAATATGGCGTCAAAGCCTATGACAATATCAGAGAGATGGTGGAAAAGGAAAAACTCGACCTCGTCATGGTCTGCACGCCCCATCCCAACCACCTTGACCCGACCATCGAAGCCATGGCTGCAGGTGCCCATGTGATCGTCGAAAAGCCCTTGGCTTCTACTTTGGAGGACTGTGATGCGATGATAGCAGCTGCAAAAAAATACAATAAGAAATTGGGGACAATCAGCCAAAGGAGATTTTACGAACCGGTTATCAGGATCAAAAAGGCGATTGAAGAAGGTAAAATCGGCAGACCCATACTCGGTACGATCAATATGCTTAGTTGGCGGGATGAAAAATACTACAAATCCGATCCGTGGAGAGGTTCATGGGAACATGAAGGCGGCGGGGTGATGGTCAATCAGGCTCCCCACCAACTCGACCTATTGATTTGGCTGATGGGTGACATCGATGAGGTATATGGCACATGGGCCAACATGACCCATCCATACATTGAAGTGGAAGATACGGCATTGGCCATCGTCAAATTCAAAAACGGCAGCCTTGGAACTATTTTCCTCAGCAATTGCCAAAAGCCAGGAATCCATACCAAAGTGCAGGTCCATGGCAGCAACGGTGCATCAATCGGAGTGACCCCAGAAGCAGGTGCCATGTTCATCGCCGGAGTATCAGGCATCGCCGGACCTCCGGTCAATGACCTTTGGACAGTTCCCGGAGAAGAACACCTCTTGGAGGAATGGACCAAGGAAGACACGGCCATTTTTAATAGCATTGATCCCACCGTGCATTATATCGAGAAGCAAATTGAAGAATTTTTGGATGCGCTGACAGCAGGACGAGAACCGCTCATCAATGCTGAGGAAGGACGCAAAACGGTTGAATTATTTACTGCCATCTACCGCTCTACCCGCGACAACAAACCGGTTAAATTCCCCCTATTTCCAGAAAAAGACAGGGAGGATATGGATGGGAGATTGAAGGGGTGAGAGAAGGAGCAGTCAAGCCGGGTCTAGGAAATTTACCAAATAGTCTTTTTAAAAAATTGAACGGGCGGATCAATGGCAAAAACACGCAACTGCGAGTGCTTTTCAGATTAGAGGGAGCGACTAATCCTATATTTTTTGAACTTTAAAAGTTTATAAACATGAACCAAATATTCTTTGATAAATCACCAACTGCAAATTCAAGCCATTCATTTCCCTTCTGAGTTTAAGATATCCTTAAACTCAGCAGCTGTTATTACAGGTACTTTTGGAAACCCCAATTTTTTAAGCACATTAAAATCAGTATCGTGTATGACCAAATAATTTGCCCCACAAGCTAGAGCACAATCTGTGAACTTATTGTCATCCGCATCTTTAATAAGATTCCATCTGAAGTATATACTTACTCTTTCATCATTTTCCAGCTCCATCAAAAGTTTCAATGTTGCATCTGCTAACTCCTTACCCATATGAATGGCAATGATTTCCCCATATTCTGAAATAATTTCATTGGTAAGGCACAATGTGAATCTACCTGAGGATCAGGCTTCAAAAATCCAATGGAAAGGGGATTTCCTTGAAATAGAGACTAAAAAAATATTCGTATCTATGACCACTTTCATCCTTATTGTACCTTCTTAGAATAAGGGGTACGCATTTTTGTTTTGGACAAAGAATAGGCATCCTCATCAGTCCACCCTTTTTTATCCCAAGATTTATCTGCCAAATCCATAGCCCTTTCAGCAAAATAGTTTGAAATCAACTGCCTGATTTCATGTAATTCCTGCTCCGATACATTTTGGGCAAAAAGTGTCAACAACTCACGCTGGAGATTGGAAAGAGGCAATTCTTCATTAACCATATCGACCTTATTTTAAATTCGAATTTCTTTGAGTAATAACCAAAAATATCAATTATTATGAATTGGTTCAAGCCAAAAAGATAAGCATCGTTTGAATTATTCCATTAAGAACCTCCTCTAATACGTTCACTTTTTTCCCTTTAAAGCATCTCAATGAACCTGTCCAAAATTTTTCCTAGCTTTCTCATTTCGGGTAAACGTGACAATAAGAATTCTTTACTTTCTCTTTAATCGCCAATAGAAAATAATCCCCCTTCCTCTCAATTGCCATACTTCTGTCCCACTCTCTTCTTGTCTCTCGCTTCTATACCCCCCTTCCACTTTTTTTCAACTCTATATCCGTCAAATCAGCTATTTTGACAGGTTTGCCGGACTCGATGGAATTGCGGGCAGCAATGCCGACAAGGATCGACATGGCACCGTCTCGGGTACCGGCAGATTGGCGGTAGGGATCGGCCATGTTGGGATCCAAGAAAAGTTTGTCTTTGAGACGGGTGTCTCCGCCGCCGTGTCCGCCGCCGCCCTGCGGGATCACAATAAGCTCGGTTTCTCCAAAGTTTTTGGTCAATCTGATTTCGTCCTCATCCTTTTCCTCCCAAGGTTGACTTTCCTTGATCCAAGCTTCCACCCTGCCTTTGGTACCATTGAATGCAATCCGGTAACCTTCATAGGGTGAATAGGTCGTCAGGGAATAGCTGACTTGCACGCCATTCATGTAGCGGATCTGAACGGCCATTTTATCATAGATATCGATATCTTCCCTGAATACGCAACCATCCCTCAGGTAGCCGTCATGATGTTCGTTATTGACATATAAGTCCATCATGTTTTTGCTTTTGGTGATGTCCCAGTAAAAATCACACTTAGTTTTGTGAGGGCAGGGACGGCAGTTGGTACCTCGGAAAGCACCGTTTTTCCCATAAAACTCCAGTGCCCCATAAGCAAAAACCTCTTGCGGATCAGAATCCAACCACCAATTGAGCAGGTCAAAGTGGTGCGTGGACTTGTGGACGAGAAGCGTACCTCCCTTGGCTTTGTAGCCATGCCACCTTCGAAAATAATCTGCCCCGTGGGAAGTATTCAGGTACCAATGAAAATCCACGGAGGTGATGTCACCTATTTCCCCGTTTCGGAGGATTTCATAGATCCGCTGACGGTGTGGGGAATAGCGGTAGTTGAAGGTGACGATGACTTTTTTACCTGATTTGCGCTCTGCATCTAGGATGTCCTGACATTTGAATTCGTCTGTGGTCATCGGTTTTTCGGTGATGACATTGATGCCGGCTTCAAGTGCTTTGATGATAAAGATATGATGGGTTGCATCGACAGTGGTGACAATGACTACATCTGGTTTGCGCTCGGCCAGCATTTGGTCAAAATCCGTAAAAAGTGGGCAATTAGCTCCAAGGTATTTTTTCCCAAAATCCAGCCGGCCCGGATTGATGTCGCACAATCCGACAAATTCTATTTGGTCCTTGTATACATTTTGTACATCCCTTCCAAACATATTTGAACCCCGAACGCCCAGTCCTACCAAAGCTATTTTCATTTTTTCAGCAGGATTGTCATGCAGGGTCAGGGCTTCGGAGATGCCATTCAAAAAAACAGAACCTGCAGCCAAAGTGGCCGATTTGGCCAAAAATTTCCTGCGCGAGTTGTCGGTAGATTGGGTTTTCATGGGTTTGTGTGATGATTGATTCTAAAAATATTGAATTATGTTTTAAAGTCCATCCTTTTCTTTCGGGCATTTTTCATGTTCATATTAAATAGGATGAAAGAATAGATTCAATGAAGGTTCAAATTTGTATCTGGTTTTTATTCAACCCCTATCCCGGTTGTTATTTTTTGTTAGGATTTTTCCTCTTTTCCCTTCGGATTCCATCCGGGGGCCAATAACCTGACGGTATTAAATCCCTTTCGGGATTGTTCTGAAAACAGCCCTTTTTTTTCTTTCTTATTGATTTTAAGTGACCTTATTTTATGTATTTACGTTTTCTTGCCCCCCAACCAAATAAAGTTTGAATTTCTATAATACCTGCTGTGGACTATCATCAGTGGATAGTCGGCGATTATCCGCAATATATTTCGCTCTTTTAGAGATAATGACACCATTGTGGCTACTTATAAAAGAATTGCAAAACATGATATTTATCACCTTCATCAGCGGATTTGGTCATAAAATTTCCCCTCGAAAAAACTGAGATTTGTGGGAAACATTAAAATGTCATGACCGCTATTTCCGCCCAACTTCTTCAAAAATACAACGTTCCGGCACCGCGCTATACTTCCTATCCCACAGTTCCACTTTGGGCAAATGACCTTTCAGAGCGTGGATGGATCAGTTTGGTGAAAAAAGCCTACGAGGACTTTGGGGAATCGGAAGGAATTACGCTTTACATCCATTTGCCTTATTGCGAAAGCCTCTGTACGTACTGCGGCTGCAACAAGCGGATCACCAAAAACCATGCAGTAGAGACGCCCTACATTACCTCTATCATGAATGAATGGGATGCCTATTTGCGGATATTGGATACCAAACCCAAACTTGCCGGCATCCACCTTGGCGGAGGAACGCCCACATTTTTTTCTCCTGAGTCATTGGAGGAATTGCTAGGTCATATTATCGGCAGTTCGGAGGTCATGCCTGATGCAGAATTCAGTTTTGAAGGACATCCTAATAACACCACCCGCGGACATTTGCAGACTTTATTTGATTTGGGTTTCAGGAGAGTAAGCTACGGCATACAGGATTTCAATCCCGAAGTACAGAAAGCCATCCACCGCATTCAGCCCTTTGAAAGGGTCAAAGAAACTACAGAGGTGGCAAGGGAAATCGGTTACACCTCCATCAATTTTGACCTGATTTATGGTTTGCCACATCAGACAATTGAAACAATCAGCAGCACTTTTGAGAAAGTGTCCGAACTCAAACCTGACCGCATCGCCTTTTACAGTTATGCCCATTTGCCTTCTGCATTTCCTGCCCAAAAAAGCTTTGAGCAATACCTCCCTAAAGAATCTGAAAAGCGAAATCTCTACGAAAAGGGCAAAGAAATTCTTAAAGAAATGGGATACCTCGAAGTAGGAATGGATCACTTTGCCTTGGAAAATGACCCGCTATATATTGCTAAAAAAAATAAAACCCTTCACCGAAACTTCATGGGATATACCACTTCCCCATCAAAAATATTGCTTGGATTGGGCAACAGTTCGATATCTGATGTGTACTATGCCTATGCCCAAAACACCAAAGAGATAGACCTCTATAAGGAGCAAATTGGATTGGAACACTTTGCGATCAGCAAAGGGCATTTGATGTCTAAAGAGGACATCGAGACCAGAAACCTGATTTTGAAACTGATCTGCAACCATGAAGCCACTTGGAATTTGTGCTTCTTTTCGGTTTTGGGAAAAAGAAACCGGGACAAACTAGAGACCTTTGCTGAAGAAGGGTTGATCCAATTCGATGCCACTGGGATCAAAATCCTCAATCCCGGACTGCCATTTGTCCGAAATGTGTGTATGGTCCTGGACCAAAGGATGCAGGAAAAAGAAGATAGGAAATTTGGATTTAGCAAGTCTATTTGAAAATGGTTATTGGTTATTGGTTAACTGATGTAATATCCGATGAGATATTAATATCTATAAATTTCTTTTATTGCTTTAGTCTTTTTTATAAACCCGTTTAACTATAGAAAAAGCCCCGATTTTGGGGCTTTTTTGATGGCTTAATTTATCATCACTTGGTTATTCCAAACATATTTTTTCCAAGCGAAATTTTAAAGAAACATGTGGTCATAAGAATTGATGTTGGTGAACTTTCGCACCGTCATCTATGGTCAATTTTCACCTCGATTTTGTAAGTATCCCATCTGACAATCCCAATTACCTAATCCTACTAAAATAGGTCATCATCAAAATCGATCCGGCGGTACCGTCCATGGTGGGTTCATTGGTACTGTAATCTCCCACGTCGTCATGATAGACGACATGTTCATTTTGGAATTGGGCAAAAACATCCGGCTTCAAAAGTGTCAATCCTAGCAAACTGTTATAAATCGAAGTATAAACAGGCCCATCTACCAAACCTCCGGGCACCTGCATTCCCAAAAGCACAAAAGGGGCTGTATGGACTTCAACAGGATATTCGCCGCCTTCAGGCATGCGGGTAAACATCGAAGTTCCCCACGGATTTTTCCCAAACAACCAATCCCTTTGCGCAGCAAGAAATGGCTCAAACTGTGTATCTCCACTCATTTTTTCATACAAAATAACTTGGGTTGCCAAGCTGGTCAGGAGGTTATTGCTGCACCAAATAAAAGGAACGCCGACATGAAAGGGATTTTTTTGGGCGCGCTTCAGGGTATATTCGATTCCGTCAAGGTAATATCCCTCCAAGGTTTTTTGAAAGTCTGAATCCACCACGCTATGCAGTGCAAAATGCCCAAGATTGATAAAAGGATACAATTGGTAATGGGCTGCCGAGTCCCTGACGGTCCAACTGTCAGCGGTGCCGCTGATGACAGCATATTTTTTTGCCTGTTCCAAATAGGGTTGTTCGGCTGTGGTTTTGAATAATTCCGCCGCGGCCCATTCCATATCGTCTGCCCAGGTTTCTTCATTGTAGCGGTAAGGCGCTCCATAGGAATTGCCCTCTTGGTAGCCTTCTTGTTTCCTTCCCATTTGATAAAGTGAAATGGCCGCTTTCCTGCAAGTTTCTGCAAACTCGGGGTCTTTCAGGTCTTTTTCCCATATCCGTGCAGCCAATGCCAAAGCTGCGGCGCTCCTTCCGGCAACGTTGGCTACACCTGTTGCTTCACTTTGGTATTTCATCAATCCCTGTGGTTTTCCTGTAGCAAAGTAAGCCGCCCGGTAAGAATTGGCTCCCCAACCATAATCTGCATTGTCTTTGTTTGGAATCTTAAAACCCCTGTGGTCCCTGTCATCCGCTACCTGATGGAATAATTGGTCCGGCACGGGATGCATTTTGAGAATCCAATCCAAACCCCATTTGGCTTCGTCCAATACATCAGCAATTCCATTGGCGCCAGGCTGACCTAGCGCATTTACCTTATCCTCAAACCTGTCAGGATAAAGTTCAAAAGCCATCAGCATGTGGCCTGTGGCATAACTTGATGTGATCAGGTATTTGAGTTGGTCGCCGGCATCGTGCCAACCGCCGCTCAGGTCCACATAGGTGCTGTCTGCCATCGGCCCAAAAAAAGTACGCCCATCCTGTGCATGACAGACCATGTCCAAAGTAGGATTGTATCCGCACCTTTGCTGCCGCATAAATTCCAGTAACTTCTCCTGTTGGTGGCTATAAGTACTTTCACCGATGTGGAGAACTGCAGATTCGGATTTGCTTTTTTTGCCTTTCAAGACATATTTTCCCGGTTGGCTGACCTTAGAAAAATCAGCTTCCCAATATAAAAAACCTCCCCATTCATCTGTCTTGAGACGCTCAGGCTTGATTTCCATGGCAACTTTACCTGTTGCCTGATCGATCAACTGGAAATTTTCCTTGATGGGGTTCTTGCTAAAAACCACAGCCACTTTGGTATCTGAGGGAAGGTATCCGAGTTGGTTGATCCGGAAATGGATATCGTCATTGGAAGAGGAAATACTACCAAATACTGATAGAAAAACAAGAAGGATTTTAAAATTTAAGAGCATAAACATTCCATTTTGGATGATTTGATATTGCAATTATATGAATATCTGCTATTCTGCAAGAGGATGAATTTTAACAAAATAAATGGTTGAAAGACCGATGACCGATGACCGATGTTGCCATCTTTCCAGCATTTAGACATGAATCAATTTTAATTTTAACCTTGCTAAAAAGCTAATATTCATATTCATTTTATGTAACCAGAGTTCTTAAAATGAAAATAGCAAAAATGGTTGAGGATAGTTTTTAATATTTGCTTATCGGTTTTAAATTGATCGTCAATTCCATTTTCTATTTATAAAAACATTCAGCCATCCCGTCATAAATCGCGGAACGGATAAAGGGAAAGCCTTTCTGAAGAATTGCTCCAAAAGTTAGGCTACGGATCAGTGGAAATTGACTTGGAAGAGGCTGAAGACATTTCATTTTTGGACATGATGGTCAAAGAAAAAAAAGGGGATTACGTAACCAAATCTGAAGTTTTAAAAGCATTGGGCAAAAATCAATAGGAGTACAAGGATGAGTTTACATATCAAAATATAATTCTGATAGATTCTAAAAACCTCAAAAATAATGTATGCCATTTTGGATTGGATTTTTCCTTATCTTAAATTCCTAATCGCAAATCAGCAAATCCAATTTTAAACCAGCCCCATGAACAGCTTTCAAAAATTTTCACTTCCGTTTTACTTTTGCTTTTTGACCGGCATTGTTGTTTTTGCCCAAACGCCCTCGGCTAAAAAATCCCTTCCTCTCACAGATGACACTGCGCAATCCGTTGGGATTTCTCCTGAAAGGCTGAAGAAGTTGGATGCCATGTTGGAGGAATCGATCAAAAATAAGGAACTGCCTGGATTGGTCGCCATGGTCGTCCGCAACGGCAAAATCGTCTATCATTCTGCCAAGGGATTTTCGGATGTGACATCCGGCAAAGCCATGCAAAAAGATGCCATCTTCAGGATTGCTTCACAGACCAAAGCCATCACTTCCACGGCAGTCATGATGCTTTGGGAAGAGGGAAAGTTCAGGTTGGACGACCCGATTTCCAAATTCATACCTGAATTCAAAAACCCACAGGTTTTGCAAAATTTCCGCTTTGGTGACACAACCTACACAACTGTTTCCGCTGATAGAGAAATCACCATCCGCCATCTGCTCACCCATAGTGCCGGTATAGGTTATGGAGGCATAGATCAGGACGAGCGCATGAGAATGATTTACCAAAAAGCAGGAATAGTAGAAGCTTTTGATACCAAAGGCATGACGAATGAAGTCAACATAAAGAGATTGGCAAAACTCCCACTTCATCAGAATCCGGGCGAGGGATTTATCTATTCGATGAGCATTGATGTTTTGGGGTATTTGGTGGAAGTCGTATCCGGGATGTCATTGGATAAATTTTTAAAAGAGCGGGTTTTTTCACCCTTAGGAATGAAGGATACATGGTTTTACCTGCCTGAAAACTTAGCTCCCCGTTTGGTAAATCTGTATTTTCCAAACGATGGGTCATGGATTAAAACACCTGAAGGATTTATGTGGGACACTACATATCCAATATCTGGTTCAAAAAGCCACTTTTCAGGAGGGGGAGGACTCAGCAGCACAGCCATGGATTATGCTAAGTTTTTGCAGATGTACCTAAATGGCGGTGAATACAATGGCGTTCGGATTTTGAACAGAAAAACAATTGAGACCATTATGGCGGACCAATCGATCGGATTAAATGAAAACGATGGCATGTACCATGGTCTTGCCTTTGCAGTCGCCTCCGAAAAAACTATTGCAAAGGGAGGAATCGGAAGTGCCGGGACTTTTGAATGGGGAGGTGCCTTCAATACCCAATATTTTGCTGATCCCAAAGAAAACCTCATTGGGATCATCCTGAAACAAACCCTTGATGCAGACGAACCTACCGGCTGGAAATTTAAACAAATGATCTATTCTTTATTTGACGATTGAGCGAGATATCAGGTCAAATCCATTACATAAGTCAAAACAATAAACTCAAAATCGACATGAAGTTAAATATTAAAAAAGCCATTTTCGTAATAGCCATTCAGTTTGTCTGCATTGCTGTTTTTGCCCAAACCCCCGCCGCCAAAAAGTCCCCTCCTCTCACTGATGGTACTGCGCAGTCTGTTGGAATTTCTCCCGAAAGGCTGAAGAAGTTGGATGCCATGTTGGAGGAATCCATCAAAAACGAAGAACTGCCCGGATTGGTCGCCATGATCATCCGCAACGGCAAGATCGTCTATCATTCTGCCAAGGGATTTTCGGATGTGGCATCGGGCAAAGCCATGCAAAAAGATGCCATCTTCAGGATTGCTTCACAGACCAAAGCCGTCACTTCCACGGCAGTCATGATGCTTTGGGAAGAGGGAAAGTTCAGGTTGGACGACCCGATTTCCAAATTCATCCCTGAATTCAAAAACCCACAGGTTCTGCAAAATTTCCGCTTTGGTGACACAAGCTATACAACTGTTGCCGCTGATAAAGAAATCACCATCCGCCACCTGCTGACCCATACTTCAGGCTTGGGTTATGGCGTGATCGATGGCGATGAACGCGTGCGGATGATCTACAACAAAG
>JBBRFK010000004.1:0-38723 GCA_038224435.1 Cytophagales bacterium | reverse complement strand
TATCGCCTGCGATATATAAAGTAATCCCTATATTTGTATCGCTTACGATATAACAGCAATCAACAATGATATTTATGAAAAACAGGTTCTATGATTTTTCTGCCAATAACCTTCAGGGCAAAGAAGTATCCATGTCTGAATTCAAAGGAAAGACTATTTTGGTGGTGAATACCGCTAGCCAATGTGGTCTTACTCCCCAATATGAAGGCTTGGAAAAACTCAACCAAAAGTACAAGGAAAAAGGCTTGGTCATTCTTGGGTTTCCCTGTAACCAGTTCGGAAATCAGGAACCGGGGGATTCCAAAGACATTGCAGAAGGATGCCTTCTCAATTATGGGGTAAGCTTTCCGATGTTTTCCAAAATCGAAGTAAATGGAAAAAACGCCCATCCGGTCTTCAAATACCTGAAAAATGAGTTGGGCGGCCTTTTCGGATCGAGCATCAAATGGAACTTTACCAAATTTTTGGTTGATGCCAACGGAAGACCTGTCAAGAGATTTTCCCCGATTACCAAGCCGGTAGAAATCGATAAATACCTTTCCAAAATTCTTAAGAAGTAAAACAGAACCGATTTATTTCAGTCTTATGATTCATGAAAACGCATTAAACCGGCCATTCACACTTCCAAACGGCTCGCTGATCAAAAACAGACTTTTCAAATCTGCCATGAGTGAAGGACTCGGCAACAAAGACGGTTCACCAAAGCAAATGCTCGATTTGCTTTACCGACAATGGGCTGAAGGTGGCATAGGTCTCTGTGTGACAGGGAATGTGATGGTTGACCGCAGGGCATTGGGTGAACCGGGAAATGTCGTCATTGAGGACAGGTCAGGACTGGAAGGGTTGAAAACCTGGGCAAAGAACGCCACTGTAAACGGGACACAGTGCTGGGTACAATTGAATCATCCCGGAAAGCAATCCCCAAAAGGATTGAACAAAGAAACAGTTTCCCCTTCGGCCATACCATTTAGAAAAGACATGCAGTCTTTTTTCAACACGCCTAGGGAATTGACCGAAACGGAAATCCAAGACCTGATCAATAGATTTGCTCTTGCTGCCAAGATTGTCAAGGAAGCAGGTTTTTCGGGCGTTCAGATACATGGCGCCCACGGTTATCTGGTCAGTCAATTTCTTTCTCCCCACCACAACCAACGTACTGATAGCTGGGGAGGCGATCCCGAAAGACGAAGAAGGTTTGTCTTGGAAGTATACCAGGCGATGCGGCATGCCGTTGGAAATGATTTCCCAATCGGCATCAAACTCAATTCAGCTGATTTTCAACGTGGAGGATTTACCGATGAGGAATCATTGGAAACCATCAAGGCTCTGGAATCCGCAGGCATTGACTTGATTGAAATCTCCGGCGGAACCTATGAAGCGCCTGCAATGATGGGAGCAAAGCGGAAAGAAAGCACCATACAAAGGGAGGCTTATTTTATGGATTTTGCGGTCAAAGCCAGACAGGCTGTAAAGACACCTTTGGTGGTGACCGGCGGATTCAGGAGCTATGAGGGGATGGCGGAGGCCATCCAATCAGGGAATGTAGATTTTGTGGGTTTGGCGAGGTTGATAGCCGTTGAACCCGATGCGCCTTTGAAGCTCCTTCAAGGCCAATCACCAAAGATATCCATCCAACCTATCAAAACCGGAATTGGACCCATTGACAAAATGAGTATCATGGAGACAGTTTGGTACCGCGAGCAATTGGAAAGAATGGGAAAGGGATTGGAGCCTAAGCCAAATTTATCCTCCTTTCTCGTTTTCCTGAAATTCGCCTACAAATTGGTTTTCAAAAGAAAAGGGGCTCTCAGGGAGCGGGCATCCTAATCCTTATTTTAAATCTTTAATCCGAAAAAATATGGAAGCAAAACCCCTTCATCCAAATCAAGCCAAAACGACTATCGGACAGACCATCGTCAGGGTAATCCTCGGAAGCTTTCTCCTTTTTGCAGGAATAAGCCACCTATCATTCAATCGGGCAGAATTTTTGGCGCAGGTTCCGCCCTGGGTTCCGATGGATCCAGACTTGGTGGTGATCCTTTCTGGAATAGTAGAAATCATCCTTGGAGCATCTCTGCTATTCCTTTCTTCAAAAAGAGTACAAGTTGGCTGGGTTGTAGCACTCTTTTTTGTGCTGATCTTTCCGGGCAATATTTCACAGTATGTGAATGGCATAGATGCCTTTGGATTGGACACGGACCGTGCGCGATTCATTCGTTTGTTCTTTCAGCCAGTACTGATTTTCATGGCGTTGTGGTCGACAGGCGCTTGGCAAGCTTGGAGGAAGAGAAACCAATAAGGAGCCTTTCCAAATCCGGAAGTAAAAGGCAAAGGAAATTTATTCTCTTCAAAGTCCTGGGGAGATCAAGATTTTCTAAAGTTGATTAATTACAAACGTTCGTTGAATAAAATGAAATGGACCAGCTAAAACTCGACAACCAAATCTGCTTCCCTGTTTATGCTGCCTCAAGGCTGATCATCAGGGAATACCAACCCCATCTGGACAAGCTTGGGATCACCTATCCCCAATATCTGGTGATGTTGGTGCTTTGGGAAGAGGATGGGATTACTGTCAATGACATCAGCCATAAGTTGATTTTGAATACCAATACGGTCACTCCTTTGTTGAAAAGAATGGAAACCTTGGGTTTGATTTCCAGAATCCGGTCTGAGGAAGATGAGCGAAAAGTCATCGTCAGATTGACTGATAAGGGGAGCGAATTGAAAGCGGATGCTGCCCATATCCCTTTCAGCCTGATGGCAGACATTTCTCCCGAGGATATCGATGTGGAGGAATTGATTGCGATGAAGAATAAGCTTCAGGAATGGATTGATTTTTTGAAGAAAAAGGGCTGAGGTTCAATTTATTTCCTTGGTATAAAGCTTTTTCATCACTTTGATTTTTTCCGGATTTTCGACAAGTGATTGGTCCGAAAACATCATGATGCCTGTTGCGGGTGGTCTTGAACCTGCTAGCATGACTTCTCTGAATTCTTCAGGACTGATGATTCCCGGGTTGTTGTGGGATTGTACTATGGGCCAAATCTGCGGTTTTCTTAGCCGATTGTTCGCCTCCGACCGATAGTTCAGATATTCAGACTTGGACTTGCTATTTGAACTGGATTTTTCCCCAATCAAATCCCCCAACCAAGTTACATACTCACCCACCCATGCCGTTGGTCGGGATTTCATTTGGTGAAACAGCATAGGGGACATGACATCTGCCAATTTTGAAAAGGCCAAAGGATCGATGCCAAGGTTACGGTAGAGCGCCGAATCGTATTCATCAGGATACCATGCGCAATAGAAAACCCCTAATTTGGCTTCCGGTCTAAATTCTTTTGTGATTTTCCCCATTTCTTCCACCCAACCGTTCAGGATATCAGCCCTCCATTTCCTCCAGGCTTGGTCTTCATTTTCCAATATCCAACTTGCTTTTTCACGGATAAGGTTTCCTGGAATTTCCTTATTGGTGCTCTTTCCAAATTGGGCCGTGCAGCGGTCACAGAAGCAGGTTTCAGGCAAAATTGGTTCAGTGGTTTCAAACTGTGCATGCCAATGGACATAGTCCAGAAATATCCCATCAACCGCATATTCCCGTAAAATTTCTTTCAGTTGGTCGGAACGGAATTCCTTAAAACCGGGATCGGTAGGGCATATGCCCATAAACCAGTCTGCAGGTTCGGCTTTTTCACCTTTTTCAGTGATGGGCCATGCTTCAGGATGGTCTTGCAGATATTCCTTTCCGTTGAGGGTGGGAAACTCCACAAATACTTTGGAGCCCTGCCGATGGGCAATGTCAAAAAACTCCCTATTCAATGAAATGCTGCGAACAAATACCGCATTCATTCCCAAAGAATCAAACCGGTAACCGGCATCCAAAAGTGTGGCAGGATTGCCATAGACACCTTTGATAAAGGGATCGGTTTCTTTTTGTGCGGGATTGCAGGAGAAGACGAGACTCAATAGGAGAAGGAATGGGCTGAATTTCATTTTCTCAAAGTAGCTATTATCAAGAATGAATCACAAAAAAGTCGAGATCTGTTTTCAGATTTTCAAAAAGCCGAGTAACCATAATCAGTAAACAGCATACAGGATCGCAAATCCAATAAGTATGGAAAAAGGAGAAATCAAACGGAAATAAATCGGTTTTAGGATTTCCGCACTTTTCAGGGAGTAATCTTGGTGCAATCTTCTGGGTACAAAGAAGAGTATGATGGATGTACCCAACATGAACCAACCTACAATACTGAAGGCTTCAGGAAATCGGGAATAGTCCGCATAACCTATCAATCCGGCAGCAGGAATCATTCTCACCGTAATTTCAGTATAATTGATCAGGTTTGTACTTCCTGCTTTCCTCAGTATTTCACGTGCTTTTTTGGGAGCAAAAAGCATCAAAAAACCTGCGGCAATGAAAAACAGACCAAAAATCACCACTGCCCATTTTGCAAGAAACACCATCATTGGATTTGATTTTTTTTACCTGCGATAAATATGAGGTTAAATTGAATCAATAATGCATGTGAAGATCTACTTTTTGATAGAAGAGGAAAACCACCTCCCAATTCCCTTTTGAGAATGAAAAGCTGACCTGAAATTTTGTCTCTTCAATGAATTTATAATACATTTTTTTTTGTATTTGCGCTTTTTACCCGGTAAAACATAAACACAAAAAGAATCATGTTTAAATACTAGAATGCCGGTTACATCGGTTTTCGGTCTTCCGACAATTAAAGAAAATAAAATTCGCTCACCGACGGAATAGCGGATAATCATTTTTTTTAATTCCTTCATACAGATAAGCCAATCAGCTGACCAAAATCATTTTTTGGCAAAACGATTTTCGGTAAGTTTATGTCCTATTGGATTTCTACAAGAGTCATAGATTTTATCAATCGAAAAATAACTTTAATAGCCTTTATATTTATTAAATTCGCAATCAAATCAAAATAATCAATCAATTGAAATATGGATCATAACGCAAATCAAAATGGTGGCGATTTGAGCAAATGCCCATTTCATAATGGACAGCTCAAGCAGGTTGCCGGTGGCGGTACCAGCAACCGTGACTGGTGGCCAAACCAGTTGAAATTAAATATCCTGAGGCAAAACTCTTCCCTTTCCAACCCAATGGGGGAGTCATTCAATTATGCTGAGGCATTCAAAACCCTTGACTTGCCTCAGGTAAAGCAAGATATTGAGCAATTAATGAAAACCTCCCAGGATTGGTGGCCTGCCGATTACGGACACTACGGACCATTTATGATCCGTATGGCATGGCATAGTGCCGGAACCTACCGTGTCCAAGATGGACGTGGCGGTGCAGGATCCGGCTCCCAGCGTTTTGCTCCGCTTAACAGTTGGCCTGACAACGGCAATTTGGACAAAGCCCGATTGCTGCTTTGGCCGATCAAACAGAAATATGGCAAAAGCCTTTCTTGGGCGGATCTGATGGTCCTGACAGGTAATGTTGCTTTGGAATCAATGGGTCTCAAAACATTTGGTTTCGGTGGTGGACGTGAAGATGTGTGGGAACCTGAAGAAGATGTGTATTGGGGTTCAGAGACCGAATGGCTCGGTGACAAAAGATATACCGGTGACCGGGAATTGGAAAATCCGCTTGGAGCAGTTCAGATGGGACTGATTTATGTCAACCCAGAAGGACCAAATGCCAATCCTGATCCGCTTGCTGCGGCTAGGGATATCCGTGAGACTTTTGGCCGTATGGCCATGGATGACTACGAAACTGTCGCCCTGATAGCAGGTGGACACACATTCGGAAAAGCGCACGGTGCTGCAGATCCAGGCCAGTATGTTGGCCGTGAACCTGCCGCTGAAAATATTGAAGCGCAAAGCATGGGTTGGCTCAACACCTTTGGTAAAGGAAATGCAGGTGATACCATCACTTCAGGTCTAGAAGGCGCGTGGAGTCCGACACCAACCCAATGGAGCAATAATTACTTCTTGAATTTATTCGGCTACGATTGGGAGCTGACCAAAAGCCCTGCCGGTGCACACCAGTGGATACCTAAGCATGGCATGGGTGCCAATACCGTACCTGATGCACACGATCCAAATACGAGGCATAGCCCAATCATGTTTACGACGGATATTGCTTTGAAAACAGATCCTGATTACGAGAAAATTTCAAGGAATTTCCATGAAAATCCGGACGAACTGGCAGATGCATTTGCGAAAGCATGGTTCAAGCTGACCCACCGGGATATGGGACCAAAATCCAGATACCTTGGACCGGAAGTTCCTGCCGAAGACCTGATCTGGCAAGATCCAGTGCCTGCGGCCAACCATCCCTTGGTTAATGCAGAGGGCATTGCCGGACTTAAAGCCAATATTCTTGCTTCTGGCTTGACTATATCTGAATTGGTTTCCACAGCTTGGGCTTCGGCCTCTACCTTCCGTGGGTCTGACAAAAGAGGAGGTGCCAACGGTGCACATATCCGTCTTGCGCCAATGAAAAACTGGGAAGCCAACAACCCTGCCCGGCTTTCAAAAGTACTGGGGACCTTAGCAAGTATCCAAGAGGAATTTAACAGCATCCAATCAGATGGGATAAAAGTCTCTGTGGCCGACTTGATCGTATTGGGTGGATGTGCGGCCATCGAGAAAGCTGCAAAAGATGCAGGTTTTGAGATCAGTGTGCCATTCACTCTGGGACGTGGTGATGCCACCCAAGAGCAGACTGAGATAGATTCCTTCGAATTCCTTCGACCTAAGGCTGATGGCTTCAGGAATTACATCATTGCGGGCTGTCCTCTCAAAGCTGAGGAAATGTTGATCGACAAAGCCCAGTTGATGACATTGACTGCGCCTGAAATGACCGTACTGGTCGGTGGCCTTCGTGTACTGAATACCAATTTTGACAAGTCAAACCATGGGGTATTTACAGATACTCCGGGTAAATTGACCAATGATTTCTTTGTCAATCTATTGGATATGAGGAAAACCTGGAGAGCTACTTCTGATGCACAGAACGTATTTGTCGGAAGTGACAGAACGAGTGGAGAACCAAAATGGACTGCTTCCCGTGCTGACCTGATCTTTGGATCCAATTCTGAATTGAGGGCAATCGCAGAGTATTATGCCTGTGACGATTCCAAAGAAAAGTTTGTACATGATTTCGTGGCAGCTTGGAACAAGGTGATGAACCTTGACCGATTCGACCTTGCGTAAAATTGAATAAGTTTTATTTGTATATAAAGGTGGCCTGGAAACGGGCCATTTTTTTTGGTTTTATATGGATCCGCTTTCTTGCACATATCCTTTGGTTTCCAAAACCCAATTATTAATACCACCAAAGCCAGGCCCGACCATTATCTAGGTAAAATTCGCCCATTGTTTGATTAGCGTACAATCATATTTTTGTATTTGGAAAAATTACTTTTTCCGGGTGTTTCTTCAGCTCGGCCATCACGGCGTCAAAGAGTTTTTGCTTCACCCGGCCTGAGTTTTTTGGTTCAACCAAATACCGCACAGTGATTTCTATCCATGCATTGTTATGGGCTTTTAAAATAACTGAAGGAAATTCATTCACATCCAATTCATCTACAGGAGTGTCCGCCAAAATTTTTTTGAAGCGCTTAACCCGTCTGATCATTGCCTCACCGATTTCTGATTCAACAATACGTTTTATGGTATCGCCGGCAAATTTGAAATCGCTGCCATAGGATATATACAGGCTGAGCTCGTTCCAGATGAATGGGAATAAAGGCCAAGAATAATTGTATACATACTCACTGAAAACTTTTGAGTTGGCAAATCTTATAATACGTCCACTTGGATGGTCACCGGATAAATAATCGCCATTAAATTCCCAAAGTGTGGTATCAATGTAACTTACATTGATCACGTCGCCAAAGACATTGCCTATCCGTATGCGGTCACCAACCTCGAAAGGCTTGCGGATAAGGATGTACAGCCAACCAAAAAAACTCGTGATGGGATTTTGCAGCGCAAAGCCAAGAATAAGCGATACGATGCCAAATGAAACCATGGCGGCATACCAGTTGGCAAACAACATCGAAAGGATAATGATCAGAATGATCAGGGCGCCAAACAAGTCCGCAATGCGGTTGAAATTAAACACTGTGGTTTTGTCTTCTATTTTGCGGTTGATTATTTTTTTCAAAAGCCTTGTTGCCATCAGCACCAAAGCGATCAACATTACGGCAACCACAATTTTTTGCAAAAACGGAATATAATTACCGGAAATCGGTAAACTTTTCCATCCTAAAAGAAAATAAAGAGCACTACAGGATAAAAATATAATGGCGGTTATCCCCAAAAAGGGTGCTTCTTTCTTCAAAGTAACTGTGCTTTCCTTTTGGACACCGATCGTGTTTTCGCTCAAGGCCCTTTGTACTTTCTCGTCCTTTTTTATTTCCTCTAATTCTTTGTCTTCTATCGGTTCTGAGTTTTCCATAAATGGTTTTTAAAATTTTTAAGGGATGTATTCATGATTGACTTTTCCAAAAACCATCCTCATCAATCCTCATCAGGTGATTGTTTGGAATGGTCATTTCTATTTTTTATGTACAGCTCTTCCACCACCACCATGATGATGAGTGTTACAGGAATTGCCAAAACCAATCCCCATACGCCGGTCAAACCACTCAGGAATAACTGCGCAATCAATATAAGGGCCGGTGGCATGTTGGTTAATTTTTTTTGAATCGTGGTGGTGATAAAATTACTTTCTACAAACTGTATCAAAATATAAAGACCTGCTACCAAGAGTGCCATTTGAGTGCTTTGTAGAAGACCCAATAACACAGCAGGAATGATGGCAATCAACGGTCCAAAATTCGGAATGAAACAAAGAATCCCAGCCAGTAGTGCTAGTACAAGCCAGAGTGGCATTCCAATTATCGCCAACCCGATTGCTGTGAGAAGGAAAACAACAAACATTGAAAGAAATGTCCCTTTCAGCCAATTTCGAAGTTTCTCTCCTAATTGCTCCAATACATGTTGTGCTTTTTGTTGTCCCCGTACAGGGATGATTTGGACGAATCCTTTGGTATAGGTATGAGGAGAGATGGTAAAAAACAAACCTATAAATAACACCACATACAGATCGCCCAATACGCCAAAGGTGGATTGAAAAAATTGACCTACAAATGCCTTGCCTTTGGCCATGGATTTTTCGGAAGATACTTCTGTAAGAATTTTTTCGCCAATACTGCTTTCGTTTAGCCAGGCTTTTGAATTGTCGATTGCCTTGGGAAGCGTATCAATTAATTCTGTCATCTGCCCCTGGACTTTTGAGCCAATCAGCCAGAATATTGATCCCACTATTAACAGTGTGCTGATAATGGAAATGGCAACACAAATACCCTCTTTCCATTTTGTTTTACTTTGGATTTTGGAACTTAAAGCCCTAAAAAAAACAGCGATAAGACTACCTGCCAACACCAATAAAAGAACATTGAAAGTGGATTTGATTAAAAGTAACATAATCACCATGAAGGCAAAAATGGCTGCGGTTATCCATACCTTTTTTTGAAAGGTAAGGTCGTTTGGCGAAGTATTTTGGGGGTCAGTTTTTTGATCCATGGTTTAATTATTTAACGCTGGCTGATAGATTTAGAAATTTGACGGCTTGGAGCTTAAGGTCAAATTACTTTTAACTTGGGGGAGGTCAGGGATAGGTTCCTGGCAAACTCAAAGGGAAATGGTACAAATTTCCTCATATCGTCTAAATTGATTTGTGTTAACTGACGAAGTTAACTTTTCTAAAAGTAGGGGGAATTACTGTTGTAGTTTGGTTGATGGCTATGACTTCCTTTTGAAACATTAAATGTATATCGTAACCAAACTGTTTTGCAAATTAAGAAATTCTCGGCTAACACTTTACCGAGCCGTTGAAATCACCTTGTTAGTATGGTTTGAATGGGGGATTAAAAGTTTAAAAGTTGACCGATCGGACGGGTGAAAGGGGAAGCCTTCATCCATTATCTGGCCTTGCTCTATAATCTGATCCTAGGTTACGAAGGTGTTAAGAGTACTATTCCCCTTAAAGTTTGTCAGTTTTTTCAACTTTGTCTTATTCTGGGTCTGAGGTTTTTTTTACCTCACACCGTATGTTCGACTTTGGACCGAAATTTTCCGCTAGGCTTCCGCTCTGGCGAATCCAACTGTTTCTCTAAAAAGTTGAGGAGATACGTCTGCATTTGTTTTGAAAAACCGACTAAAATAATGCTCGTCTTCGTAGCCCAACTCATAGGCAATCACTTTGACAGTTTTTGATGTGAGATATAGCTCTCTTTTGGCTTCGATAATAATTCTTTCCGAAATTAAATCAGTCAGCGTTTTATTGAAATGGGCTTTTGTTGTTTTTGCTAATGCTTTTGAAGAAATATTTAGCAACAAGGCATAATCATTCGCAGAGTGTTTCGTCTTAAAATGCTTTTCAATAGCATCTTTTAAATCACGCAAAATAAAAGGTTCTTTAAAGTTCGAAAAGTCTTCTTTAGCCGGTTGTGTTTGGTTAATTTTAAGCCTCGATGCAGTTATTAGGAATATTTTTAAATACGATACCAATAACTCATATTGTGCCAGCTGGACATTTTTCATTTCAACTTTCATTTGTTCAAATAAGGTGAAAAAAGTGTCAGAATCCTTTTGTTCCAAGTTAATCAGGGGGGGATTGTAGATATTGTTAAATAATACACCATTACAAGCTACTTCTTTTTGATGTTTGTGAATGCAGAAAAAATCCGGATGGAAATTAATTGCAAATCCACTTATCTCATCGCTGGTTTGAATAATGAAAGGTTGATAGGGAACAAAACTCATCATCGTATCGGGACCAAAATCATATTCTGAAAAATCTACCTTTAGTTTCCCTGTACCTTTTGTAATTACAATTATCGAGTAATAATTCAGCCGCTGTAAATGGTCAAAAGAACTATTATCAGCAAATTGAAAAATCTTGAAAGCAAGGTTTCCGTTTGACGGGTTGATCAAAGTATTTACTTTTTGATAATCAGTTGACATAGGTATTATTTTAATTTTCTCTCCTTTTCTTCAATGTCTAAATCATTGATACTGGCAAACCGCTTTTTCATCAAGCCATTTGTATCAAACTCCCATAATTCATTCCCATAGCTGCGAAACCATTGCCCAGAATGGTCATGCCCGAATTCAAAACGAACAGCCATGCGGTTTTCGCGAAATCCCCATAATTATTTTTTAAGTTTATAATCTAATTCTTTTTCCCATTTGCGTTTTAGGAATTGCTTTACTTCGGAACTTCCGTTTACAAAGTCTGTTCTATTTCTCCATTCGGTATCAATAGTATAAGCCAAACAGACTTTTTCGGGATCTTTTGAATTCCAAGCAACTTCGGCGAGTTGTACTTTTTGAAGGCCCGTTTCCATTGTGAACGGTGGTAGCGGGAATTTCTGTTCCATTTTATTTATTTTATTAAATACAAAAAAATGAGAACCGCCTTAACAGTTCTCAATTTAAACTCATTATTATCGTATGGCAGCCCAATTTTCAGGGAGTTTTGCTAATAAATTTTTCTCATCCTTATTCCATTCAGGCAAGGTATTAAATGGAGACCCATTAAAATCACCATTGAAAAACAAGTATAATTTACCATTTACAACCTTGAATGTTTCTGGATTAACTGAAACTTTTGCGCTTTTTTCGGCAATTGCCCAAGCGCAATACCCATCAACTTGTGGTAAATAACTTTTTGGATTTGCTTTAAACGCTTTTTGATGTGCTTCTGAAGCAAAAAGATATTTTACTCCTTTTATTTCTACCGAAAATTTATCATTTCCTTTGGTGGCTTTACTATCGGTAAAATATGAAACTAAGTCATATCCTCCGTTGGCCAATCCATTTTTGTCAATTGGTTCTGTTTGAGCCGAAACATAGTTGATCGATAACGTTAATAAAGCAATTCCGATAATCAATTTTAAGTTTTTCATTTTTTTAATTTAATTATTATTTGTCACTATTGACGTTTCAAAGGTGCAATAAGAATTGAAGTTGATAAATGGATGATTTACGTATGTTAATGGATAATTTTTTCAACCACCCATAAATTATCAACTTCGTTTTTTCCTTTTATAGGGTAGATGCGATTGGAAAATCAACAGGAATCTTCGTTAAATTATGCAGGTAATTCATTGCTGTTTTGTCGCTTACCTGCAAAATCAAATCCACCAAATTTTCTTTCGTATATCCTTGCGCAAAGAACGCCTCAACAGTTTCATTGTCGGCATTCCCTCTGTTTTTTGTAATGTCGGAAGCCAATTTTACCAATGAATTTAATTTTGAATCTTCACTTTTTCCATGGCGAATGTCTAATAGCTGCACATCTGTAAAGCCATGCATTTTGCCTAAAACCAAATGTGCACTTTGGCAATAAATGCATCCATTCACTTGGCTGACGATTAAGTTTACCGCTTCTTTTTCTTTGTTGGATAAACTTGTTTTGGCATTTTGATAGGCTAGAAACCTTGTCAAACCATTGTCCGAATAAGCAATTGTTGCGTAAAGGTTCGGGACAAAGCCTAATGCTTTTTTTAGGTTTTCAAAAATTTCCTGGTTTGCAGGTGCTACTTGTTCTTTTGTTGGAACATTAAATACTTGGTTCATCTTTTTTTGTTTTTTAAATTATTGTCATTATTGACAATACAAAGATGGGGTAGCCAATTTCCCCGTAAAATGCATAATGGTCGCAATGTGATGGACAATTTTTCTGCATTGTTGAGAATTACAAATAATTGTTTTAAAAATTCTGATTAAAAAAACTATCACATTTGCTCAATTTCGAGCCTTGGGTTCTTTTTAATTAGGCCTTCCCTAAGGCGCAGGAGAGATCAATAGCCATCAAGCTTTGCGGGATGGTTATTCCTTTGACAGAAAAATGTAAGCTTGCCTACCGAAAATAGGAAAGTGCGGGATGTAGCGTAATTCTATTTCCTACTGTCATCCACTCGGTTGTAGCCCGTTTTGTTTTGTCTCTATTCTGGATTTTCAAATTTCCAGCGTTCCCCATCATCCCAGTCTTTTCGGGAATTCCCATAATTGGGATAACCATTTGCTCCTTTTAGCATGGAGGCCAAGTGAAGTAAATTATAGGTCATAAATGTGGTATTTCGATTGGTAAACCCGCTTTCAAAACCAACCGGAGTATCTAACTTATCGCCCTTCCATTCTTTGTCACCGTAGCTCGGACCTGGACCAACTTCTCCAATCCACCCACAATCCGCCTGTGGTGGAATAGAATATCCTACATGTTGTAGCGCATATAATATACCCATCGCGCAATGTTTTACGCCATCTTCATTTCCCGTAATGATACATCCCGCTACTTTACCATAAAAAATGTATTGACCCTTATGATTGGTTTTGCTACTCATCGCGTATAGCCTTTCGATTAATTTTTGAGTCTCAGATGATTTTTCGCCGAGCCAAATAGGCGTTCCAACAATCAATATATCCGCTTCAATAATTCTCTTGAACAATGAAGGCCATTCGTCTGCCTTCCATCCATATTCGGTCATATCCGGATATATTCCACTTGCTACCTGATGGTCAATCAAACGGATTTCATCAATTTTGACCTTTTCCCTCCTCATTATTGATTTGGAAACTTCCATCAAGGATGCTGTATGGCTATTTTCTGGGGATTTTTTCAAAGTACAGTTTACATAAACTACACTGAGATGGCTAAAATCTAAATTTTTCATAATTTGATTTGTTTATTCAGACTAAAATACAAAAAAACCTTCAAAATTTGCCCAATTTCGAGCAGGCTTGTAACCAAGCAAACCGGCCTGATAAATATCCGGAAGATTCAAAACCCAGAAGTTTTCCGGGACGGTCATGCCTACAACACAAAAAATTGCGAGCCTAATTACCATAGGTGGGACCGTATGCGTCTCGGAGTAAGTGGACCTTGGTCTTATAAGTTCAAGGCAATCAAGTCGATTTTACCTTGGGTTTTCAATCTATTCTTTCTATAGTTTTTCATTCATTTCCCGCTTGCTCGCTTTGGCAATCTTAATTATTTCTTTGGCGATGTCCTCAGGTGAAAGAATAAAATCTATACACCCGGTGTCTATAGCACTTTCTGGCATATCCGGCTGAGCAGCTGTGTCGGGCTTCTGCGCGATGGTTACGCCGCCAATTTCTTTGATGCCACACAATGCATCTGCCCCATCACCATCATAGCCGGAGACAATGACAGCAATAAGTTTACCGTCCCAGTTCTCCGTCAAGGAACGGAGAAAAACCGTAATTACATCGGGCCATCCCCTTGGTTTTGATATTGGCTTTAATCGGAACTCCTCATTTAGCAAGTGCAAGTCCCGCTTTTCAGGAATTATAAACAGGTGGTTGGGTTGGATGTCTAGTTTTTCTGTAATCAATTTGACCGGCATCTCCGTATAGCGGGGAAGAATCTCGTGAAGCATGGTGGCCACAGTTCTCAAATGATTAACGATGACGATCGCAACACCCATATCGGCAGGCAGACTCTGAAGTAAACGGATGTATGCATCTAGACCCCCAGCTGAACCTCCCACGCAGACGATAGGAAAGTCTTTTTCGCCACGCTTATCTTTCTTTGTTTTCATAGATAATCACGTTTTAATATTCTTGTATAGAAAAAATCAAACCATCTTTAAAAGTGAGGCAGTCAATTAGTAAATTTTTTATTCTATTTTCTTGGTTCTACCCTGAATTTTGTGAAACGGAAAATTTTTAAGATCAATAAAATAATTGTCAAAATAACCCGATTCCAAATATGGAGGTAATTCTAAAATGGTGTAGTAAATCCGTATTTATTTACCACAAAGTAACAAAGAAAACAAAAGCCCACTTTTTGTTTTCTTTGTTACTTTGTGGTTTATCATTTTTACATGCTGCTTTATATCTGATTTTGACTCTTCAATTGCCTGTTTTTGGAAATTTTAAAACTTTTATTCTCTTAGGATACAAAGTTTTCACAACATTCGTGGTAGAACCATTATCTTCAAGCAACAATTATTTGTACTTTTTTTTTCTTCCACTGGTTCATATCGGTTTGCAGCTGCCCGAAGTAAACGATTCCAACATCCTAATCTTTCTGCCAACATTGAATCTGGCTGAGGCGGAGAAAAAGATCCGCCTTCAAGACAGGAAAGTTTAAGCAGGTGCCTACTTTTTGCCAAATGCCTGATTGGCAGTTTATTGGTGAATATAAGTCAAAAGATTGACCGTTCCAATGGGATAAATCCATTTATGGCGAGGGAAACCCTGAAATAATGGCGGAGTCTGTTCCTAAACCAAGGGACGATGTACAGAAAGTTATCAGTCTTCATTTTATCAGTTCCAATTTTAGTTCTTCTGCTTTTGCTCTTCCCGCTTGATAATCAGGGTCAAGGCTTATGGCTTTATCAAGGTAAGTTATTGCTTGATTTCTATGTTTTTTGCCTTGATGTTGTTTTGCCCAAGCCCAATAGGTAAAACTCATAATTTTCCAATTGGCATATTCCTTATTTTTGTTTTGTTTATCAATGATGGATTCAAAATCCTGTTTAGCAAACTTTCGTTTGGATAGGAAAAACCAAGGCAAATTTTCGGCAACACTTCCACGTAAAAATTCAGGCAAATAACTAATTTCCGCATAATTGTTCACCGCATCGCCAAACAAATCAAATGCTTGCCCAAGTAATTTTAAATTTTTGGTTTCAGCTCCTACCAATGACAATGCGGAGGCCCTGTAAGATGCAATGAAAGGCATTAATTCTTGGTTCCTTGATTCCGGATCAAATAAATCGCTCAATTGGTCAAAGCTTTTTTTAGCATAGCCTTTATATTCAGTTTTTGAAAAAAAAGACAAGTTCAGAGCTGTTTCATGGTAAATTATTCCAAGTCTGGTTTTATTTAACTCACTTGGATTTTGTAGAAACTGTAGTTCAACTTCTTTGAGTTTAACTTTCAACTCGGTAGTGTCAATAAGTTCCATCACATCGTCTAACTGATGTTCATAAGTTTTGACTTTTGAAAAGTCCAATTGTTGGGCTGCCAAGCTGCTTGAAACCGTCATTGCTGCGTGGATTAAAGTGACTAATTTGTATTTCATTTTTCCAGTTGTTTAAATGAGATACAAAGATGCTTTCACTTCAAGCCATAAAACGTTGACTTAGGGTAAGACTTTTGATTTATGAAAAATCCTGTTTCTGATGCGGCTCAAACTTTCGGGGCTTACTCCCAAAAAATTAGCTATGTATTTCTGTGGTTTTCTTTGAAATAAGTCTGGTTGTTTCTTTATTAAATTCTGAAACCTTTCTTCGGGTTTGTCTGATGATAAAGACATGGCAATTTCGGTGGCTCTCATTGCAACTTGTTCGGCCATAAGTCTCCCGAAGGTTTCATACTTGCTACATTCTTTGTAGAGATTATAGAGGTTTTGTTTTTTGATTACAAAAACTGTGGTGACTTCCATTGCCTGCAAATTCATTTTTGCTCCGGTGTCGTAAGTGAAACTTTGAAAGTCTGTAACCCAAGAATTGTCGAAGGATATGTCGCAGGTTTTTTCTACACCATCCTTGATGTGAAAATGCCTGATTGAACCTTCTGAGATAAAAGCAATGAAATCGCAAACTTTATCGTCTTGGAGTAAAAACGCCTTTTTCTTCAAAGTCTTTTCTTCAAAATAGTTGTCAATCAAGATTTCCAATAGATGGGGAGTGTTTTGGTAGGATCGGGACAGACTGTGGGCTTATAGGTCACTGCCGTGTACTCGATTAGCTAATGTTATTGATTTTCAGTCTGTTTCATTAATTCAAAACATAGATTATCGATATTCCCCATTTTCGGATTAAATGCTGATACATTAGAGAGAATTATTACTCCATTTTTCTTCGCAATATCCAAAACTATAGAAGACGTATAACCGGCAGTTCCACCATTATGCCAAACCCATTTAAATTCGTTTTCTGATTTTAAAATAAGCCAACCTAAACCAATTTTCATATCCTCATCAATGTCAAAAGTTGGCTTTCTAGTCAATTCTAATTCTTTATTCTTTTTATCAAATTGTGCCTGTGAAAATTTTACTAAATCTTCTGAAGTTGATAATATTCCGCCTGCACCAAAAAGAACATCAAATTCCCAGTTTGAAACTTCTTGACCTTTCTCATCTAAACCTTTTATAATCTGATTTTCAATGCCTTTTGAACTTGTGTGAGAGTTACCCATTTTATATTTTTTAAAAATGCTTTTTTTCAGCAACTCATTAAATGTTTGTTTTTGTGAAAGCCCTAATGTATTTCCAAGTAAACCAGCACCCAAGTTTGAGTATTCAAAGTTGTTTTCATTGTTATTTTCAATTAATAATAGTTTTGTTAAATATTCATTCAGCTCATTGACTCCATAACTTTTATAAGGATTTGCTTCATTTAATAAATCTAAATTTTCAGGTAATCTGGGTAATCCGGAAGTATGATTAGCCAATTCTAAAAAAGTAATTTTTGCATTGTTATTGAAAGAAGTAGTGTAATAATCGTTTATAAAATCACTTAATTTCAACTTATTATCAATAGCCAAGGATGCTAAAACTGATGAAGTGAAAACTTTTGTAATTGAGCCAATTTCAAAAATCTTAGTTTGGTTTTTAATAGATTTAATCGTGTCATTTTTAATGATTATTCCGTAATATTTTACATTACCGTTTTTTACAACTCCTATTGAAAGTTGCGTTTCGTTAGGAAAATCTCTTGTTAGAGAATAAATTTCATTAGCAATACCAATTGGGAAATTTAATAAACCGTTGATTGCAGTTGACTTTTTCTCTTCAACATAAGGTTTGATGTACAGTCCATTAATTAAACTAACATCGTTTATTGAAATATTAACCGTTAAAGTCGCTTTTTCAAAAGTTGTTTTATAAACAGCAAAGCTTTCATTTTCAAAATTTAAAAATATACCATCTCTTATATTACCATTTTGTGATTTAAGTCCACTAAAAAATTGGTTTGCTTTTTCAATTGGTAAAGCCGTTTTCATTTCGGTTGAAAAGCTATTAAAAATATTTTCAAAATCACCAGCGTTGTAACTCACTTTAAATGTATTGAAAATTTCATTCTGTTTTTCATTTTGTGAAAGCGCTAAATTTGTCATAAATGTTAAGATTAAAATTATTGTCGTTCTTTTCATACGTTCGGTTTGTTATAAAATTAGCTAACATTTTGCAGCTACAAGAAGTTGGCGATTTCGAAGTCCCGCACGTGTGGGATCTGCCTCCACTGAATCCAGCATAAGCGGGACAGAAAGCTTGGTTTGACCACTGAACCGCCAATTTTTTTTGTAGGTGCTCTTGTTTGGTTTTTCCTTGCATTTATCAACAAAATAGCAAAATAAAATCAACCTTATGAAAATCCGCAGGGTCTCCTAAGTAGGCGAGACTCAATCAATTAACTATATTCAATTAGCAAACGATTCAATCCACAAAAAATTGAACTCTAATCAAGGGACTAGCTATTAAACTATGAAAAAATTTTACGTTTACATGAAAACTTGAAGCAATCAATTGAGTGTAATTTTTAAGTTCCTCTATTTTATCTGCGTCATAATAAATTCCATTTGATATTACTCCATTGATGGTCTTAGAATTAATTATGCTTTCTAAAGGGTTCTTATTCAGTATGATTAAATCCGCAATTTTTCCATTCTCTACTGTACCGTAGCTGTTGTCCATATTTGCAAACTTTGCTGGAATAATAGTTGCGCTTTGCAAAGCCTTTAAATTTGACAAACCACTTTTAGTTAAATCTTCTAATTCATCATGCATGCTAAACCCAGGAAAAACATAGGAATCGGTAACATCGGTACCTGTCATAATCGGTACGCCTAATTCACTAGCCATTTTAATTTGTTCCTTAGCAGCATTGTAAAAATCTATACTTAGGCCTTTTCCTTCTTTGGATAGATTTTTTTTCTTGTTATTGCGAACATCCAAGTCCCACAAGAGTTTTTTTCTAATATAAGAAATATATTTTAAGTTTGGATTTTCCGGAAATGTTGGCTCATGAGCAAACGCTTCAAACTTGAGTGTTTGAAGAGTAGGCGTCCAATGCGTGTTGTGTTCTTTCATCAGTAGCATTAATCTTATTGCCACTTTTGGATTATAATCTTTGACCATTGATTCTTTTGATTTTGAGTAGAATTTTTGCCAATTATCCGATGTTCGTAAACTATCTGCATTAGGAAAAGATTCGAGAAAAAAAACGCGTCCATGTTCAAAACTTCTTTGACCTAATAAAATGGCATCTTCAAGACTCGTAAATATTGGTTTATGACCAGCTAGGTGCATTCCGTATTTTGGTGCTTGCAGTGCAAGTTTTTTATATATTTCCGGTAGTATTTGATCATAAACTTTGATGAAATTTACTTTTTCATTTTTGTAAAAGCGGAAGATTGAATCTACGTCCTCAATTTTCTGGAGTTTAAAAAATTCCGGAAAGCCATCCGGAACGGAAGATGCTCCATCAATTTGATAACTGCTTTGCAGAACATATCTTGGCGTCACCCTTTTGTTATCACTCAATTCATCATTCCAAATTAGCCGTTCTTTGCTGCCAGCCCAATAACTATCTCTTTTGCTGAGTTGTCCAGACATATCTCTTACTCCTGTCACTCCATTGGCAATGTAAAGAGGATGATAAAACCACTCAGAATGTTGGGTTGAATGTGTATGCATATCCCAGAGTCCAGGCATTAAATATTTGTTTGTGCCATCAATTATTAAATAAGTAGGATGTGCTTTTAAGACGCCCATGGTATCTATAGCTACGATGACATTATTTTTTATTAACACATCCCGATTTTCCAATATGTCTCCGGATTGCACATCAATTATACTTATTGATTTTATGAAAACTGCATTGTGCTTGGCAGGTGGTTTTAAATGTGGCATTGGCCATAAAAAAGCTACTACAATAGTTAATAATAGCAAAAGAATAATTCCGGAAAAGACTTTAAGGAATTTGAATATTTTATTTTTCATATTTATTGGAATATTTTCTTGTCTTACAAACAGGTGTTACGGGTTCTGCAATTGTTTAAAAACTTAAAAATTAATGGTTGAGAGTAAATTTTGGGCCTTTTCTGTTAAAAGATTTCTCTTTATCAAATCTTCCAATAGTATTTTAGCTTTACTTTTATTACCTAGTTTATTATAGGCAATGGCTCTTTCCATCTGATAATTTTCATTAAAGAAAAAATCGGATACTAATTCAATAATTGATAATGACTCCTTGATCTTTTCCTCCTCATCATTTGCATTCATTAACCCAAAATAACCATACGCTCCGATTAACTGGATATCAAAGGTTTCCTTGTTATTACGTAATTCTTCCAGTGCCCAGTTCTGTTCACCTTTTATAGCTCTCTTCACTAAAAACATACTTTTTTCATCGGGATATTGAATCCTACTTTGTGGTAGAACACCTAATGCTTTTACAATTTCTTCAGCTACCCAAGTGGTGGAAAAAGGGTTTTGACCTGTTATAAAATTTTCTGAAATAAGTACGAATGGAAGCATATCTTTCCCCTTTTCGTAAAGAGCACCTCTCTCTATTAACTTGTTTTCTAAGAGATACGGTAATTCATTGATCCATACTTTCCCGAAATTTTCTTCTTCAGAATTACAAAAACCCGTGACCTTCTGATTTTTTAAAATAAACTCACCATCTACTTTAACATTTACAAAAGCTGCAGGACCATGACAGACAGCTGATATAACCCCATCATTTCTGTAAATATTGGCAATAATATCTTGTAGAGAAGGGTCAACAGGTAAGTCAAACATTACCCCTTTACCACCAACAACATACACAGCGTCATAGCTTTCAGTTACCAAAGCAGCCGTTGGTATAGTTTTATCCAACAAAGCTTGAGCTGTTGGATCTGCTAGAAATCGTTTGCTGTATACTGTATTGGGATTGTACTTGTCCGAATTTACTTTACCACCTTTTGGACTTGCCACTTCTACAGCGATATTATTATCCGTAAAAATGTAATATGCCTGAATAAATTCACTCATTTCAAAACCGGGTCTACTCTTGCCGTCATCCTTACCATAGCTACTTACTACCATAAGTATTTTTGATGTTGGTTTTTTAATTTCCTGGCCAACTACCACCTTAGAACTAAAGAGCAGGCATAAGCCAAAAATAATGAGATATTTAAAATAAGTTTCCCGGAAAGTGATTTGTGCACTGCTATTTAAAGGAAGAACGGCTGTTAACCAAAATGATGGTGTGCTTAATATCATAATATTTTTTTTTAAGGTACTCAAGTAAATATGAATAGTGATTTCAAAGGATTTTTATGGTTCGAATTTTCAGCTGGTAAAACAGCGGATAAGACTTCAATGTAAAGTGATTGCTGTCATTGTGTCAACGTTAAAATTATTGAATATCTAAGGGTGTTTGCCGTTATTAATATGGCATACCTGTAGTATGTAATGAGTATTTTATATTTTTCTCTTGACTGAAAATATTGCCTAAGAAATTAGAGAAAAAAAATAAATAGGTTATTGAATTTGTCAGTGATCTCATGGCGTTTCGATTTATTTTCTCAAAACAACGAATATGCACCTCTAAGACCTATTCAAATGATCATTCCATCATACAAAATTCACTATTACTCAATGAAGAATTAAGGATTTTGAATATTTCGATAAGCTGATGGGGTTTTGCCTACGAACTTTTTGAAAGAAGTATTAAAGCTGGAGAGACTATTAAATCCAGAATCGATGGAAATGGCGGCAAGGGTAAGGGAATTTGAACTGGGATTTTTGATTATTTCAAGGGTTTGATTTATTCTATGCCTGTTTATATATTCATTAAAATTATATCCCAGTTTACTGTTAATAGTCAAAGAAATTTTTTGGGGACTTACTTTTAAAGTTTTAGAGAGCATTCCCAAAGAGATATTAGGATTAAGGAAGAGTTTTTCTTGATTTATAACATTCTCTATTAGAACAAATAGGTGTTCGATTTCCTCATCATCTGTTCCTGAAGTTTTATATTTTAGACTTGAAATGCTATGAAGATATTTTTTGGTAATTGCCAGATAAGTAATTGTATAAACTATTAGAGAATAAAGGACAGGGCCAATTATGTATGGAATTTTATCTTCGAATAAGTTAAGGACGTAAACACCCCAAATTAAAATCAATGCATAAAATAATAGGTTTAGCCATTCTATTATCTTTTGTGATTTGGGAAGATCCGGGGTTCTATTAATAAGCTGGAACTTTGATTTTAGTAAATAAATCAATAAATGTAAATACAATATAAGAAATACAATTAAGGCTTCGGTAAAAGAAATGTTTGAGACAGGTCGCTCATAAATGACAATCCCAAATAAAATAAATAAAACTCCCGGCAAAAAATGAAGAAGTTCTTTTGGCTGAATTGAGGATTTCTGATAAAGAATTGCTCTACAATATAAAAAGAAGAGTGGACCAATCAAAGTGAGTAAACTGAGACCTAAATAAATATAAATGAGTTCGAGGTTGGTGGTAAACTCTAGAACAACCGATTTACCGATTCTTAAAGATAATAGAATCATCATTACAGCTAAAATTCTGCCCTCATAATTAGAAAATCTATTGTGAGTCCATAAAAGAACCGCAATGAATATTCCATGGAAAATTCCCAATCCACTTATAATAACTAAGATGATTTGTTGAAGATTCATATGATGTAAATAATGCTTATAATTACACACCCACAAATTATGGAATTATTTAAGAAATACTTTTATTTTTGACTAATTAGAAAAATTAAAATGATTATCCGCAATGATGCCACTAAGTTTATTTTGAATCTCTTTTGATACGGATAATCGTCGATAGTCCATAGACGACAGTCCACAGCAGATCTAATTGAACTTCAAGCCTTGTTTTATTTGGTTGATGGCAAGAAAGCGTACAATCATAAAATTTAAATCTAAAAATTTAAAAGCTAACCTGGTTGTCGGCTTCCCCGAAGTTCGTTTGTTTAGAATTGGAGGATTCTTCCTATTTTTAGTTGTTTAAATGAGATACAAAAATGCTTTCACTTCAAGCCATAAAACGTTGACTTAGGGTAAGACTTTTGATTTATGAAAAATCCTGTTTCTGATGCGGCTCAAACTTTCGGGGCTTACTCCCAAAAAATTAGCTATGTATTTCTGTGGCACTCTTTGAAATAAGTCCGGTTGTTTCTTTATTAAATTCTGAAACCTTTCTTCGGGTTTGTCTGATGATAAAGACATGGCAATTTCGGTGGCTCTCATTGCAACTTGTTCGGTCATAAGTCTCCCGAAGGTTTCATACTTGCTACATTCTTTGTAGAGATTATAAAGGTTTCGTTTTTTGATTACAAAAACTTTGGTGACTTCCATTGCCTGCAAATTCATTTTTGCTACTGTGTCGTAAGTGAAACTTTGAAAGTCTGTAACCCAAGAATTGTCGAAGGATATGTCGCAAGTTTTTTCTGCACCATCCTTGATGTGAAAATGCCTGATTGAACCTTCTGAGATAAAAGCAATGAAATCGCAAACTTTATCGTCTTGGAGTAAAAACGCCTTTTTCTTCAAAGTCTTTTCTTCAAAATAGTTATCAATCAGGTCAAGTTCTGTATCCAAAAGTGGGACAGTCTGTTCACAATATTGTTTTAGTTTATTAAACATGATAAGGACATCAAAAATTATAACGTTTTGCAGGTTGCCGAAGTGACGTCCCGATAGCAGGGATAGAAGTACAAATGTTCAAGTTAGCACAAATGGAAAATAGAATGTCAAATGTTCAATTCACCACCTCTGCTCCATTTTCGCAAACTCTTATTGGCAGTAGTTTTGGTCAAAGACTCTCTACAGCAAAATAATGTCTGAAAGTATATTTCCAGGGAATAATAAGGATATCCAACACAACGCCAACTATAAATATTATAGTCAATTCTTCTACGGGATCAAAATTATTACTTCTATATGAGGGAATGGCAACAATGATCAGCCAGATTATTTTGTAATAAAACTGAAGTAATAATAAAGGTATCATTTTAAGTGGCTGCCTCAATCCAAAAATCATTAAAGTTGAATATGCCGCCCAAAAGCTATAAGCTACTCCATCAAGCGGCTGCCATTGTCCATGGTGTGTAAATATTTCTGTCCAAGCATCACGTCCTAAAAAGACAAAGGTCAGAACAAAAAGTATTCTCATTAAATAGAGTCTGTAATTAGGAACTCCTGCTAAAATCGCTTTGTCATCATCGAAAAACTTTCCCATTGGTTTTTGATTTTAATAATTAAAGTGGTTTTTGATCAGGAAATTATGACTACCGGTAAAAATTCCACAATATCTTCACCGGATTTTTCCTCCGTTAGCTTACGAAGTCAACTTATATAAAGTAGCGGGAATTACTGCTGCTGTTCGTTGCCTTGAGTGGTGAATATAAGTCAAAAGATTGGCCGTTCCAATGGGATAAAATCCCTGAAACCATGGCTAATCCCGAGAAAAACAGAATCGCTGTCCGGAAGCCAAGCAATCCGCAAAGCATTTCACCTTAAGAAAAATCCACTACCTGCAGCGATCAAGGCTACGGTAGACAAATGTGAGATATGCACAGTTGGCTTATAGCTCACGTCTTTTACTGAATGTGTGCTATTCGTACTGCCTAAATATAGGTTTCATTCTTTTTGCCACCCTAGATCCAAACACAGATTTCAGAAATGTTTTTTCTTTTTAGATCTGGAACCCAACATTCTTCAGCAGGATAACCTATAGGAATGAGTAAAAAAGGTTTCTCATTTTCAGGTCGGTTTAAAATTTTGGAGAGAAAATTCATTGGGCTTGGTGTATGTGTCAGTGCAACCAAACCCGCATCATGAATGGCTGTAAGCAGAAAACCACAGGCAATACCGCAGCTTTCTGTCACATAATAATTTTGGTGTTTGTAATTATTATTAGCCAGCTCATAGCTCCTTTTAAAAACAACAATTAGATAAGGGGCGGTTTCTAAAAATGGTTTATGCCAATCAGTTCCGATGGGCTGTAGGTCTTTAAGCCATTCATCTGTCATTCTGGTTTCGTAACTTTCTTTTTCTTCTTTTTCTGCCGCAATGCGGATTTGCTTTTTCACTTCGGGATCTTTTACCACACAAAATGTCCAAGGTTGTTTGTGTGCTCCTGAAGGAGCAGTGGAAGCAGAAAGAATGATGTTTTCGATTATATTTTCAGGAATTGATTTATCCGAAAAATCGCGAACTGTTCTGCGCGTATCCATCCATTCAAAAAAAAGCTTGGTTCGGACGCTCATTTCATCAATCTCATAATGCTGTTTTGAGTATGATACAAAAGGGAAGTTGTCAATGAGTTTTTTTTGCATATCTGCCGACGTTGGGGTATTTATGAAGAACTGGAATTTGGAAAACTAATGTTCAGCCTTGGCACAAAAGTAAATTAGAATTCCAAATACCCATTTACTTCCTTCCGCCAGTCTTTCATAAATACCATGTGTGTACCTTGGATAATGAATATAGGTCAAAAGATTGACCGTTGCAATGGGTGAAATGCGAAGCATTTGAGAACTGCTTTGACCCCGAACATGCCATCTTCTTCCAACCCAAAAATCCGGTTTAGGGAGCCTGCCCTGAATGATAGATCCAAAAAATATCCATCCGACTTCTTCCCCAAACAACAACCCAAAAAATGACAAGACCAAAGCAGCCCTACTGTTCCACCTAGCATCCGTTTCACCCTCCGGATGTCTGTCCGTTTACCTAGTAGGGATGGCGGCCAAAGCCAAAAGCCCTGATAGATGCATTTATCAATCAGGGCTTGCCGATAGCTATCGGCATCATGGGCTATCTGGCTAAATGTTATGCGCATGTGCTGTTATCGCCAGGAAGCACCACTGTTTGAGGGTTGCACACTTTGTTTATAGTGATTCACATTCATGGTCGTCAAGTTGAAGGAATATAAATATCAAATGATGCACCATTATTTAATTCTCCTGTTGCTGTAATTACTCCGTTGTGATTCTCTACAATTTTTTTTGCTATAGTAAGTCCTATACCTGTGCCTGATATTTTTTCTTTGTCGTGAAGGCGTTTAAATATTTCAAAAATATGGTCTTTGTATTGTGGCGCAAAGCCGATGCCATTGTCAGTGACAGTGATGTGGCAATATTCTTTTTCGGTTAAAAGTCTTTGGTCTTTTATTTCGCTTCCTTTAATATGTCTACTATTTATTATTATGTGCGGTGGTCTATCAGGATTAGAAAATTTGAGTGAGTTGCCAATGAGATTATGCATTAATTGGTGAAACTGAAAAGGAATAATGTAGGCATCACACATTTCGCTTGATTCAATGATTGCCTGTTTTGCAGTTATGATTTCTTTGAAATCATTTTTTACTGCTTCTATTATCATGGTGAGGCTGGTGGTTTCAAATTTTCGTTCCGATATGGTCGTGCGGGAATATGTGAGTAAATCATCAATGAGAGTTTGCATTCGGTTGGCTGCATCTTCAATTCTCAGCAAATATTCTTTGCCTTTGTCAGATAAGTTTTGAGATTCATCAGCAACAAGACGGGTAGAGAAGATTTGAATTTTTCGTAATGGCTCTTGTAAGTCGTGGCTGGATATATAGTTGAATGATTCTAATTCTTTATTGGCATTGATTAGCTCTGCTGCACGTTTTTCTTTTTCGTTATTCTGAAAAGCAAGTTCATTATTAACAATAATTAATTCGGCTGCTTGTTTTCCTTTTTCGTCATTCTGAAAAGCAAGTTCTTTGTTTGCAATGATTAGCTCTGCTGCTCTTTTTTCTTTTTCGTGGTTCTGAAAAGCAAGTTCTTTGTTTGCAATGATTAACTCTGCTGCCCGTTTTTCCTTTTCTTCGCTTTGATATACAAGTTCTTTGTTGGCAAGAATTAATTCAGCAGCTCGTTTTTCTTTTTCTTCATTTTGAAAGGCAAGTTCTTTGTTGGCAATGACTAATTCGTCTGCACGTTTTTCCTTCTCTTCGCTTTGATATACAAGTTCTTTATTGGCAATGATTAATTCGTCTGCTCGTTTTTCCTTCTCTTCATTTTGAAAGGCAAGTTCTTTGTTGGCAATGACTAATTCGTCTGCTCGTTTTTCCTTCTCTTTGTTTTGAAATAAAAGTTCTTTGTTGGCAATGACTAATTCGTCTGCACGTTTTTCCTTCTCTTCGCTTTGAAATAAAAGTTCTTTGTTGGCAATGATTAATTCGTCTGCTCGTTTTTCCTTCTCTTCATTTTGAAAGGCAAGTTCTTTGTTGGCAATGATTAATTCGTCTGCACGTTTTTCTTTCTCTTGGTCTTGAAATACAAGTTCTTTGTTGGCAATCACTAATTCAGCTGCCCGTTTTCCTTTCTCATCGTTTTGAAATACAAGTTCTTCGTTGGCAATAATCAATTCAGCTGCTCGTTTTTCCTTTTCTTCGTTTTGAAATACAAGTTCTTTGTTGGCAATCACTAATTCAGCTGCCCGTTTTCCTTTCTCCTCGTTTTGAAATACTAGTTCTTCGTTGGCAATAACCAATTCGTCCGCTCGTTTTTCCTTTTCTTCGTTTTGAAATACAAGTTCTTTGTTGGCAATCACTAATTCAGCTGCCCGTTTTCCTTTCTCCTCGTTTTGAAATACAAGTTCTTCGTTGGCAATAACCAATTCGTCCGCTCGTTTTTCCTTTTCTTCGTTTTGAAATACAAGTTCTTTGTTGGCAATCACTAATTCAGCTGCCCGTTTTCCTTTCTCTTGGTCTTGAAATACAAGTTCCTTGTTGGCAATCACCAATTCAGCTGCACGTTTTCCTTTCTCATCGTTTTGAAATCGAAGTTCTCTGTTGGCAATCACTAATTCAGCTGCACGTTTTTCCTTCTCTTCATTTTGAAAAACAAGTTCTTCGTTGGCAATAATTAATTCAGCTGCGCGTTTTCCTTTCTCTTGGTCTTGAAATACAAGTTCTTTGTTGGCAATGATTAATTCGTCTGCACGTTTTCCTTTCTCCTGGTCTTGAAGTACAAGTTGTTTGTTGGCAATCACTAATTCAGCTGCACGTTTTCCTTTTTCTTCGTTTTGAGCTAATAATTCATGTGTTTTTATATATAACTCTACAAAAATCGCCACTTTAGCGGTTAATATTTCTGGAATAAGTGGTTTAATCATATAATCAACTGCACCTGCCTGATACCCTTTAAAAATATGCTTTGCATTATCCATGCTGGCAGTTAAAAAAATGACAGGAACATGTTTAAGTGGATCAATTTCACGAACCAATTCTACCGTTTCAAAACCATCCATCTCCGGCATTTGCACATCAATTAATATGATAGCAAAATCTTGTTCATGTAGCAGAATTTTTAATGCTTCATTGCCGGAATTTGCTTTCACAAAAAAATAATTTTTGCCAGCAAGAATTAATTCCAAGGCAAACAGATTTTCCGGAAGATCATCAACCAATAAAATTTTAACAGAGCTATTTGCTTTCATTTTTATTAAAATTATTTTCAATCAATTCTCCATATAATATATAATAAAAAATGCTTAATATCTTCATTTACTTAACCACACCCGCATTAGTGATAGCAATCGTTCTACATCAATAGGTTTAGTAATGTAATCGTTGGCTCCTGCATCAATACATTTTTGCTTATCGTCTTTCATGGCTTTTGCAGTTAGTGCAATTACGGGTAACTTTTTGAATCTCAATTGTGCTCTAATTTGTTTCATTGCTTCGTAACCATCCATTTCTGGCATCATAATATCCATCAATACCAAATCAATTTCGGGATGCAACTCCAGCATTTCTAAAGCGTTTTTTCCATTTTCGGCTTTTATTATTTCCATACCTCGTTCTTTTAATATTTTTGATAATGCAAATAAATTGCGCATATCATCATCTACCAATAATATTTTTTTCGAATGAAATACAGCTTCTTTATAGTACAAATTATTTAAAATTACTTGTTTTGGTTTCGGCAAATTACTTATTGTTCTGTGAAGAAAAAGAGCTGTTTCGTCTAACAATCGTTCTTCCGACTTCACACCTTTTATAATGATGCTCTCCGCATATTTTTCAAGCTCATTGTTTTCTTCTTTCGTAAGTTCCTTACCTGTGTAAACAATGATAGGCGGAAGATCGTGGTCTTTTACCTGAATGCCAGCAGGCACGGTTTTTTTCAATTTATGAATAAGCTCAAATCCACTCATGTCGGGCAAACCAATGTCTAATATTATGCAATCGATTTGATTCTGCTCATACATGGCCAAAGCATCTTTCCCATTTCCTGCTTCAAAACATTGTACATCACCATTGCCAATAAGAATTCGCATTGCCTTTCTCGAATTTTCATTGTCTTCAATAATGAGTAAGTTTTTCATTTTTCTATTCACAAACTTTTCAATCCTGTTAAATGCTTCTTCCAAATCTTTTTTAGCGACTGGTTTCATCAAATACTCAACAGCCCCTTCTCTCATTGGCTCCAACGAACGTTCTTTTGCCGAAATAATATGAACAGGTATGTGCCTCAAAGTAGGATTTGCTTTTAATTCAAGCAATACATCCTGTCCGTTAATACCGGGCAAAATCATATCAAGAATAATGGCTTGCGGATTGTATTTTAATGCAAGTGCCAAACCATCTTCTCCTGTTGCTGCCGATAAGCATTTAAATCCTTTTTTGTTGGCTTGCTCTAAAATTATTGCAGCAAATTTCAAATCATCTTCAATAATGAGTACTGTTTTATCATCTCCGGTTATTGTTTCTCTGTCATCTTCTATTGAGGGATAATTTAGAAATTTGGGTTCATTTGATAATTGTCGTTTAAATAAAGTGGATTTGTTTTCCAGATTGTTTTCAGTTCCACCTGTGTTTACAAGTTTTTGCTCTTGAACTATTTCCATTGGGATAATGAGAGAAAAAGTAGCCCCTTCATTCATTTTACTACTCAGTTTTATTTCACCTCCCAATAATTTTGCAAGCTCACGTGAAATAGAAAGCCCTAAACCTGTGCCGCCATATTTTCTGGATATTCCTCCTTCAGCTTGTTGAAAAGCTTCAAATATGGCAAGTTGATTATCTTCCTTAATTCCAATGCCTGTATCAATAATTGAAATAATCACTGTACTTTCTGTCTCTCTGTCAATACTAATACTCACACTTCCTTTCTCAGTAAATTTTATGGCATTGGATAAAAGATTTTTCAATATTTGACTCAACCGTTGTGAATCTGTGCGAATAAATTCGGGTAACTCTTTCTCCAATATTGCATCCAACTTCAATCCTTTTTGTTCAGCGTGATGTTTAAAATCTCGGATGAGTTCATTTGCCATGCTTTTCAGTGATACGGATTCAATATTTAAGGACATTTTTCCTGCTTCAATTTTAGAAAGGTCAAGCACTTCATTAATTAATACCAATAAATCGCAACCGCTTTTATAAATTATTTCTGCACTCTCTATCTGAATAGGTTCTAGATTTTTATTTCTGTTTTCAGATAAATCTTTTGACAGGATTAGCAAACTATTCAGCGGTGTTCGTAATTCATGCGACATGTTAGCAAGGAACTCCGATTTATATCGGCTGCTTATTTCTAACTGTTTTGTTTTCTGCTCAATGTCTTTTTTTGAAGCAACCACTTCCAAATTTTTCGCTTCCAATGATTGTGTTTGTTCTTCTAATTCTTCATTGGTCATTTGTAATTCTTCTTGCTGCTGTTTTAGGCTTTGTGCCTGTTCTTCCAGTTCTTCATTCATTTGTTTCAGCTCTTCCTGCTGTATTTGCAATTCTTCACCTTGCTTAGCCAGCTCCTCCATTTGGTTTTTTGTAATAGTTATATCAAATCGGATGGCAACATATTTTTCTATTTTACCATCCACCCCTTTAAAAGGTGTAATTGTAGTATCAACCCAATAAAATGTTCCGTCTTTCGCTTTATTTACTATTTCTCCTTTCCATGTTCTACCGCTACTAATTGATTTCCACATACCAATGAATAATCCATCAGGCTGTTTTCCTGATTTCAACATTCGGTGATTATTTCCTATTAATTCATCTCTTGAATATTTCGAAATTTTACAGAAGTTATCATTCGCATATATAATATCTCCGTTGGCATCAGCAATGGAAAGAATGGCTGCTTGATTTAAGGAATATAGTTGCTGCTCTATTTCTAGTGCCGATATTTCCATTTCACCATTTTGGACTTGAATCTTTTCTAATAATTCTCTTAGTGCTTCCTGATTGAAAGCCGTATTCACAGCAATAGCAATACTGTTCATAGAAGTATCGATAAATTCTTTTTCAGTTTCATTAAAATCAGTAAGCCTTCCAATTTCTACCACACCCATTGTTTTGCCTTCAAACAAAAACGGTGTTATGAGTATCTGTTTTGGTTTTTCATTCAGAACAGATGATATAATACGAATATTTTCTGCTTTTATATCTGTTAAAGAAATTTGTTTTTGTTCCTGTGCTGCCTGGCCAATTAGCCCTTCATTCAGCCTAAATTTCTCTTTGGTATCGAAAGCCGTAGAAAAGGCATATCGTCCGCTTAATATTAACGCACTTTCCTTATTATTAAACAGATAAACTGCACCAATTTGTGCTTTTAAGTAAGTGCATAAAAAACTAATGGTGTTGTTTGCCAACTCGTCTAAGCTTTTGTCTCCAATTAATTTTTCTTTAAGTTCCGTGTTGCCCGTAAGCAACCAATTTTTGCTCGTGGTTTCTGCTTCAGATCTTTTAAGTGTTTTTAAATTTGAAGTAACTATGATATAAACAACAATAAGAACGAGAATAATAATGACCATCAAAATGACAAAAACGAAATTAAAATTCTTAGCATCGTCATCACTAGCTTGCTTTCTTTCGGAAAGCAATGTGAGTTCTAGTTGTTGTATACTATCAATTATTACTCGTATTCTATCTTGTGATTCTTTTCCAATTCCAGATGATACAAATTCTCTTGATTTTTCAATCCCGATAGCTGCCGGGACTATTTTGCGAAGAGCGATGCCGCTTTTTAAATGATTAAAACGTATTTTTATTTCTTTTTCAAGCTCCTTAATCTTTTGCTGAATAGTATTGTCTTTTGTTAACTCTTTTGCTTTAATAAGATGATCAACAATAGTACTTTCAGCATTTATAAAATGTTCTAAATGAGCTTCATTGCCTGTAATGATATAACCCCGACTGCCTGTCTCTGCATCAGAAATGACAGTTAGAATTTGGCTAAATCCATACAATACCTTGTTGGTTTGATCTACCAAAGTATTGGAAGCGATAAATTTTTCACTGTTTTTATAAGAGAAAATTCCAACTCCGAAAAGTATTACAGCACAAGCTATAAAGCCAATTAATATTTTTCTATCAAGTGTCATATTCAATTTATTATTTTATAGGTTGTGTTATTTTTATGAGTAATTGGACTATTTTCTCTAAAGACAAAATATAATCCGGTTGAACTACAGCAATTGCTGACTCAGGCATAGTAGAAGATTCCGCTGTTTCTGGATCCTGAATAATGGCCATGCCTCCTAATTCTTTTATTCGTTTTATACCTTTTGCTCCGTCATTATTAGAACCTGTAAGTACTATACCAATCAATTTATTTTTGTATGCATCGGCTGCTGATTCAAATAATACATCAATGGATGGTCTCGCAAAATTTACGCGTTCATCAATTGTAAGCGAAAAGGTTTTATCATTTTCGATTAGCAAATGATAATTAGCTGGGGCGATATAAGTCGTTCCGCTGACAATTTTTTCTTTTTCATCTGCTTCTTTAATAGTAAGATTGCTTTTTTTATTTAACAGATCTATCCATTGATTATCTGAATTTGCATTGATATGCTGCACTATAATAATTGGTATGCTAAAATCGGAAGGCAATGCTGAAAAAATAAATTTCAAGGCGGTCATGCCGCCAGAAGAAACTCCTATAACAATTGCCTCGTATTTCATTCTTTAATATTTCATGAGTTTATAATTTGTTTTTTAATTGTCGCATAGCCAGTCCCGTTCTATCGGGAGAACTCCCTATAATCATTCGCCTGTGTGAAAAAGGATTTCTCATGGTCGTTTCTTTTTAAATATACATTGCTTTTTATCCAACTCACTATATTTTTCGTGAAACTCCGTAAACCGTAAACCTTCTTTTGCACCCAAGCATAAAATACCACCATTAATAAGACTTTCATGAAAATGTTTTTGCACTTTATTTTGTAGATTTACATCAAAATAAATCAACACATTTCTGCACAATATCAGGTGCACCTCCGCAAATACACTATCGGTAACCAAATTGTGATTTGCCCATACAATGTTTTTTTTCAACGATTGATTCATGATGACGTTACCGTAGCTAGAAGTATAATAATCTGAAAAAGATTCTTTACCCCCTGACAATCGATAATTGGCGGTATATTCTTTTATCAATGCATTTGAAAAAATTCCTTCTTTTGCTCTGTCTATAGCATGTTGGTTAAAATCAGTAGCATAAATTACTGCCCTGTCGTACAATCCTTCTTCCTGCAGAATGATTGCCATTGAATAAGCTTCTTCGCCTGTAGCACATCCGGCATGCCATATTTTTATAAAGGGATAGGTTTTTAAAATAGGAATAACATTTTCCCGTAACGACTTATAAAAATCTTGGTCACGAAACATTTCGGTCACAGTTATTGATAAATCCTGTAAAAATTCATACGCAAATGCTTTATCCATCAAAACTTTAGACTGAATTTGAGAAACATCTTCTAATCCAGAAAGCACCATCCTGTTCATAATCCTTCGATTGATGTGCGCTTTGGAATACTGCCTAAAATCATATCCATATTTTTGGTAAATAACCCCCAGTAATAAGGAAATTTCCAATTCAGGAATGTCTTTGCTTCTCATTTCACTCAATATCAGGCAGCTCCAACGCAAAAAAGTTACATCATTTTATAAAAATGTTTCATAAATCTCACTTTTTCTCACCGAAAAAAGAACGTCGAGTGTTTTTATTGTGGCTTCTATTTTGTTTATGTTTGTCTATCTTTCAGCATTGGTGATGACATTTTGCAGCTACAAGAATTTTGAAATTTCGGAGCACAAATCATACTGCGGCAAATATTTCCAATACATTTCCTTTATGGTCTTTATAAACTGATGCGTTGTACTATACATCGGTCCACTTTCCGTTTTTATGATGAATGGTTAGCAGATAATCCGAAACAAATTCTTTTCCAAAAACCCGCATATATCCTTCACGATCTTTTTAGGGTTCGGTAAAATAATCACCGCTGTTAGGTGCTGGCGTTCTTGTCCACCGTGCTTGAAAACCATTGTCTTTGTTGGAATATCCTATCATACCTATTGGTTGTCTTTAAGATCAATATCATAATTTGTGTTTGTTGATTGCTTTTTACATATTTCGATGAAGTAACCTATTTGTAGAAAGTCTCGTCCCGTTTCATCGATTATTTTGTAGTCGAATTGATGTAAATATCCAACTTGTATAGTTGTTGATTTTGAAGGTTTGTAATTGAAAGCAACTAGCGTTCTGTTTCTTTCAAAGTATGGTTCTCTGTCTGTAAAAAACAGTTCGTTACTCGCACTAATTTGAAAAGGTTTATGGTTGTATATTACTTTTCCAAATGGATAAGACAAACCCAATCTATATCTGAAACGATTGCGATATCCATTACTTGTAAATCGTAATTCTGCCCGGTATCGCTGTTCTATTTTGAGTTTTCCTAACGATTGAAAAATAATTATTTGCGGCCAAATTCTAAGCTCATCGTTGTTTTTGGGAAAGACGAAATTACCACCTTCTTTATAGGTCTTATAACCCCCTGAACCAAGTGATAAAGTAGCGTTTTGTGAACTTTATAATTAACACCTCTGTATTCGTAGTAGTGAAAGTTGTTGTAGAATTTTAACGAACGTATTTGAGCTTCCCCAAATACACTCCATTTGTCGTCAACATTCTATTTTAGATTTAAAATATTCCAACTACCCAAGCCGAAGTTTTGAGCAAGAGAAATGTTTTCTGATGAAATAAGAATAATTATGGCTAATACTTCTCGTTTCATCAAGGCATTGATTTTAAAGTATTATTTTTTTTTTAGCTGAAACTGATTTTTGAAACCAAAGAGAGTTTGAAATTGTACTTATTTCACCACATTTAGTTTTAAAATGAACAAGGAAATAGGGCAAATCAGAGGCTCCACTCTCAAATGGACAGTCTTTATCTAAAACTTTTATTGTATCGCCACTTTTTACCGGATGGTTAAAAAACAATAATATACTTGAAGCAATATTGCATAGTAATGACCATGGAGCAAAAAAAGCTATTCCTGATGCGGTTAAAATAATTCCCGCAAAAACAGCTATTTCATTTTGTTTAAGACCCCACATAACAGACAATAAAATTATGACAGGCAGAAAAGACAAAAGGTGAACAGCTTTGATAATCATTTTTCTTCTGCCACGCTGTAAATGTGTTTTTTTTAGCGAATAGTTTATAAATATTTTAGTTATGAAATGAGTAATTATGTAGCCAGCAAAAACTACAATTGTTTCAATGATTTAGATTTTGTCTGTTTTCATTAGGTGTTGTTTTTATTTACTTTCTCTCTTTCTAATCCAATTTCATTTACCGTCTCACAGAGTAAAGTTGCGTTTACTACTGAACGGTCAAGCTCTCGTTCAAAAAAGGCTTCTGTATGCCCGTTCCATTTTTTAGGTGTATTGTCAAGCTCTCTAAAGCTTTTTGAAAGTGCGGAAATGTATTCCTTTTTCTGTGGGGTATCATTAATAAAAATTGGTGGATATAAATCATACGTCAACATCCAGTTTTTTGCAACTCTCGTAACTCGACCATTACCGTCAACAAATGGATGTATTCTAATTAACTCGTGATGAAAATAAATGGCTTTAACAATTGGGTTTATTATGAATTGCATTTGATAAAATAGTTCTTAAATTAATTGATGAACTGCCTCTTTGTCTGGACAAATATGTGCTCCAACCTGAACTAATGTCTGCCTATAACGATTTGGGTAAATAGCATTAGCTTCGGGAGGAATTAAGCGGAGAAGCTGAAATAATTGCAATTCTTTTTCAAAATTATTCTGCAGTACTATTTCTTCTATTACAAAGTCAAGTGATACTTTTAAGTTTTTTAGATCTTCTTCCGCTTCTTCTTGGTTTTGAGATTCCATTTGTGCATTTTTCAAACTTAGAAGTTCTTGAAGTTCTTGAACAATTGTTAAATAGGTGTCTAAAAGGTCGTCATCTAAATGATGTCGGCTATATATAATAAGCCTATAAATTCACTTTAATAGATGGTCAATTTTATTTATTTTTGTTTGATTTACTTTTATTTCTTCTACTGGTAATAATTCCATTGCGTTTGTAAATAAATGGTGATGTTGTGTCGTCCGCTGCGTTTGCACCCAATCGGGTCAGGCCGGGGAATTTCACCCCTACCTTCCCACAGAACCGTAGGTGATAGTCTCCCAGCATACGGCTCTTCATGTTTGTAAATCGCTGCTGAATATTGCTAAGGTTGTACCAATATCCAATGGGCAAATAAACCGGGGTTCTGCTTGTATTGTGAGCGCAGCCACCTGAGTGATGCGTATTTGTACAGACCTTTCTCCCATTTTACCCATTTGAGCAGTCGGTGGTTCAGTTGGAAGTCGTGGTATTACTTGATACTCCGAATGGACATCGGTATTCTTTTTTCACCCGCACAGGAGCCGGGTTTTATGAAGCATTTGGTCAGGGTTTATCCATAGCAGGTGAATTAGTTTCGGTATCTTTTGGCGCTGTCAACGGAGATGGTATCAATGATCTGTCAATGGTCAGGGGTGGAGATGAAATCATGGTGGCTTTAGGCGACGGCGAAGGAAACTCTCTGGGGCAACTTTACATATCACTCGGGCAGCAAATGGAAGATTTACAACATATTCTGGTGGATTTAAATCAGGATGGTTTTTTCGACCTGGTGATCTGGAACGAAGATGGGTCTGTTCCAATTAAAAAATATATGATTAATGAAGGAAATTCATTTACAGACGCAACGAATGTAAAACCAGCCAACAGTTACAGCCGGATTGTGACATTCGGAGATCTTTACAACAGTGGTATTCCGCAATTGGTGTTTTTAAATAGTGCAGGGGAGCTTCAATGGAAGGACAACGATGGGAACGGAAACTTTGGCAATGAAGTGACCATCCTGAGCGAAAACATGGCAGCAAGCATCAGACATATTGTTATGGACGACTTCAATGGGGATGGTGCAACAAATATCGTATTTTCGAAGCCTACCGCAGACACTTTCGATAATTATATGATAATTGATCAAATTGTGATGTTGCCGAGTCAAATGGTTTCAGGAACCACAGTGAATGGTTTTGTTTATTATGATCAAAATGAAAACGGAATATATGATGAAGGAGATCTACCTGCAGCATATATTCCCATCGGTGTTGAAAACAACGATGCACTGACCTATTCTCTGCCCAACAGCAATTACTTTCTAGCAAATCTGGGTGGTGGCCCGGTAAGCATCACATCCATGTTGGCTGCCAGCATGTGGACAGTGTCTTCATCACCTGCCGTTTATGAACTCGAATTGACGAAAGAAAATAACTACAGCGCGTCCAATATCGATTTTTGAATTACACATCCCGTGCCACTCGACAGTATGGGTATGGATCTTACTTTTGGCAATCTGACTTGCAACGACTCTTTTATGACCTAGATTACTGTTTTGAATAACGGCAACACCATCATACCAGCCCATATCGCAATTCATATCGACCCTATCACGAGCTATATCACTTCATACCCTGATGATCCCACGATCGCCGGTAATATGATTGAATTCGAGGTGCCGGCGATGTTGCCTTTTACGCAGTATCAGATCGAGTTGAATTTGTTAGGTCCGGGCGAGCAAACGGCTGGAGATACCCTTCACGTTGAAGCTGTGATCAGTAGTGCGGAAGCTGTGATTTTTGATTCAATTTCTTATTCGGCAGTCGTTGCCTGCGCTTTCGATCCGAACAACAAGCTGGAAAGCAACGGCTGGAAGGAAAATGGCTTTGTGCTGGAAGGTGGCAGACCGGAATACACCATACGTTTTCAGAATACCGGAAATGACGTGGCCATGAATGTGAGACTGGAAGATGAACTAAGCGAAGACCTTGACTGGAACACCTTTGATGCGGTTTCCTGGTCGCATGAACCGCTGATTCAACTCAGCAGTTTGGGTGAGCTCGTTGTGTTTTTTAATGACATCATGCTTCCCGACAGCGGAGCCTCGTGGATAGATAGTCAGGGCTATTTCAAATACAGCATTTTACCCGTGGCGAATCTCCCTGTCGGTACGGTCATCAACAATACGGCGGGCATATTTTTTGATTTCAATGAACCCATCATTACCAATACCACTATCAATACGATTTACAGTTGCGAAGGTCTGGCAGCATTCACATTCTCTGACGAAACGCTCTGCGAAGGTCAGGAAGTCGTGATGGTATCCGAACAGCCCTGGATTACGGCATACAATTGGTCCGTAAATGCAGAACCATCTGGTACAGACAGTCTTTTGACGCTGGCTGACCTGTCAGTCGGTTCTTTTGTGGTAATGCTTGTCGCAGAAAATGCGCTTTGCAGCGAAACGCAT
>JBBRFK010000003.1:0-39733 GCA_038224435.1 Cytophagales bacterium | reverse complement strand
CTTGAGCTTATACACATAATTCCCCGGCATGGCATATTCGCCTGAGACTTTTCCGTCCCATCCTTGGCCGTTGATGTCATTGGAATAGTAAAGCGGTTCTCCCCATTTATTGATGATCCAAAATTCAAGGTTTTTGATGTTGACGAATTTTGGAAAAAAGTAGTCGTTAATGCCATCGCCGTTTGGTGTAAATACATTGGGAATCACCAGGAAGTAGTCTATGATTTCAATTTCTTTTTTGGCAATCAAAATACAGCCATTGACATCCACGGCCTGAAGGATGATCTCATATTTACCGGGTTTTTGGTAGGTATGGGAAGGGCTTACCTCACTGCTGCTGTTGCCGTCACCAAAATCCCAGAAATAAGTCACGATATTTCCAATCGTTTTGTTTTGGAATAAAATAGGGATTCCGACCAAAAATGCATTGTATTGGTCAAAGGAGGCGGATAGGAAATCCGTATCAAGGAGCACATCTGAATTTTCGACTTCAAAAGATTCCCTGAACTCACATCCTGCTCCATCCCTGATGTTGAGAATATACAATCCCGGGCGGTCTGTAGTCATTTTCAAACCGCTATCACTGACTGCTCCGCCTGACCATTGGATAGTGTAAGGTGGAACGCCTCCTGTCACGGCGATGTCAAATTGCTCGACAACAGATCGAGGTTCGCAGGTGACTTGGGTTTTCCTGACCGTTACGACTTTGATCGGAGCAGGTCTCTTGATGACAAATGAAGATCCCGTCACACAGCCTTTGGCATCGGAGACTTCCACTGCATAGGGACCTGAGGACAGGTTAAATAGATTTTGTTGTGTGCTGCCATTGCTCCATTTGAAAGTAAATGGTGGACTTCCTCCTGAGACATTGACAAGGATATTTCCACTTTGGGGGTTTTCACAAACGAGGGCATCATTTACGGTGAATTCGATCACCACAGGGTCAGGCTGAATAAGGTTGAATTCCCTTCTGATGGGGCAAATTCCAAACTTCGTAATCGTTACGCCATAAGTTCCTTCGCCGAGGTTAAAAAGGGCAGGAAGTTCTTGGCCATTGTCCCATTTGATGTTGACGCCTTGATTTCCCCCATCTATATTCAATTGGATTGCTCCGTTTTTAGCTCCAAAACAGGTAATCTGATTGATAACCGGATTAATTTTGAACTCAGGAGCATCTTCAATTGAAACAGATTCAGTCAACACGCAACCTGCCTGATCGGAAACTGTAACTGTGTAACTACCAGGTCCGACATTTTCAAAGACTAATCCATTGGAACCGAAATCCCAAGAAACTAAATAAGGTGGCAATCCTCCGATGATATTCAAGATAATCGAGCCATCATTGGCTTCATAGCAGGAGATGTCTTCTTTGGTAATGCTAGCAACTATTCTTACCGCTGGTTCAGAGATTTGGATCGGGCCGAGCGTCACCGGACAGCCATTCGCATCTGTCATTGTCAGTACATAAATTCCTGCACCGATGTTGTCAAGGAGAGGACTGTTGGTAGGAAAAGGTTGCCCGTTTTTGGTCCAAGAAAATAGGTATGCTTCAGTATCGATGCCGCCACTTGCTGCCACTTCGATCTTTCCTGTTTGATCTCCTGTACAAAAAACATTTCGGGTACTTACCAATGTCACTTCCAATGCAGAAGGCTCAGTGATGGTGTATGAATTGGCAATACCGCAGCCAAATTCATCTTCAATCAACAAGTCATACTTACCGGGGAGGAGGTTTTCGATGGTTTGTATATTGGCAGTGAAGCTGGATGGACCTGTCCAAGAATAGGTAAAATTGCCGTTGCCACCAGTTGGAAGCACGGAAATTGTCCCATCATTGGCACCAAAGCAACTGATACCAAATCCTGAGAAATTGGAGATTGTTTCTGTCAGGCTAATGGATGGATTGACAGTAATGGTGTACAGTTTGGGGATTCCTGAGCAGGAATTCTGTTGGCCTGTGGCAGCCGTGACCAGATATTCTACCGAAATCGGATTTGCAGTAGGGTTGATCAGGTTTTGCACAGGAATGGTATTGCCGGTTCCGGGAGAAGTTACCCCCAAAACGCCTTTGGCATTGGCTGTCCAAGAAAAAACAGCAGTACTCACATCACTTGAAATAATCACTGCCTCGCTTGAGGTTCCGGTGCAGAGCGACTGGTCCGGAACTGAAAAATCGATATTTGGCGAAGGTTGGACATTAACAGTTAAAGTAAAGGGATCTCCCGGGCAGGTTCCCAAAAACGGCGTAATCAAATAGCTGACTGTCAATTCAGTATTTGTACTGTTGGTCAGTGTATTTTGTACCAAAGGACTAGGGACTGAAGAAGCCAATGTGCCGGTGATTCCGGGTACGGCATTGACTGTCCAAGTAAATAAAGATACTGCAACCAAACCTTGTGGCGTGTAACCCAGGGCCGTTTCGCTGCAGCGCTCAATCGTCTCATTCTGGTACACAGGCTCGGGATTGACCGTGACGGTATATGTCTTGACCAATTCTTCGCAAGCCCCAAGGTCTTCTGCCACAATTTTTGCAAAGAAAAGGACATTGACCGGCTGGTTTGTTGTGTTTTTTAAGGTTTGAACAGGTATTGAGTTAAGACCACTCGGTAAGACTCCCACCGCGCCATTGCTTTGCGAAGTCCATTCAATGTCGAATCCTGTGGGATCGGAAAGTAGAATGACTTCTTGGGTAGTTTCCCCCGAGCAGATCACCTGGTCAGGAAGGGAAAATGAAACTGTCGGGGCAGGAATGACTGTGACTGTGACTTGATCGGTTTCCACACAACCTGTTACCGTATTTCTAACCTGCACTTCGTAGGTGGTGGTAAGGTCAGGTGTGACAATCGGGTTTTTGGAATTTGCATTCCCGATATTTCCCGTAGGAATAGCTGTCCACGAATAAGTATTAATTGCTGCGGGTAAAACTTCGGCATTCAGGGTAATTGTTTCGCCTTTACAAATCTCCAGGTCCTCACCTGCACTGACGACTGGCAGCGGAAAGACTTCAAATTCTATATCATCTTCCACAGTTCCGCAGGCGTTGGTGACTTCGAGCCTGATATTTTTTATTCCCGGAGTGCTAAAAGTGATCTGTCCCGGATCTCGGGTATCGGAAGTTGCCGGAATTCCGCCTTCAAATGTCCATCTGAAAACCGTCGCCGCCGATCCACAAAACCGGACATCGGCAACAGGATTGAGAACAAGTTCACCGCAGGCATCCGGGACATCGGCAATAGAAACCACAGGTGGGGCGGTAACCAAAACCACTTCTGAAGCAGTAAATACCCCACAATTGGTCGTCAGCGTCTGCGTGATCAGGTAATTGCCTGGACCTGAAAAATTGAAGACTGGGTTAGTGGATTTGGCAGTGCTGCCTTCTGCAAACTCCCAAACACCGGATGTACCGCATTCACCTCCCTGAAAAGTTACCGACCAATTCAGGAAATTTTCCGGTGCAGCACAGGTTCCGAGGATATTGGAGGTATTGGTGGTACTCACCTGAACCGGTCCGCAGCCTTCTAGTAGATCCAGTTCAAATGAAGGAATGGGCTCAGGAATGATACAGATTGTTCGGGTGGTTTCATCTATGCCGCAGCGGTTGCCGGAAATCAGATTGATGGTATAAATCCCCGGTTCTGTGAATCTCGGCGTCAGGATCATGGAACCATTGATCCAGGAATTTGGAACATTGGGATTGGTCAATGTGCCCAAGGTATTTCCGGGGCTTAATTCCCAACCTGTGGAAGGACTTATCTCCCAGACAAATTTCCCGATATTGGTGCATTGCCCACTGTTGTTAGCCTCATTCCCATACAGGGTCAAATTTTCAATATTGAAGTAGGCATTTTCACAATATACAGAATCCATGATTCCGATAATGGCTTCCGGTTTTTCGGTCACGTAGATCGGGACCACCTGCGCAGAGGATTTGGAGCATGGATTTTCTGCAAGAATAGTAGCTGAAAAGGAATTGGGAAATCCCTGACCACCTGATTTTCCACATGATGTTTCCGTAAAGATATGGCTGACGGAAGGTGGGGGAGGATGGTTGAATATCTGCGGGGCACTTCCGTCGGAGAAGGTAACGGTGTAGATTGTCCCCATTGGATTATTTGCTGTACCTGTGATAGGAAAGGTCAGTGCTTCTCCCGAACAGATGTTGGTATTGCCGGGATTGCCGAATCCCACTCCGGGGTTGGAACCAATGAATACGCCGATTCTTTTGGTGACCGAACAGCCATTTCCACCCACTACGGTGTAGTCCAGATAAAATACACCAATAGGATATTCATGCTGTATTTCTGTCCATTCTGTGGCGACAAAAGGTTCTGAACCATCACCCCATTCGATGGTGTAGGAAACATTTGTCGCTTTGGTAGCTGAATTATTGAAGAAAGTAAAGGATGAGTTTTCATTGTCACAAACGATGAAAAAAGGGAGATTGTCAAAATCAGAATCAAACCTGTCACTCGTAACGTTTGTCGAGGGGATTTGATTGAAGGTAATGGTTTCAGTTTTTATGGCTGAGACCTTGAGAGAATCGGTCACAGTCAAAGAAACCACGTAAGCCTGTGTGCCGTTTCCGACCGCCCGATCAAAAAGGTGCTCCGGCGACTCTAGAGTCGAGCTTTCCCCATCTCCAAATTCCCAAAGATAAGTCAATTCCGAACCAGTAGAAGTATTTGTAAATTGGATGGGAGAGGTGGCGCAGGGATCGGTTGGGACATAGGTGAACCCTGCCACCGGTGCATCAAAAGCATTTTTGATGTCCAAAGTCTTGGGGAAAAAGGGGCCAATTTCACTCGAATAAATCAGCATGGCACTTACCCCACTGACCAAGAAAAATAGGGCTAGATAAAATAAGGCGACAAGCTTTTTGAAGGGAATCATCTATCCTGTAACAAATAAAAATGTACTATGTATACATACTTCTGCGGAATATACTCAATGAATCTCAGAAATTTAATCAAGACCCCGAAATTCACCCGAAAATTTCCCCGAAGAAATGACTATCCAAATCAGAAGGATGCAATTGGGCTAAAAAATGATCCCGGAAACTACAAAAAGGAGGTGTTAGAAGAAGCCTCATGGGTCATTTTTTCAGCAACATCTTTTCCCAGATACCGATCGATCAAATAATGCCCCAAATAAAGAAGGGGAGTAAGCAGGATGGCTACGGTAAATTTATAAACATAATTGATAATGGCCACAGAGGCTACCTGTGCCCAGCTCCAGTTCCCAAAAACAAAGAATGCGATACCCAGTACAACAAATGAATCAATCAATTGAGACACCAAAGTGGATCCGGTCGCCCTCAACCATATCATTTTGGGGCCGGTTATTTTTCTCAGTTTTTGGAAAACATATACATCAATCAACTGACCCAATAAAAATGCGGTCAATGAGCCGATGATAATCCCCAAACCCTGTCTGAAAATCATATTGAAGGCATTGTTGATGTTGAATGGGTTACCATTTGCGTCGGGGGTATTGACCTCCAACCAAAAGGCGGCAGGAGGGAGAACAGTAACCACGGAAATGACTAAGAAAATGTAAGCAATAAAGAATGCGGTAATAAAGCTGATTTTTCTGACACCTTTAATGCCAAAATATTCGTTGATGATATCTGACGCGATAAAAACCACAGGCCAAATGACCGCGCCCGCTGTCAGGTTGAAATCAAGGACGTAATCTCCGAAAATCTTCCAGCCTACGGGTTCGATCCCCAAAGTCATTTCCCCTGAAAAAATCTTCACTCCAATGATTTCGGCCAAAATCGCATTGGTGAGAAATAGACCGCTAAGAATGATGAATAAGTTTGTTTTTTTTGATTGAAATGACTTTTGTTCGAGGGCGGTTACCATATCGTTGTGGTGTTTTTAGACAGAATTAAGGTCAAATCGAATAAGTTACTCCTTCTTCACTCAGGACACTGTTTTCAAAAACTTCCTTTGCCTGCCCCAAAATCGGGCTGAGGTCTTTGTATCGGGAGGAGTAATGTCCCAAAAGCAATTTTCCTACATTGGCTTTCATGGCGATGATGGCCGCCTGCCTTGAAGTGCTATGGAAAGTCGTGCCTGCTCTCTCGGCCTCATCATCTCCAAATGTGGACTCATGGTATAGCAAATCGACTTCTTTGATGTAATCAACCAAGGATGGATCAAAAATTGTATCTGAGCAATAACCGTATTTTTTGGAATGCCTCGGGGGGTAGGTATATTCTTCCACTGTGTATAGGACATTACCGTCAGGTCCTACAAAATCATTTCCTTCCCGCAGGGATATTATTGCCTCGATGGGTAATTTGGTTTTCACTAATTTTTCCTTGACCATGTTTCTAAGTCCCGGCTTTTCCTCTATCAAAAAACCCGTGCACGGAATCCTGTGTTGCAAGGGAAATGTGAAAACCCTGAACATGGGTTCTTCCAAAATCAGGTTTTTTCCCTCTGTGTTGGTAGGGACAAAACGCAATGGAAAACTTAGTTGGGTATTGGTGTGCTTGAGTTGGGTGGTAATGATTTCGTCCAGCCCGCTAGGCCCGAAAATCGTCAGCAAGCGCTCTCTTTTCACCAAATGAAAGCTTGAAATCAATCCCATCAAGCCATAGAAATGGTCTCCGTGGAGGTGGGAAATCAAAATGAAGTCAATCCTTCCAAATTTGAGTTTGAATTTGCGGAGCTGGATCTGTGTGCCTTCCCCACAATCGATCAATAAAAAAGAATTGCCCACGGATACCAGTTGTGATGTCTGGTTTCTCCCGTGGGCAGGAATGGCGGAATTGGATCCGAGAATAGTGACTTCAAATTCCAAAATTAATCTTCCTCTTCTTCTTGTTCTTTACTTTCGATTTCATGGATAAAGATGGCTTCGGCAGCTTCTTCGATAGTATCCACAATGATAAAAACCTTATCCAGCATGGAAAGTTTAATTAATTTCATCACGTGGTCCTGTGGGGATGCGATGATGAAAATCCCGCCGTTGCGGCCAAATTCCCTATTACCCACCAAAAGCGCACTTAATCCGCTTGAATCTGCGTATTTCACATTACTCATGTCAATCACCAAATTGTCATAACCTTCTGCTTGGACAGTCAGGAGTTCCGACTTGAGTTTGGGAGAAAGTGCTGAATCCAACTTCTCTTCCAATGGTGTGAAAATAACGTACTGTTCTTTTTTATCTACTGAATACTTCATAGCAATTGTTTTTGAATATTGCCCTGCAAAATAGGACGGTTTTGTTAATTAAATATTTTCCAATATGGCTTTTTCTATACTTCCTTCCAAATCTGAAAAAGCAGATTTGACAAATGGCTCGCCGATAATTTTTTCATAAAGTTCAATGTACCTCTTGGAAATTTCTTCGATGAATTCGTCCTTCATCTCAGGTACAGACTGGCCTTCTTTGCCCTGAAAGCCATTTACGATCAACCATTGTCTCACAAATTCCTTTGAGAGCTGTTTTTGTGGCAAACCTTTCTTTTGGTAATCGTCATACTTATCTGCATAAAAATACCTGGAGGAATCCGGGGTATGAATCTCGTCAATAAGGAGGATATTGTCCCCATATTTCCCAAATTCATATTTGGTGTCCACCAGAATCAATCCCATTTCTTTGGCCATTTCACTGCCTTTCGCAAATAGGGTATGGGTGTATCTTTCCAAAATTTCATAATCCTCAGCACCGACAATCCCCTGCCTTAGGATTTCCTCTTTGGAAATATCCTCATCATGACCTTCTGATGCTTTGGTGGTAGGCGTGATGATCGGCTTGGGAAGTCTGTCGTTTTCTTTCAATCCCTCAGGAAGAGAAACACCGCAGATGTTTCTCTTTCCGGCTTTATATTCACGGGCGGCATGTCCGGCGAGGTATCCCCTGATGACCATTTCGACTTTGAAAGGCTCACATTTTTTTCCTATTGTCACATTGGGATGTGGTGTGGCTGTCACCCAATTGGGAACCAAATCTGCAGTAGCTTTCAAAAAACGGGCCGCAATCTGATTTAAAACCTGGCCTTTGAAAGGAATGGGTTTTGGTAAAACGACGTCAAAAGCGGATATCCTGTCTGTGGCCAGGACGGCCAGTTGGTCTTCAAAAATATACACATCTCTCACTTTTCCCTTGTAGAATCCTACTTGTCCGGGAAAATTGAAATGGGTTTCTTTAATACCTTTTTTCATTTTTATTTTCTATTAAGCAAAATTAGAAAAAGATGGGTTTAATGGGGATTTGCGCCTGATTAATTATCGGTTTTTTCGTCTTTTTCTTTTTCAGTAGGTTCCACCGGCTTTCCTTCTTTGAAAATACGCTCCGATATCAGATTTCCGTTTTCATCAAATACCTTTTGAAGCCCGTGCGGTTTTCCCATTCTATAGAAAATGGATTCTTTCACTTTTCCGTTGGAATGATAGATGAGAACTTCACCTTCCTCGAGCCCGTTCCGGAAATTGATAACCCTTTCCTTTTGGCCGTTTTCATGGTATCCTAAGATCTGGACAAGGTCCCCATAGAAATTGAAAGTGGATGTTTCTGACGTTTTTCCGCTTTCGAAGTAACTGACCGCCTTGCCTGTAATGTTTCCATTTTTGTAATTGACTACCTTCTCTGTTTTACCGCTTTCATAGAAACTCCTGAATGTTCCGGTCGGGATTCCCTTTTTATATTTCCCCTTTTTGGCTACCTGCCCATTTTCGAAGTAAAATATAGCTTCGCCGTCCTGTACGCCACTTTTGTAAAATATTTCAGAGGAAATTTTTTCCTCTGGGTAATAGGTGAATTGGGCCCCGTCTAATTTTCCGTCTTTGTAGGTGGACCTGTTGGTGATTTGCTCCTCAAAATAATTCTCACGGATCCCGATCACCCCATCATTGAAATATATCTTTTCCAAAATGGAACCGGGCATTTCTTCGCTGTACACCAAAGTCCATTCATTGGGTTTGTCGTTTTTGAAGATGGATTCTTGTTTGATAGTTCCATTCTCAAAATAGGAAATGATTTCTCCTTCGATTTTATTATCCACATAAGTCAATTCCTGTGAGACTTTGCCGGAGGGAAAGTAATTGATTGATTTCCCCTGTTTTTGGTTGTTGACATAATTTACTTTCCGAAGGGTGTCGCCCGTTTCCGGGTACCAATCCACAAATAGGCCTTCTTTCTTGCCGTCTTTAAGTTGGCCTGTCTGTGCCAGTTCACCGGTGGCAAGGTAGAGTTTGAAATCTCCTTGGGCAATCCCGTTGATGGTTGCGTATTCCTCCTTCAGCAGTTTTTTGTCTTCATCATAGAAGACTTTTACCGATTCTTGAGAAAACAAAGGCATTGTCATTCCTAAGAAAAAAAACAGTAAAAGGGTAGGCTTCACCAATTTGGATGGGATTTGAAGATTTTGCAATAAGAGTATAAGTAAATTCATCTGAAATTAAATGCGAAGTGATCTATGAAAAAATAGGTTTATAAATATGGGGATAAAGCGGTCGGTTCTTTATCCCTGATCAAGTTTTATAATTTTTCGATGACGATTGCTGATGCGCCGCCGCCGCCGTTGCAGATTCCCGCAACACCGATTTTGCCTTTCTTTTGGTCCAAAACGGAACAGAGTGTGGTAATGATTCTGGCACCCGATGCGCCGAGCGGATGACCCAAAGAAACTGCACCCCCAAAAACGTTCAGCTTGTCATTGTCAAGAAGAAGTTCACGCTGATTGGCGATCGCAACTGCGGCAAAAGCCTCATTGATTTCATAGAAGTCCACCTCACCGGCAGTCAAACCTGCGTTTTTGATGGCTTTTGGAATGGCCAAGGCCGGAGCCGTGGTAAACCAAAGTGGATCCTGGGCTGCATCGGCAAATCCCCTGATTTTTGCAATTGGAGTAAGACCGAGTTCTTCGACTTTTTCTTTGCTTGCCAAAACCAAAGCCGAAGCGCCGTCATTCATGGTGGAGGCGTTGGCAGCTGTGACTGTACCGTCTTTATCGAATACAGGTCTGAGTGAAGGGATCTTGTCAAACATGACATTTTTAAATTCCTCATCCTCATCAATGATGATCGTTTCGCCTTTTCTTCCAGCAATTTCTACCGGGATTACCTCGTCTTTGAAAGCACCGGATTTCCAGGATTCCGCAGATCGGGTATATGATTGGATGGCATAGGCGTCCTGCTCTTCTCGGCTGATGTTCATTTCCTTGGCTGTGTTGTCGGCGCAGTTGCCCATCGGGAATTTATAGTATGCCTCAAACAAGCCGTCTTTCACCAATCCGTCCACGAGTTCTGCATTTCCATATTTATAACCAAATCTACCTTTAGGGATATAAAAGGGCACATTGGACATGCTTTCCATTCCACCGGCCACGACAAGGTCATTTTGTCCGGTCATGATGGATTGGGCTGCAAACATGACGGCTTTCATTCCGGATGCGCAGACTTTGTTAACCGTGGTACAGGGAACATTATAGCCAAGTCCGGCGCCGATAGCTGCCTGACGGGCTGGCGCCTGTCCAAGATTGGAGGAAATCACATTTCCCATTATCACTTCCTGGACTTCGCTTGGATCAACTCCTGCTTTTTGCAGCGCACCTTTGATGGCAATGCTGCCCAATTCTACAGCGGTCAAACTTGATAACTTGCCTCCAAAACTCCCCAAAGGGGTTCTAACTGCGGATACGATATAGACTTCTTTCATTGGGTTTATATTTTAAGACGTGAGATTTAAGATGTGAGACGTGAGACGTGAGATACAAGAGCCAAGAAGCGAGAGCCAAGAGTCAAGACCTTTGACTGCGCTCAGTGACCGGAAAAGGCAATAGTCGAGATGGAAAGTTTCTTTATTGAGTTTTGCAGTTTTTACCTCTCATTTTTTACCTCTTACTTCCAACTTCTCACTTCGTACTTCCCACTTCGTACTTCCTATTTCCCACTTCGTACTTCCCTACTACCATTCCGGCAAACCTCTCTGTGGTTTTTTGGTAGGTTTTTTCTTGTTTTGCTGTATGTACCGGAGTTCGGCAGCGTTCATGGCTTCTAGGATTTGTGCGGCCTGTTCTGGTGAAAGATTCATTTCCTGCAGTTTTTCTTTGACTTTTTCCAAGGCTTTTTCCCTATCACTCAGGTCACTTTCAATGTCACTTGCTTCTTCGGAATCCTTTTCTTCCTGTGATTTTTCACCTTCTTTGTCGTCCTTTTTCTGGGATTCGGTGGCTTCATCTTCTTCTGTTTCTTCTTCACCTTCTCCGTCCTTTTTTTCCTCGGATTTTTTGTCCTGATCCTGCTTCTCCTGCTCTTCTTGTTTTTCCTGTTCTTCTTTATCCTGCTGTTCTTGCTTCTGTTGTTCCTGCTCTTCAGGATTTTGTTCCAGCCACCTGCTCAGCAGTTCGTAATTGTACCTAGCGGATTCATTGGTTGGGTTATTGATCAAGGCCATTTTGAAGGCTTCAAGCGCTTCATCGTATTTCTTTTGCTCCCCAAGGAGAATGCCGTTTTGGTTGTATGCAAAAGAGGCGATGTTTTTGTCTGGGGATTGGTAGAGACTTTGATAAGTGAGCCCGGCTTGTTCCAATTGCCCACCATAGTGTTGGCTCAGTGCGAGGTTATAGCTGACGTTGGGTATGCTGAGATTGAATTCACTGACCAATCTCATGTGGTTGGTTATGGAAGCTTCATAGTCAGTTTCTTCATAACTTTTGGCAGCGGCTTTGATGGCGGCATTTCTTTTCCCAACCTCATTCCAGTTGGAGGTGATCATCAAAATCGATAAAAAGAAAACCCTTATTGAAATCATCATGGTTGTTACGCGTTTTTACAATTTGATGGTTTTGAATGGCAAAATGAGGTCCAAAAGCGCCAAACCCAATGCAATTAACAGAAAATAAAAGTACTTATTGGCAGAAGCCTCGACCATTCTTGACCCCGTGACTGTAGCTTCCTGTCTTTCCAAGGCGGCAATCAGGTCTGGGATTTCCTGTAAATCATCACTTAGCTCAAAATAGGACCCATTGGTTTGAGAAGCAATCAATTTGAGATTACCGGCTTCGAGCCTGCTGACGACGGGTAAGTTGGTGTTGGGGTCTATTATTTTTCCGCTGCCTTTGGGGATATTGCTTCCCTGACTGGTCCCCACACCAAGGGAGAAAACTTTGATCCCCTCTTCATTGAGTTGGGAGGAAATGTCCTGAAAATTTTCCCCAAAATCCTCTCCATCTGAAATCAGGACAATGGATTTGGAATTGGCCTCGGCTGATTCTTCGAGATCAAATTTATTCAATGCCATTTTCAACGGCGCGCTGATATCCGTACCCTGATTGGGAACCAAACCCGTATTCAACCCGTCAAGGTGCAGCTGAAGGACGTTTTGGTCAAATGTCAAAGGGCACTGAATAAATGCCTCGGAACTGAAAATGATCAGACCGATCCGGTCTCCGGTAAAGTTTTTGACAAGGTTTTTCAGTTCAAATTTAATCCTTTGGATCCTGCTTGGGCCAATGTCAGTGGCATTCATGGATTGGGAAAGGTCAATCGCAATAAAAATATCTTTGCCCTCTTCCTTGATTTCTTTCATGGAAGTACCAATGGATGGACCTGCCATAGCGATCAAAAACAACAGGAAATAGGAGAGTCGGAGTAAAAGTTTTAGAAACAACCTGTGTTTTTGAACCACAAGTTTTTTGTTGATCATGTAAAAACGGTACAAGTATACCAAGTACAGCAAGCCAAAAACAATGGCAAATATATAAATCAATTTCCCGTCAGGGTATGCCCAAATCATGCCCTGAAATTATAAAATATTGATGAAAAGAAAAGGAAAAGAAATTAATGACATAAATTTCAACACCCAAAGGCCTAAATCCGTTATCCTTGCAAACCAAATTTTCTTCATGAAGTTTTTGCCCTTAACACTCTTTGTATTTTTATTTTTGGGATCCACCTTACTTTATTCCCAGCAGCCGACTTTTATCAACGGTACCGTATTTGAAATAGAAGGAAATTCACCCTTGCCGGGAGCGAATATCTATTGGGAATCTGAGCCTCAGAAAGGTGTCGTTTCAGATATCAATGGGGATTTCACTTTGGCTTCTGTCCCCTTTCCTGCCAAATTGGTCATCTCTTTCATTGGATACTCCCAATCCATCAGAATTCTTACTGACAAGGACATTGGTAAAGCTTTGAAATTTTACCTCAAACCTGAAGAACTTTCTTTGGAAGAGATCATCATCAGGGATGTCAATCCAGAGCAAAATGTAAAAGGAATAGAAATGGGGAAATCGGTGGTGCCGATTGAGACGATCAAAAATATTCCGGCATTGTTTGGGGAAGTTGACATCCTGAGAAGTTTACAGTTGCTGCCGGGTGTGCAGACTGCCGGAGAAGGTACAACCGGATTGTTTGTGCGTGGCGGATCTGCTGACCAAAACCTCATCAATCTTGATGGTGCTCCGGTGTACAATCCATCCCACTTTTTCGGCTTTTTCTCGGTTTTCAATCCGGATGCTTTGTCAGGCATTGAGTTTTATAAAGGAAATATACCCGCAGAATTAGGTGGAAGGGTTTCTTCGGTCATTGACGTTTCGATGAGGGAAGGGAATTTTCAGAAAGTCCGAGGTGAAGGCGGTATTGGTACCATCAGTTCGAGATTGACCTTGGATGGACCTCTTTTTTCTGACCAATCTTCATTTGTCGTTTCAGGAAGAAGGACTTATGCAGATTTATTCTTGGGGCTTTCCAAAAACGAGAATGTAAGAAACAACCAACTATACTTTTATGACTTAAGTGGAAAGTTTACTTTCAAACTTGGGGAAAAGGACAAGATTTCCTTTTCTTCCTATTATGGATCAGACTTTCTGGGACTTTCAGGTCAATTTGGATTGGGTTGGAATAATTTTGTTTCCTCATTTAACTGGAATAGAAATATTAGTTCTACCAAATTCTTTGATTTAACGGCCTACCACAGCAAGTATCAATACCAAGTGATTTTTGACGATCCGCAGGATGGGTTCAATTGGACCAATTCCCTATCAGAAAGCGGTGTAAACCTCGGTTGGACCTGGCTGCTTGGGAATAATTCTGTAGTCAAAGCAGGTTACCATGGGCAGCTGTACTATTTTGCACCGATCAATTTGGAATTGGCACCTGAGTCCAACCTGAGCAATATCAATACCAACCAAAAAAACGGATTGCTCAATAACCTTTACATTTCGGGTACCTCCGAGTTGGGGAGTAAATTGCTCGTCGAGACAGGACTGAGGTTAAGCCATTATCAGGAAATAGGAAAAGGTGTGCTCTATCAATATGAAGATGGAATCCCAAGCCCTGAGGCAGCAGTGATTGATACTCTGACTTTTGGGAGATTTGAAAGGATGAAAGCTTTCCAAAGATTGGAGCCTAGGATTTCTATTCGGTACCTTATCGCAGAAGATCTCTCGCTAAAGGCAGCTTTCAACCGCAACCATCAATATGTTCAAGTAGCTTCCAACAGTTCTGCGGGTCTGCCGATTGACCGCTGGGTACCTTCAGGAACGTACATCGAGCCATTGAGAGGAGATCAGGTATCGGTTGGGTTGTTCAAGAATCTCGCGAAAGGAACTTGGGAAGTATCCTTAGAAACTTATTATAAAGATTTTAGAAATGTTGTCGACCTGCGTCAGGGAGCGAGTATACTTTTTACCGACAACGTCGAAACGGAATTGCTGACAGGCGTGGGCTATGCCTATGGCACAGAGTTTTTGATCCGAAAAAACGTAGGCAAAACAACCGGATGGCTAGGGTATACTTATTCGAGAACATGGAGGAAGATTGAAGGAATCAGCAGCGACAGTTGGTACAATCCAAGGTTTGACAGGCCTCATGATGTGAGTCTTGTATTGAACCATGAGTTTTCGGACAGGTGGAGTGCAGGTCTGACATTTGTGTATACTTCAGGTCAGGCGGTCACTTTTCCTGTCGGCACCTACATCGTCGATACGCAGCGTGTTCCGGTCTACGGAGACCAAAGAAATGCCGATAGGTTTCCTGATTACCATAGGATGGATGCGTCTATTACCTGGAAAAACCAGGATAAAGGAAGAAAATGGAGAGGAAGCTGGAATTTTAGTGTTTACAATCTTTATGGAAGAAAAAATCCGTTTACGTTCCAGTTTACTGACATCTATAATGATGATATCACTTTTGACCCTGAGGATGGGGGAGAGGTCATTTCACAAAGACCTGGAGTCGTCATGACCTATCTGTTCACATTTTTACCTGCATTGACTTATAATTTCAAATTCTGATGAAAAACCGGTTCGTGATTTTATCCCTGATTTTGTTTACATCCTGTCAGGAGGAGGTGGTTTTGGATTTGAAAACCCTTGAACCTATTCCCGTCATTGAGGCCATTTGGACGGATAACAATGCGATCAACCAAGTGAAAATCTCTCTTTCGAAGGATTATTACCAAGAGGGGGAAAATGAGGTGGTGGTGGATGCGCAGGTGAGTATTAGAAATATGGGTACAGGTGCCAAGGTAAATTTCTTTTATTCACCGTCGAACAAAAGATATCTTACCCAAAATGGTATAACGGGGACTGTGGGACAGCGATATGAGTTGAATGTAAAAATGGGGGAAAAGGAATTCTTTTCTCAGGGAACCATCTTGGAACCTCCGGTTTTGGATAGTGTGGTGGTGGAATTTAAAAAAGAGAGGCTTTTCCGGGAAGAAGGATATTACCTGACTGTATATGGAAAAATCCCATTTACCGAGGACAACAATTACAGGATCAGGATCATTGAAAATGACACTTTGAAAAACAGCAGGTTTGATTATCTATTGTTTGATGATTCATTTGGTACGTCCATTTTGGACAATGGATTTGAACTTTCGGGATTTCCATTCAAGGCAAAGGATAAAATCCGGCTGGAACTGTTCCGTCTCAACCAAAGTGCATTTGATTATTTGAATCAATTGGTCAGTCTCTTATTCAATGACGGGGGGCTTTTTTCACCTCCTCCCCAAAATCCCCAATCAAACATAAAGATGAGAAATGGTCAGGGATTGGTGTTGGGTTTTTTTATGACTAGTCCTTTACTGAGTGAGACGGTATTGGTTCCCGAAGAACAGCCTTGATTCTCTGCTTTTGGATTCTGTTAGGATAATATCTTTACCTTTGTGGCTATGGTAGATTTTGGATTGAAAGGAAAGGTTGTTGTCACATGCAAAGACAGGTTTTCAGCCTATCTTGAAAAGGAATTGATTGATTTGGGCTTCAGGCCGATAATGACCGAAAGAACTTCTATTGAATTGGAAGCTTCTTTGTCAGATTGTATTTTTTTGAACCTTCATCTGAGGACTGCCAGCCATGTTCTATATGAGATCAGGTCTTTTTATCTGCACCATGCTGATGATATTTATAGAAGGATTAAGGCTTTGCCATGGGAAGATTACATTTCTGAATCTTCTTATTTTTCCGTGATTTCGCATGTGGACAATGAAAGTGTAGACAATCCGCTTTTTGTCAATGTCAGGATCAAAGATGCCATTGTGGACCGTTTTAGAGAAAAATCAGGGATCAGACCCGATTCCGGTTCAGCCTTGGAAGGGGCTGTATTTCAGCTTTTTTGGAAAGAAACACAAGCCAATCTTTATATTAATACCACCGGAGATACATTGGGGAAACATGGTTATAGAAAAATTCCCGGAAAAGCACCGATGTTGGAAGCTTTGGCTTCAGCGACGATTATCGCTACAGATTGGGATTTGAAAAGTCCATTTGTCAATCCAATGTGCGGTTCGGGAACTTTGGCTATCGAGGCGGCGATGATGGCTACCAATAGGTTTCCGGGTTTATTGAGAGACCATTATGCTTTTATGCATATTAAGGGTTATGATGATGGTTTTTATTTGGCAGAAAAAGAAAAACTAAAAGCAGAAATAATAGAGCAACCTGGCTTGCGAATCATCGCAAGTGACATCAGCGAACAGGCGATTTTATTCAGCCGGGAAAATGCGAGCCTGGCAGGAGTGGAGGACTTGATTGAATTTGAGGTGGGTGATTTTGAGGATTCTTCTGTGCCTGAATCAGATTCAGGAGTAGTGTTTTTCAATCCTGAATACGGAGAGAGGTTGGGGGAGGAGGAAGATTTGGCACTCACATATAAGAGGATGGGAGATTTTATGAAGCAAAAATGCCCAGGTTATAACGGATTTATTTTTACCGGGAATGTGACACTTGGCAAAAAAGTGGGTCTTCGTGCCGCCAGAAAAATCGAATTCTATAACGGAACGATTGATTGCAGGCTTTTGAAATTTGAATTGTATAAAGGAACAAGGGAGAAGGTTGAGAATTAAAGCCGATAGCCTACAGCCGATAGTCCACGGATGCTGATTATTTATTACAAGCCGCATTCGGGAATGGCTACATGGATCTTGAGGTTAATCAATCGTAGAAAAGTTTATAAAAGCAAAAAAACCGGCTCTTGCCGGTTTTTTGCTTTGTCGGTAGATTAGAGTTTTTTGAGCAATGCATCCATTTTTGATTTGAGATCAAGGATGGCTTTGCTGTATCGGTCATCCCATTCTGACAATCTATCGGAGGATTTTATTTCGGTTTCATATTGGATCCCGGGAAGCATCCATGAAGCATAGCCGCTAAAGGGGTCCGTGGAGGCATAGAGTGACCTGTACCAATTACCATAATACATTCCTTTTGGGTCTATGAAGCTTTTCTCCAAGGCGATCAGGTCTTTGTTGATGGCTTTGATCTTTTTGGAATCAAGCTGATTGCCTGCCAAAGTGGAGGCGATTTTGCTATCCAAAGCTTCTGCACTGGATTTTAATTCGGTGACAGCTGACTTGGATTTTTCAAACCCTTTAAAATCTTTGTTGTAAGATTGGACGCTTTTTTCCGCACTTTCAAAATGTATCGCCAGGTCTTTGGAGTACCTCGAGGCCTCGTAAGGAATGACCTCTGCATTGGCCAATCTCAGTGCCATAATCCCGATCACCTGCTCTACGGTTCCACCCATTTTGAAAGTTGGGTCAGCAAACTTCCCGTAGAAATGAAGGTCATCATAATTGGTGTGGTAAAGGGAAGGTCCACTTGAACCACCGCTGATGGATGGAATGCCGACATGCATATAAAAGGCAATATGGTCAGAGCCTCCTCCCAGATTCCCAATACTCGGTTCTGATTTTCCTGCTGCCCAGACGTCATAGACTGTTTTGGCTGAATCAGGATAGGCTACCTGCTTTGCTGACTCCATAATCACTTTTTTTAAAGTAGGCGAAGCAGCAGTTCCAAAATACTTACCGGAAACGGCAGCATCCAAATTGATATAAGCGACCGCTTTTGCTCCCAGTTCATCTCGGAATTGTTCGACCCATTCAGTAGAACCTATTACCCCGTGCTCTTCTGCATCCCAATGCGCAATCAGAATTGAACGGGCAGGTCTTTTTCCATCCTGAGCCATTTTGCCCATGGTTTCGGCCATGCTCAGCAACATCGACGTACCTGAGTTGGGATCTGTAGAACCAAATCCCCAAGCGTCATAGTGGCAGCCAAGGATAATCCATTCGTCAGGATACAATTCGCCTTTCAATGTTCCCACCACATTGTTGGCGCGGGTCATGCCTTTTTCCTGTTGAACTTTGAGTCTTACAGTCAGTTCTTTGCCACCTTCCAGTCGGTAAGTAAAAGGCAAACCTCCCTGCCAACCTGCAGGAACAGCTTTTCCTTTCATTTTTCCGATGATTTCTTTGGCAGCGCCATATGAAATCGGTGTGACAGGAATCGTATGCAAACCTTTTACATCTGCTGGATCCAATCTTTTGATTTTGGTTTTGCCATCCAAGGGAAGGGCAGGTTCAAAAGGGGTCAACGCATCACCTGTCCAATCTACTGTAAGCAAAGAACCTCTTTGAATGGAGCTTTCGTCATAAAAAGTGCCTTCAGGATATACAAGGCCTCGCATATACCCTGCATCTGCAGGATCTGTGAAGATGATTAATCCGGCTGCACCATTTTGCTCTGCAAATTTAGCTTTGTAACCCCTGAAGTTGCCTCCATATCGGGCAAGTACGATTTTGCCTTTGATATCAATGCCTAACTCCTTTAATTGCTCAAAGTCTGCTTTGGTGCCATAATTTGCATATACGACTTCTGCAGTCACATCTCCATTGCCTGAAAAAGCATTCCAACCCTTCCAAAGGTTTGGATTGGATGAATAAGGGTCTTCGCTCAGGATGTTTTCCTGTTGATTGAGAGGCTGTCTGATAGGGGTGACGATTTCCACCAAGGATTCTCCCGGGCCTTTGGATAGATAAAGATCGTATGGATATACGGCGACATCCCAGCCTGATTTTTTCATGGAGGCTACCATGTAATCTTTCACTTTTTCATTGGCTGCTGTACCTGCCACATGAGGTTCGGAGGTAATGGCTTCCAAATGGATCCTGAACCTGCTGAAGTCAACTGTTTCTTTGAATTGTTTTTCAAAGTCCAATTGTTTCGTTACGGAATTTTTAGAGAAACCATCTATTGTCTGGGAGTGAAGCTGCAAAGCCATCAATCCAACAAAAATAAATGTAAGTAAATAATGCTTTTTCATAGAATTTGTTTTTTGGAAATCACCTGCCCACAAATATATCCAAACACCAAAATGAAATTGTGTATAAATGTTGAAAGGTTTAAAATTGGTTTTACTGAGAATCAAATATGATTGGAAGCTATTCTGCCGGTGGGAGAATTTTACCTAGGCAAAGGTTGGAAGACCGAAGACCGAAATCACCTTCTTTCCAGCATTCAGTCGTGATTCTTATCGTATTAAGTTTTACAGACAAAGAAGCGGATAGTCATAAAATCTCATTAAAAAGCAAAAATCCCCCCAATGAATCATCGGGGGGATTTTACTAGGTTTAAGTTCAATTTGGCTTAATTGTCTTAAAATTTATAGTTTGGGTCACTATTAATTACTCTTTATCTTTTATTGGCTGAAGGGAAATTTTTGACTTGGTCACGTCCAAATTCTGCTTTCATAACCAATCGATTTGGAAAGAATTTATAGGTTGTCAAATATAGAAAAATAAATCAAATCAATGTGTAAATTGTACAAGGTGAATTGATTAAATGAAATGGTAAAATTCAGAGCATATAACAAGGACTTTGCCCATGGGGAAGTTTTTCCGCAACTATCTTTGGATTGTGTCATTTTCGGATTTCATGAGGGGACATTGAAAGTACTTCTGTAAAAATGGAAGGGCACAGAATATTGAAGTCTGCAAGGAGATTTGATACCTCAAAGAGAGGACGTTGATGAAGCTGCAATCCGGATTTTACAGGAGAGGACAGGGTTGGAACATATTTTTCTGAGGCAATTTCACACCTTTGGCAAAATGGAAAAATATGATCAACAAAGTGTTACCAAGCTTTCCCATATCATCGATCCCAAATCTTGGTATGACCGGGCCATTTCCATTGGCTATTGTGCTTAGGTGGACTATGCTGCTGTTTTTCCCAATCTGGGTGAGTTTACAGACGAATGCAAATGGTGGGATTTGGAGGAAGTTCCTGTTTTATTATTTGACCACAACGAGATTTTAAAAAAGGCATTACATTCTTTGAGGGTAGAGTTGGGTTATCAGCCCGTCGGGACCAACCTGCTATCTGAAAAATTCAAGATGCCGGAAATGATGAGGATGTACGGGGCTATTTTGGGAAGAAAATTTATCTGCGAAATTTTCAAAAAAAGATTCTCCCTTCAGGGATTGTGACCAAGCTTAGTGAAGTAAAAAAAGAAGCAGCGCACAAATCCCCCTTTTTATATTCTTTTGATATCAAAAAATATCAGGAGATTTTAGAAAATGTAGGTTTGTTTATTATTTGATCAATCCTAAAACATTGATTTTAAAATTTTTAACTTGAATAAAACGCATCGAAAATGGCAACTTCATCAGCTCGACTTCAAAAAACCGCATATTTCCTCATCATCATGGTAATTGTGTTTTGGATATTGAATGTGGGTTCATTTATCATTGTTCCACTTATCTGGGGTATTTTTTTCTCATTTGCCTTATTTCCACTTTCGAATTGGCTTGAGGAAAAGCGGATACCAAGAGGATTGGCAATTGTAATTACCTTGGTTTTGGTGGCAGGCATTGCTTCTTATATTTTGTACGTGATGTTCAATCAGGTGATGAATCTGATTTTGGATGTTCCTGAAATCAAGACTTCATTCAACAGCAAGGTAAAAGTTTACTTTGCTGCTATGGGTCGGATTTTTGGGTTGGAAAGTAATTCTTTACCAGAAATCGGAGATTTTTTTGCTACCGAAAAATTGGATGAAACATTTTTAGGATTGGCAAAATCTTTGACCTTGGCCGCTATTATTCCATTCTTCATTTTTTTGATGCTTTATTACAAAGACTTTTTCCTTGAATTTTTGAAAAAAGTATCTTCTGGAAAAAACCAATCATTTTTAAATTGGATCGATGATTCAGGAAAAGTGATCCAGTCTTACCTTGTTGGAATACTGATTGTTACCGGAATTGTATCCATTATGTCGGGTATGGTCTTTTATTTTTTAGGTATAAAATATTACATCTTGTTTGCTGTTTTTATCGCAGTTATGAATTTGATTCCTTATGTAGGGGTGATCATCAGTTCTTTTTTAGTTGTTACCTATGTTTTACTGACAACTGATTCATTATTTTATCCATTTATGACACTTTTTTTACTTTGGATTATCCAATTGACTGAAAATAACCTGATCACACCTATTGTGGTGGGATCAAAGGTGAAGCTGAATACATTGGTTGTGATTCTTGCTATCATTATTGGAGGCAGTCTTTGGGGCGTCTCAGGAATGATTCTCTTTATTCCCTTGATTGGGGTATTAAAAATCACTTTGGATAGGATTCCAAGTCTTGCCCCTTATGGCTATTTACTTGGCGATAAGTTTCCTATCAATGAAAAAAATGAAAATTATTGGAAGATGATGTGGAAAAGGTTAAGAATCAAAAAAGAGGCTTGAAGGCCTCTTTTTTGATTCTGTGCGCACGAGAAGACTCGAACTTCCACACCCAAGGGCGCTGCCACCTGAAGACAGTGCGTCTACCAATTTCGCCACGTGCGCGTTGTAATTATTAAGTCGGGGTGGCAGGATTCGAACCTACGACCTCCACATCCCAAATGTGGCGCGATACCGGGCTACGCTACACCCCGAAATAAAGGATTCCTTCAGAATTCTTTGCAGAGAGTGGGGGATTCGAACCCCCGGTACGGAATTACCCGTACGACAGTTTAGCAAACTGCTGGTTTAAGCCACTCACCCAACTCTCTGTGTGTCCAATTAAAGTTTGGAAAATGCTGTCCCGATAGCTATCGGGATAAGCCACTCACCCAACTCTTTGATTGCTTGATCTTAAATCCTGGCTTGATTTTTTGATTTAAGAGACGCAAATATAAATGATTATTCATTAGATAAGCAAAAATGGATTTGCATTATATATCCTCTTCGTCGTTGGAAACAGTTAAGTCAAGATTAAGCTACTGACATTCAATCAGAAAAATATAATGTGTGAATTAAATCATTGTTGAATTCTCATTTGAAACTTAAGATTTTTGTTTTGTACTTTCCCAATCAGGTCCAACGCTGATTTATTGATGTTTTAGGATTGGGTCTAAGAAGAAAAATTTCCCTCTAAGATTCGGGTATTCCTCTTGGTTAATCACCGGAATTATTTTTGGTACCTCCATACCATCGGTTTTGGGTCTGGGTAAAAGCTTCAGATTATTATGGGTGGATTTTTCTACAGACGAAAAAAAAATTAAAGGTGACTTTTTGCGGTTTCCATCGATTAATATGCTGTTTAATTATATTTTCGATCTTTTTTAAATCTTTTGTAAAGTATTGATTTTCAGTTTTATATATTTATTGGCGATTGTTTTTAGCATAATGATTATATTGTGGGCCCTTGTATATCAAGACCCATTATCTCGCAATTTCATAATTCAATCGGCTCTCAGTTTCCCTTCCCAATGGATCAAATAAAAGAAATCAAGGAATTTTTGCCTCCTTTCCTAAAGGAATCAAATAACCTTTTGGTCAGTGTTTTGGATTCAGAGGGAGAGATAATCCATTCTAATTCCAAGTTCAGGGATTTTTTCAGATTGGGTAGTTCGGATTGTCCTTTCTTTTTTGATTTGTTCAATGAGCACCAAAAGGAAGAAATTGAGCCACTGATTTCTGAACTGATCGGTAAGCCGAATGATATTGCGCGGTATTCACAAAGTCATTTCAACAGTCTTTTGTCTTGGGAATTCTCCGTTTTAAAAAATACTGAAGGAGATTTTTTGGGGATTCTTGGTGTAGGTTCAGTCAAGAATGAATCAGAATACCTTTCCAATGAATTAGGTTATAAAGTGAATGTTGATTCTGATATTTATTTTCAGATGAACAGCGATTGGGAGATCCAATTTGCCAATTCACATGCGGAATCATTTTTTGGAATCTCAGCCTCTGGATTTATTAACAAAAAGATTTGGCAGGTTTTTCCTGACCCAAAGATTTATGAATATGCATTACAGTTTAAAAAGGCAAAGGAAACAGATTCCATAACTGTCATAGATGATTTTTTATCTGAAAGTGGAAGGTGGTATCAGATCATCATTCACCCAAGGATGGATTGGATGGATATTTATTTCAAAGATGTGTCGGAAGTTCAGCTTCTTGGCCATGAAGTCGGGCGGCTTGATCTGACATTGGATTCTATCTTGAATAATTCAGATCAGGCTTATATTTTGATGAGTCAGGATTTGAGGATCATGAAATTTAATGGGATGGCCACTGATCAAGTAAGAAAATATTCAGGCAAGGACTTAAAAGAAGGCCAAAAATTCCTCCATTTTTTGCTTCCGGGAATGGAAGAAAAGGTACTTTCCAACTTAGAGGATATCATTGGCGGCAAGCACATATTATTTGAACAACCAATTTATTCGGGTGAAAATTCTGAAGAAAGGCTCTTTAAACATGAGTTTTTTCCCGTGAAAAATTTGAATAATAAGGCAATCGGTTTTATTTATAGCAACAAAGATATTCATGACAGTCATGTTGGCTTTTCCAAACTTTTGGATCAAAACAATATCCTTAAGGAAATTTTGTATTCACAATCGATAACCCTCCGCTCCCCACTGTCCTCAATACTTGGTTTGTTGGAATTGGTGGATAAAAAGCAATTGGATAAAGAAAACAAAAAATACTTTTCCTATATTAAGGTTTTGGCGGATGACCTGGATCAGATTATCAGGAAAAACACCAAAACTATCAATGAATCAGATTCTATCTGATTTGATTTTCCCTCAAAACAATTCCTCAAACAAGATGTTATTTGATTGAAAATACCAAATAATTTAGGTAATGAAAGAAACGCTGAAAGAAATAAAAAATGAAAAGGATTGGCATGTGGATGGACACAATTCTAATGGAAATGTTGAAAGTTTTTTAATTAAAGATGGCGTCTTTATCCGAAACAAAGGGAATTTGGTCAAAGTCAAATGGATAGATATCCTTTGGCTCAAAGGGGATGGCAATTACACTACTTTGGTGACGAGGACGCAAGTTTTCTCTCTCCGAAATATCTTGAAGGAATTCGAATCCGTGCTTCCTTTGGACGAATTCTTCAGAATCCATAAAAGTTACATCGTACGCCTGGATGAGATTAAAAGTATTAATCCCCGAGAAGTTGTAATTGGAAATGATTCTGTGCCGGTGGGCAGGACTTATTTTCAAGATTTGATTAATGGAATCAAAAAACTTGGTTCCGGAGGCACAGATTAACTTTCATCACCCCAAATTAAACTGCTGTCACCATAACTCAAAAACCTATAGTCGTTTTCCAAAGCTTCGTTGTATATTTTTCTCCAATTACTTTTTGTAAATGCGGCAATCAATAGAATCAAGGTAGAAGAAGGTTGGTGAAAGTTTGTAATCAGCGCATCACAAACCTTGAAATCATAACCAGGCATTATCAAAATTTCTGTAGTTCCGGTGATTTCATTAAGATTTTTTTGTGTCATATATTCTAAAATTGCCTCGAAACTTTCTTTTCTTTCCGGCAAATTCTCAAAATCAAAATAAGGATAGAGTTTAGGGATTTGGAAGGTTGGTTTTTCTTCCGATTTCAACATGACCCCAAACCAATATAAACTTTCAAGAGACCTCATCGAGGTGGTTCCGACAGCGATGATCTTTTCTTTTTGTTTTGCTAAATTTTGGATGGTCTCAAACTCAAAAACCATTTGTTCACTGTGCATTGGATGGAAAGCCACTAATTCTTCCTTGACAGGCTGAAACGTTCCTGCGCTGACATGAAGTGTCAAAAATTCCTTTTTTATGCCGATCTCCTCCAGTTTTTCCAAGACTTCTTCAGTAAAATGAAGTCCTGCAGTCGGGGCCGCGACTGCCCCTTCTTTTTTGGAGTAAACAGTTTGATATCTGGATTTGTCTTCGGCTGTGGCTTTTCTGTTCAAATATGGAGGAATTGGAACTTCTCCTGCGGCTTCAACAATAGAAACAAACGGGATTTTGTTTCCGGTCCAAGTAAATTCAACCTGTTTTTCGGCGCGGTCTACAATTCTCGCATTGATGATTTCTGTTTTGCCATGAATTGTGATTTGCCCTTGCAGGATTTCATTTTCTCTCCATTTTTTCAGTTTGCCGATGAAAGTTTCCCAGATCACCGAGGAGGTATTTAGCATGACCTCATTGATAACAGTACTGGGCTGGAGTGGTTTTAATAGGAAAATCTCGATTTTTGCGCCCGATTCTTTTTGAAAAATAAGTCTGGCGGGGATGACTTTCGTATTGTTGAAGACCATCATACTTCCCTCAGGAATGAAATTGGGAATTTCAAAAAATCGGTGGTGGGAGATTTTGCCTGTTCTGTATTGGAGTAACTTGGAATCTGCCCGGTTTTCAAGCGGGAATTTTGCGATTTTTTCCTCAGGAAGGGTATATTCGTAATCAGATAATTTAATATCCTCAATTGCTCTAAGCTTTGTCATGGGTGATTTTCAGAACCGAAGCGCAATATATACCTTATGGAAGGAGTTTTAAAAGATATTCATTTTTCATATCAGACTCATTTGTTGAGATTCAGGTTCGAGGCCGGTACTTCCCGCGGGGTATTGAAAGATAAAACAACTTATTTCATCAAAGCTGTTTCCGCCAAGGAACCCGAGATTGTAGGTTGGGGAGAAGCTGCCCCATTACCAAAATTAAGTATAGATGATGTGGTGGACTTTGAAAAAAAACTGTCAACATTCTGTGAAAACCTTTCTGGTTCCCTATTTTTGGGAATCGAAAAGGAGATTTTGGATTGGGTAAAAACACATATTCCCGAAAATTTTCCAAGCATCCGGTTTGCAATGGAGACGGCCCTATTGGACTTGCTGCATGGCGGCAAAAAGTTGATCTTTAATACTCCTTTTTATAATGGGGGTAAATCCATCCCGATCAATGGCCTGATATGGATGGGTGAAAAAGAATTTATGCTCGATCAGATTGACAAGAAACTTGCTGAAGGGTACAATTGCATCAAAATGAAAATCGGAGCTATTGATTTTGGGCAAGAATGTGAATTACTCGGTTACATCCGAGAAAAGCATAGCGCGGAGCAGGTAACACTTAGAGTCGATGCAAATGGCGCATTTTCCCCTGCAGAGGCTTTGACCAAATTGGAAAGACTTCAGGAATTTGACCTGCACAGCATAGAACAGCCTATCAGGCCGGGTCAGATTTCCGAAATGGCAAATCTGTGCAAGCTGACTCCCTTGCCAATTGCCTTGGATGAAGAACTGATCGGGATTCATGATTACAATAAAAAAAAGGAATTATTGGAAAAAATCAAGCCTCACTATATCATCCTCAAGCCGACCTTGGTTGGAGGTATTGGTTCTAGTAGGGAATGGATTGGATTGGCAGAATCCTTGGGGATAGGTTGGTGGATGACTTCAGCCCTTGAAAGTAATATCGGACTGAATGCCATAGCACAGTTTGCGTCAACCTATGATGATACTATTCCCCATGGATTGGGCACTGGTCAGCTTTATCATAACAACATTGATTCTCCATTGACAATAGAGAGAGGGGAAATCCGGTATGGATTTGAGGAGTGGGGGATATGATCCAAAAGTTATGGACAAAAAAAAACCCCGATTGCTCGGGGCTAATTTCACTAGATGTCAATGTGTTGTATATAGATTAAACTACCTTTACATTCACTGCATTTAGGCCTTTTCTACCTTCTTTGAGGTCGAAAGTAACTTCGTCATCTTCTCTGATTTCGTCAATCAAACCAGTGATGTGAACGAAATACTCTTTAGAAGACTCATTGTCAACGATAAAACCGAATCCTTTGGACTCATTAAAAAACTTAACTTTTCCTGTGTTCATGATAAATTGTATTGAATTAATATTTCGTCAAATCTAAGGATACTTTTTATATATAAAACGAATGAGTTAAATTATTTTAAAAGTTTTTTAAAATAACTAGAAGGAGATTTAAATTTGTGGTGCGTAATATTCTGGAATCAGTCTAATATTTTGGACTCAATCCAATCCATAAAAATAAGTAGGTTTATGAAATTTCGTTTCGGCTCCAGTTTTCTTAAGCTTCCCTGTATTTAAGTTTCTTTCAAAAACAATGATTGAATCTGAACCTTGGTTGGCTGCCAATAGAAATTTTCCGTCGCTTGTTATAACGAAGTTTCTTGGGTTTTCACCTCCGGTCTTGACCCTTTCCACAAAAGTCAATTCCCCTGTTTTTCCAATTTCAAAGACTGTAATCTCATTGGCATCACCTCTGTTGGACGCATATACAAACTTGGCATCAGGAGAAATCCTGACTTCTGACGCCCCTACGTTTCCTACGAAATCTTCACCGGTCAATGGTAAAACTTGGATTTGGGACATTTTTCCTGATTCAAAGCGATATACACCGAGCTCGGCGGTCATTTCATGGATCAGATACACAGGGCTCCCACTTGGATGGACAGTAAGATGCCTTGGTCCGGAACCCGCTGCGACTTCCAAATACCCCGGATTTGAATTATTGAAGGGGACAGTATAAGTCGGGTTGAAATCATAGAGGTGGATCTTATCTGTTCCCAAGTCCCCTACTAACAATTGTTTGCCATTTGGGTGGAAAACCGTACTGTGTACATGCGCCTTTTCCTGTCTGGCTGGATCGATGCTTTGTCCCTCGTGCTGATAGGTCTGAACATGGGTCAAAAGGCCATCCTTGATTTTATAGGCCGAAAAATTTCCCCCTGAATAATTCCCTACAACCAATATTTCTTCTTTGGCATCGAGACTCAAATAACAGGGATGATCTCCAAAAGTGTCCTTGGTGTCTACTAATTCCAAAGTATTTTTTTGTCTGTCAAACTTGAATGATTTTACTTTTCCTCCGTTTTCACCACCAATTTCTTCCACAGCAAAGACCAAAGTCTGCGCCCTGTTGCTGATCACAAATGAGGGACTGGCAATTCCGGCCGCCAATATTTGGGTTTGAAGGACATTGGTTTCGGGATAGAAGGTGAGTAAGCCAATCCCTTGGTCTTCGGAATCTGTGTAGGCTCCCAAAAGAAAGGAATACACAGTCTCGATTTTTTCTTCGCGGGGAGATTCATCACAAGAATAGTTCATGAATATCGAAATTAAAAGGAGGAAGCTAAAGGAGGATTTTTTCATTTTCAGATATTGTTTTCTGATTTTTCAGGTTTGATGGATGAATGGTGTTTTTCACTGTATAGTTCATGGGTTACTTCATCATATTGACCTGCAAGGTCATCGATTTTGGTACCTTTCCAAATTGGGGTTTTGGTGAAGTAAGCTGCCCTTGCGAGCAAATGCCCTCCGATAGATATGGTCAGAAACACAAATAAAATAATGGCGACTACCCGGGTAGTCACCGAATAATCATTGAAAAAAATGGCCGCAGAAGCGAGTATTAGACTTATTCCCAAGGTGGAAGCTTTGGCTGTTACAGATATCCTTAAGTACACATCCGGCTTTTTGAGCAAACCCAATGCGGAGGACAGGATAAATAAAGCCCCGAACGTAGACAATATCATGATTAGGATATCTTTCATTTTCTAACTCTTTGTTCTAAATAAAATGCATAGGCAGCTGTACTCAGGAAAGCTACCAATGCAAAAAGCATGGCTACATCCAAGAATGTATTTTGCGAAGTTTGGATGCTATAGACTGCGATGATGCATATGGAAATCAATATCAGCATGTCCAGCGCAATAACCCGGTCAGGAAGGCTTGGTCCTTTCAGGAATCTGATAAATACCAAAATCACTGATAACCCAAGAATTGGGACAATGATCCAATTAAGATAGTCGTGTAGGCTCATCGCATTAATTCCAACAAGGGTTTTTCAAATTTAGCTTTGATTTCTTTTATAAAATCCTCTTTGTCTATAAGATGCATGACATGGACGTAGATTACCTTTTTGTCGTCCGACACATCCATAATCAATGTTCCCGGAGTGATTGAGATGATATTTGCCAAGAAAGTGATTTCCATATCTGTCTTCGCATCAAGCGGGAATTTTACGATTGCTGGTTCCAATTTGGATTTTGGATAGAATGATTCCTTGACTGACTGGAAATTGGCTTTGGTGATCTCCCAAAGAACAAATGCTACAAATCCAAAAAGCTTTGGAATCATGGTAAAATATTTCCTTTCTTCTTTTTTATAGGTGATAACCCATAAAATCATAAAGCTGATGAAAAAACCAAAAAGGAAATTTTCTTCCGTCAAGGTTCCGGTGGCCAAAACCCAAATGATGGCCAAAATCAGGTTGCTCAAAAACAGAGATTTTGTCATGGATTCATGGTTTTAAGTCCCAATACTGCTTCAATATATCCCGAAGGGTCCATCAGTTCTGAGGATATTCTTTGGGAAAGGATAATAACGTTTTCAGCACCAAAACCTATATAAAGCGAGATTCCCGATAGCAACACAATCGGAAATACCATAAGCCATTGATCGGTTTTGGACATTTGGCTGAAATATAGTCCATTTGCTTTTTTGGGGAGATGTTCGCCTTTTTTCCAGAATACTTCTCCCCACACCCTAGCAATTACCCATAAGGTAAGAAAACTTCCCAAGACAATAAAACCTATCAATACATAATCCTTTGTCTCCAAGCCTGCCTGAATCAGGAATATTTTGGCCCAAAATCCTGACAGGGGAGGGATTCCAACCAAGGAAAACAATGGGATTGCCATCAACAAAGACAGCAAAGGAAAGTTTTTGTACATGCCTCCAAGTTCTCTGATATCCTGTGTGCCGTTGATTTTGAGGATCAATCCGGAAACAAGGAATAGGTTAGTTTTGACTATGATGTCGTGGATGAGATAAAATACCGTGCCCATGATGGCCAACTCGGTATACATCCCCAAGCCGGCGATCAAGAATCCGATATGACATATGATAAGGTAACCGAAAATTTTTCCCATATTCTGTTGGAGCAGAGCTCCCAATCCACCGGATAAAATCGTCAGGGCTGCGAGGACAACCATGATATCTCCCATAAATTCATCGCCTCCAAACAGCAATGTAAATGTTCTCAACATGGCGTAAATGCCCAATTTTGTGAGCAGGCCTGCAAATATTGCAGAAACGGCAGGAGGAGGTGTATGGTATGATGCAGGCAGCCAAAAGTACATTGGAAAGATGGCGGATTTGATTCCAAACGCAACCAGAAAAATTCCGGAGGTGACACTTACCAACCCACGGTTTTGAACATTGTCCAGCTTGATGGCAAGGTCGGCCATATTGAGCGAACCTGTCAAACCATAGATGAAACCAATTGCGATCAAGAATAAAGTGGATGCTAGGAGGTTAAGGGATACATACTTAATGGCACCTTCCAATTGGGATTTTTTTCCTCCCAATGTCAACAGCACAAAAGAAGCAATGATGACAACTTCAAACCATACGTACAGGTTGAAAATATCGCCCGTGAGAAATGCACCTTGAAGGCCCATAATCAGGAAGTGGAAAATAGGGAAAAAACCGAAATCAAGTCTTTCCTTTCTCATACTTCCTGCTGAAAATATGGATACCGCCAAGCCTGAAATGGAAGACAACAACACCATGGTCACTCCAAAAGTGTCCGCAACAAAGCTGATTCCAAAAGGAGCTTTCCAATCACCGGATTGGGTGACCATGATCCCATTTTCCCAAACCAGCAAAAAGAGCCATATGCCAATAGCCAGTCCTGTCATGGAGAAAAGAATACTGAGAACCTTTTGGATATTTGATTTTTGCCAGAAAAACAACAAAACCGTCCCGGCAATAAACTGGAAAATGATGGGCAATACTATCATCGAATTACTCATATTTCCTCATCAGTTGAGTTAAGGTCGTCCAGGTCATCAGTATTGAGCACATTGTAAACCCTTCTGATCAATATTATTGCAAAAGATTGGAGGCCAAATCCGATCACGATGGCCGTCAAAACCAAAGCCTGCGGTAAAGGATCTGCATAGATGTCGGCAAAAACTTTCATACCGTCTTCCATAACAGGGGGTTTTCCTTTGACCAATCTCCCCAAAAGGAAAATCAAAAGATTGGCACCGTTTCCCAATAGGATCAATCCAATAATCATTTTGAACATACTCCTGCGCAGCAACATATAAAGCCCGCCTGCATGAAGTAAACCGATGATGATGATAAGTAATATTTCCATGTCAAACTGTGTCAGTAATTGAAAACATGATGGTGAGTGTCGCCCCGATGACAACCAGATACACGCCGATGTCAAAGAAAAGCGCTGAGCCTACCATTCCGATAAACCTAAAAGGCCCTTCAAACCATAAACCTGTAAGTATGGGAGCATCGACAAAGAATGGGGCAATAGCTGCACCAACAGCCAAAACAAGTCCGATAGGCATCAAAAATCCGGGATTTATCTTGATGATATTTTGGGTTTCTTTTAGTCCGAAAGCAAAAGAATGGACCAAAAAGGCAATGGAAGCCATCAGTCCACCCACAAATCCTCCGCCCGGAAGGTAATGGCCCCGTAACAGGATGAAAATAGAAAACAACAGCAATAGCGGAAGAAGATAAGCCGATGCAGTTTTGAATATTAACGATTTCATAACTCTTTTTTGGATGGGTTGAGGTCAAGTTTCATCAAGCTGTAGACACCTACTGCAGCAATTACAAGAACTACAATTTCTACCATGGTATCAAAGCCCCGGTAATCAACCAAAATCACATTGACCACGTTTCGGCCTTTGGCAAGTACATAGGCATTTTCGGCAAAGTATTTGGAGACTTCTTTGGTGGAGGGTTCTTCGAATACCACCAAGGTCAAAATTGCTATCAAAGTTCCGAACAAAAGCGAAAGCATCGCATCCCTGAATTTCATTATATTGGATGAAAAAGATTTGTTTTTGGGAAGTTTGACAAGCACAAGCATAAACAACAATACAGTCAGCGAGTCTATGGAAAACTGGGTCATAGCCAGGTCCGGTGCGGAATAAAACAGGAAAAAGAGGCAATTTGCAAAACCAATTACGCCAAGCGCAACAATAGATATTGTCCTTGAATTGGTAGAAATGGCAAAAAGGATGGAAATGATCATCAGTGCAACCACAATGATCTCATAGTGGGAGACCGGGGAAATCTGATTCCAGTCAATGTAGATATTGACCCCCCAAAATAAGCGATAAGCCATCAGCAAAGTCAAAAACGCCAAAATGGTAATCACGTAATTTCTCAAATAGCCATTTTGAAAAAATCTTGTCCATGTTCCTGCGAATGAACCAAACATTTTACTTCCGCCTTCAATGATATTTTGGGGAGAAATCAATTCGAAACGGAGGGTTTTTTGGAACAGCTCGGCAGAAGGTTTCAAGAACCAAAACAATACTCCACCTGTCACCAAGGTGAAAATACTCAGCAACAAGACCAGGTTGAAACCATGCCAAAGCTTGAGTTGGACGACAGTATCAGTTCCGGACATGCTGCTGAAAACAGGCTGAATCAATGACTGCCCTATTAAGGAAGGAAAAGCCCCAAAACCAAGACTTAAAATCCCGAGAAGGAGTGGCGGAACCCAAAGCAAAGGAGAAGGCAATTTGGCTTTTTCAAATTCCGATGGAAGATTTCCTGTAAAAGGTCTGATCCCCGCCCAAAACCCCGCAACTAGGAGGAGAATTTTTGTCGAGACAGCCAATGCCGTCAGGATTATTGCCCAATCACCAAACTGTAAAGTTGCCTCATACATGACTTCTTTGCTGATGAATCCCAATAAAAAAGGAACTCCTGCACTGGACAGTGCGGCCAGGAAACCTGCTATTGCAACGGGCATCATCACACGCTGCAAACCGGCCAATTTGGTGACATCCCTTGAGCCTGTTTCATGGTCAATGATTCCGGTAATCAGGAAGAGTGCAGCCTTATACAAAGCATGGGCAAGAATGAAAATACCTGCTGCCAAAAGTGCTTTTTCTGTTCCTATTCCGATCAGGAAAACCAAAATACCCAAGGCTGAAATAGTGGAATATGCCAATATACTTTTTAAATCCACCCTTAAGACCGAATGGATGGCAGCATAGACCATCGTGACAGATCCTACTGTCACCAAAGTCCCGTTCCACCAAAAGGTATCTCCCAATAGCGGTGTAAACCTTGCCAAAAGATAAATACCTGCTTTTACCATGGTAGCGGAGTGGAGGTAGGTGCTGACAGGAGTGGGTGCTTTCATTGCCCCCGGAAGCCAAAAGTGAAAAGGGAACTGTGCTGATTTGGTAAAAGCACCAACAAACAAAAGGGAAATTATCCAACCATATGCACTGCTGTCTTTGATGGCTTCAGAGGAATTGAGTAATTCTGTAAAGGAATAGCTTCCTCCAACCGCCTGTAAAAGGATAATTCCCGACAGCATCACCAAACCCCCCAATCCTGTAATGCTAAGGGCCGTGAGGGCAGATTTTCTTGAAGCCGGATCCTCATTATTGAATCCAATCAGGAAATATGAACTGATACTTGTCAACTCCCAAAAAATAAACATGGTCATCAGATTGTCTGAAAGGACCACACCGAGCATCGAGGCCATGAACATGGACAGGTAACCATAAAACCTGTCAAGGTATTCGTGTCCTTTGAGATAATAAATGGTATAAATGAATACCAAAGCTCCGATTCCTGTGATCATGAATGCAAAAAGCAGTGACAATCCATCAAGCCTAAAAGAAAGATCAATGCCGATACTCGGAACCCATTCATACTTAAACAGAACGTGCCCTTGGTTTTTTATTTTCCCCAGAAACTGGAAAAAGTAAATGAACAGGGAAAGAGGAAGAAGAGAATATAGAAATGGAATTGTTTTTTTGAAAAACCTAGTAAAAAAAGGAACACATAAGGCAAAAATAAACCCCAAAATGACAGCTATAAGCATAAACGCTGAATTTTCAAATTTTTAAATGTTTGGTTCAAAAATACGAATTAATTCCAGATTAGAATTTTCGTTCTTTGATTTTAAGTGGTTTAATATAAACGATTCTTTGGCAAATTTTAAAAAAAATGTCCTTGTTTTTTGAAAAATAGTCAATAGAAAGATGATTTTATTGACGATTACCTCTAAAACTATCCTGAATTATTATTTTTTGCTAAATTCACGCCTATTAAACCTATTGACCTGATCATGTTAAAAACCAATTATCATACCGAGGTATCCAAAAGATTTACGATTTACAACAGTCTTTTTTTGGATCTGCCCTTCAGTGACATCCATCGAACAGGGACTTTGCTACCGATTTTATCCAGCAAATGTCAGGAAGGATTCGACAAAGACAAAACCCCAAAAGAAATCATCAGAGGATTTTTTAATGAAATGATGGTGAAGAATTCTGAGGAGGAGCGCCATGATTTACTTTTTAAAATGGTCCAATATGTGGAAAGGCAGGTAGTATTATTTGATTCCATTGAGGATGCTGCCTTTGAAAAAATACACGATAACAAAGGAAAGGGAAGTGTCAAGGCATTGATCACCCGCGTCGACAATGACCGAAAGCGGGAAGCTTTGATCGAAAAACTGAAAAACTTCTCCGTCAGGTTGACACTGACAGCCCATCCCACGCAGTTTTATCCCGGCAATGTGCTTGGTATCATCACAGATCTTGAGACCGCCATCAGAGACAACGACCTCGGCAATATCAATTTGCTGCTGCAGCAGTTGGGCAAAACCGGGTTTATCAATAAAGATAAACCAACTCCTCTCGATGAAGCGGTGAGTCTGGTATGGTTTCTTGTGAATGTTTTTTACCAAAGCATGCCCGATATCCTGACCCGATTACTGAACAGCCTCGATATTCCCATTGACCAATGGGATAATCCGGGATTGCTCAAAGTCGGATTTTGGCCGGGAGGAGACCGTGATGGCAACCCTTTTGTCACCCATGACACTACCGTGAAAGTGGCTGAAAAACTGCAAAAATCGATTGTAAGGTGCTATTACCGGGATGTTAGAAAACTCAAAAGAAGGTTGACTTTCAAAAATGTCGAGCCCATCATGGTCAAGATTGAAAACGGGCTGTTCGCTTCACTTTTTGACAACCAAAACTTTTATCGAACCAAAGAAGAATTGATTTCGGACCTGATGGAGGCAAGAAAAGGCCTGATTGAATTCCACGATGGCCTGTTCTTGGACCAGTTGGATGAGTTTATTTTAAAAGTAAAAATTTTTGGATTCCATTTTGCCAATATGGACGTCCGTCAGGACAGCCGCAAACATGATGGACTTTGGGATGAAATCATAGAGAACCAAATGGGAAAAGAAGCCCTGCAGGCTTATCATAAGCTGGGCTACGAGGAGAAAATCACCTTTATTCAAGGAATAGAAAGCCTTCCTGAAATTTCCACTTTTGAGGATGAATTTCATCAGGACATGATGAGGAGTTTTGAGGCGATCAAAACCGTTCAGAAAAACAATGGGGAAGACGGTCTACACCGGTATATTATTTCCAATTGTCAGTCTGCATTGCATGTTTTGGAGGTATTCAGATTGGCACAATTGACACTTGGCCAGGATTCGGAAATACTTCCATTGGACATAGTTCCTCTTTTTGAGACCATCGATGACCTCGCAAAGGCGCCCATCATCATGGAGCAATTGTACCAAAATGATGCTTACCGCAAACATTTGGAGAATAGGAAATCAAAACAGACGATCATGCTGGGATTTTCGGATGGTACCAAGGACGGAGGCTACATCCGTGCCAACTGGTCTATCCTGCTAGCCAAAGAGGAATTGACGAAAGTTTCCAGATTGAATGAAGTCAGTGTGGTGTTTTTTGACGGAAGGGGAGGACCTCCGGCCAGAGGCGGTGGTAACATGCATAATTTCTATGCTTCCCTTGGTCCTCAAGTGGAAAATGAGGAAATCCAGGTGACGATCCAGGGACAGACCATTTCTGCCAATTACGGCAAACCCGTTTCCTGTACTTATAACTTGGAGCAATTGCTTTGCGCTGGTGTCGAAAACGAATTGTATCACTCATCCGAAAAAACCCTCAATGCAGGTCAGCGGGCTTTGATAGATCAAATGGCTGATTTTTCATACCAATTTTACAGGGATTTCAAAAACCATCCCCAGTTCTTGCCTTATCTTGAGCATGTGACTCCTTTGAAATATTTTGGACAGGTCAATGTCGGTTCCCGTCCTTTGAAAAGAGGAAAGGATACGGGATTGAAATTTGAGGATTTACGGGCCATTCCTTTTGTAGGTTCTTGGGCCCAGATGAAGCAAAATATCCCCGGGTTCTTTGGTGTTGGCGCTTCATTGGAAGCTTTGAAGAAAGTGGGTAAATTTTCCGAGGCCAGACAGCTGTATAACGATTCGCTTTTCTTCAGAACTTTATTGGGGAATTCGATGCAGTCATTGGCCAAGTCATTCTACAAGTCGACAGCGTACCTCAAGGAAAATCCAAAATATAGTGACCTTTGGAACCTGATGTTTGAAGAATATCAGAGGTCTATACAGATGCTTTTGGAAGTATCCGGAACAGATACCCTGCTTCAGGACAACCCTACATCAAAGGAATCCATTGCTATCCGTGAAAAAATTGTGCTGCCGGTCATCACGATACAGCAATACGCCATCCAGACCATGCTCGACAAAGGCGAAGATGATCCTGTATTGCAAAAGCTGATTTTGAGGACGATGTTCGGCATTATCAATGCCGCAAGGAATGCTGCTTAAATCAAGAATCCCGGTCGAAAGTCCGGGATTTTTTTTCTGAAGAAATTGGAAGAGAAGAATCGGGGGTCCCCATTTTTGTAAAACAAAAATATCTGCTACATTTTGTCTTTCATCCGGTTTGAAGTAATAGTCTATGAAAGCAATTCTTGAAAAATCCAAAAAATACTGGGAGTCTGACGCATCTTTCATCACCCTGCTAGTGATGCTTTTGTTTACGGTGTTTTTTCTACCGGTTTTGATCGATAAAAAGGATGACTCAACCTATTTTTTGAATGCCATGTTCATCATGCTTTTTGTGATTGGGATGTTTTCTGCCAGAGAAAGGGGGTATTTTATCGTTGCGGCTATAATGGTTGTCGTGCACTTGATATTGAGAATGGTCAGGTTCAGTGAAAATCCATATGGGTTTTACTTCGAAGAAAGGGTTGTTATTTTATTGAATCTTATGGTTTTTACAGTAATCAACTTCAGGTTATTGTTTAGAGACAATGAAGTAAACCTTTATAGGGTCATCGGTGCTATCAATGTTTATTTGCTTGTGGCGCTGATGGGTTCATTTGGACTTGAATTGATACACTTATCAAGCGGAGATTCGATTTCTGGTGAATTGACTTTTGAAGGAAACGACAGTGATTTCGGAAATTACATTTACTTCAGTCTGGTCAGCGTGACCACGGTCGGTTTTGGAGATTTTATTCCGGCCAATATGGGAGCAAAAATGTTATCTGTATTTTTATCGACTTTTGGGATTTTGTATCCTGCAGTGGTCATTGCCAAGTTGTTGTCCTTTGCTCAGGTCAGAGAGAAAAATTAAAATCCCGCATCTTTATCAATTTTCAGATTTGGTCAAACCTGAAAATGAGAAACATGCGGGATGTGAATCCTTTTAAGTGAAACCTTAATTGAGGGTATATTCCACCACGATTTCTGTATTCAATAACTTTGAAATCGGACAGTTTTCCTCAGCATCTTTTACCAATTCAGCAAATTTTTCTTCCGAAATGCCTTCCACTTTGGCGGTCAGGACCAGCTTGGATTGCTTGATGGCACCATCTTCTAGCGTAATTGTTCCTTCGACATGAAGGTCTTTTGGCGGAAATTCAGCTCCTGTGAGATTAAAACTTAGTTTCATAGCAAAGCATCCGGCGTGGGCTGCAGCCACCAACTCTTCGGGATTGGTCCCTTTACCTTCTTCAAATCTGGAAGAAAATGAGTATTGGGTTTTATCCAAAACACCTGTTTGTGTTGTCAGATTTCCTTTGCCTTCTTTTCCTGTTCCTTGCCATACGGCTGTCGCTTTTCTTTTCATGTTAGTTCGGTTTAATGTATTTTAGATTTTAAAAATAGAAAACATTTAAAGTCTTAACACCAAAATCAGGACATTAGGTTTAACCAATTTTCAAAAAAATTGAAAAAAACCAAGGAGACCGGATTTTACTATAGGTCCTTGATTTTTATAACCCGATTTTATATAGCCCATTTACTTCGTCAAAGCCTTTTCCCTTTGGACTTCCATCATGTCCACCGGTGGAGGAGTATTGTCGCCCAAAAGATGCTCCACAAAGTAATCGCCCATTCTCCAGAAGAAATATTCTGTCATGTCCCCAAAACCGTGTCTCTGACTGGGGAGGATGATAAAGTCAAATCGTTTATTGGCTTTGATCAGGGCATTTGCCATTCGGATGGTATTGGCAGGATGCACATTATTGTCCACATCACCTGTCACAAGCAAAAGTTTTCCTTTCAGGTTTTTGGCCAGATCGGGATTCTTTTCAATTTGATAGACGAAAGTAGTATCCCCTTTGGGTGAAATCTGCTCTTTGACACCATGGTGTTTTTCGGACCACCAACGGTTGTAGATGTTGTTTTCATGGTTACCTGCACTCGAAACTGCCACCTTGAAGAAATCAGGATAGACCAACATCGCCGCTGTGGACATGAATCCGCCTCCTGAATGACCATGGATGCCTACCCTGGATTTGTCAATGTATGTGTGTCTGTCGGCCAATTGCTCTATGGTTGCTTTTTTGTCCGCCAACCCATAATCTCTCAGGTTGTTATAGCCATAGTTGTGGTACCACTTGGACCTGCCGGGATGTCCACCCCTGTTTCCGACTGTCACCACCACAAATCCAAACTGTGCCAAACGGTCGATTCTATCCATTCCTCTTCCAAAGGATTTGTTTACAGCTTCGGTCTGCGGGCCCGGATACACATACTCGATGACCGGATAGGATTTGGTGCTGTCAAAATCAAATGGCTTATATATAGCCCCAAACAAATCCGTAATGCCATCATCCGCTTTCACTTTGAAAGGTTCCGGAAATTGGTAACCGGCTGCAAAAAGCGAACTCAAGTCTGCTGTTTCCAAATCCATTACTTTTTTACCAAAGGCGTCAAAAAGTCCAGAAGCAGGAGTTGTGTTCACCCTAGAGTAATTGGTGACGAAAAAAGTAGCTTTGTCATTCATCGAGGTGCTATGGTTGAAGTCTCC
>JBBRFK010000002.1:0-43695 GCA_038224435.1 Cytophagales bacterium | reverse complement strand
GGAGATTCATATTACGGGTATTGGAATTACCTTGTGAGCGAGATGTTTTACCCTTCTTGGAGCAATTACTTTTGGTGGTTGCTAGGATTGTCGGTAGCGGTTTGGCTATTGGAAATAATCCGTCCTTGGAGGGAAAAACAGTCCATTTTCAGAAAGGATTTCTGGCTGGACGGTTTTTATATGTTTTTTAATTATTTTCTTTTTTCTCTGATAGCATACAATGCTATATCTAATATTGCGGTGGAAGCATTCAATGATTTTCTTGGGTTATTTGGTGTAGAAAATATGGTAGCCCTCAATATCGAAACCTGGCCGAGATGGACACAGTTTTTGCTGCTGTTTTTGGTTGCTGATTTTATTCAGTGGAATGTCCACAGGGTATTGCACCGGGTTCCGGTCCTATGGGAATTCCATAAAGTACACCATTCGGTAGAGGAAATGGGCTTTGCGGCGCATTTGAGATTCCATTGGATGGAAACCATCATATACAAATCTGCCCAATATATCCCTTTGGCGATGATAGGGTTTGGACTGGCAGATTTCTTTATCGTGCATATTTTCACCACGGCGATCGGTCACCTCAACCATGCCAACTTGAGAATGACCTATGGGCCTTTGAAATATATTTTCAACAATCCTCCCATGCATCTTTGGCACCATGTTAAGGTTTTGCCGAAGGACAGGCGATACGGAGTCAATTATGGCATTACCCTTAGTGTATGGGATTACCTATTTGGTACAAATTATATCCCGCATGAAGGTAGGGATGAAGCATTGGGTTTTGAAGGAATGGAAGAATTTCCCAAGACTTTTTTCCAACAGATTACCTATCCATTTGTAAAGAAAAAGCAGCATGAAAGCACTAATAAATAATTGGCGTTTTGTCATCATTCTTAGCCTGACTTTGGGATTGGCTCCATTTGTACCGGAGCCTCATATCTGGGGAAAGATCAAATGGATAGCCGGCGGTGCCAAAGGAATGGCTGCTTTGGATTGGTTTGACTTTGTGTACCATGCGATCCCTTGGGCTCTTCTTATCAGACTTTCTATTTTGAAGTTGACCGGTAAACTTCCAAAAGAGCTTGCGAGTCAACCAAAAGCCAATGGACTTGTGTGATTTTGGTTACGGTTCGGTAATTTTTTGGTCTTTAAATTTGTAGACATAAAACCGATAAGAACCATGTTTGATTTCTTCAGAACTAAACCAAAAAAATATACAGACCTATTTTGCGAAGATTTCCAAAAAGGGATGAATGCCAAAGATGCTGTAATCCTTGATGTAAGGACCGCAGGTGAATTTCACTCAGGCAAGCTGAAAGGTGCCAGGAACATCGACATGATGAGTCCAAATTTCATGGCCCAAATCCAAAATCTTCCAAAGGATAAAAAGTATTATCTCTATTGCCGCAGTGGCAACAGGAGCGGGCAAGCCTGTGAAATCATGAGTGAAATGGGATTTGAAAATACTTATAACATGGCTGGAGGAATCATCCGATGGCCATATGAAATAGCATAAAATATTGATTGGGTTGAATGGTGTTAAAGTCCATCGGTGGGGAACTGTCCGATGGATTTTTTTTCGAAGTGCCGTCAATCTATTTCCCTTCCGTTTTTGTTTACCGAGAATCCAAGTTTTTCTAATCCTTCAGAGATTTCCGGCGCTTGCATAAAAAGCTTCCAACCAAGTCCTGTTCTGTAATTTTCAATCATAGCTACAATGGGACCTTGGTCTATCGCCAAGTACCTTTTTGGATAGAAATTATGCTCCGGACTCATCGCATCGTAAAATCCGTACCTTCCAAAAACCTTGTCCCCATAATTGAAATAAAGGTTTTTAAGGACTTTCATTGATTCTTCATAGCTATAAGGAATGGAAGAAAGAGCAGCAGTCGGGGAGATTACACCGGTGTCATTTCCCGGATGGTGGGCATTGTAGCCATTGATGGAGTAGGAGGCAGTCAATCCCCACAGGTCTTCCCCATAACCTTTGAAGTTACCGGGGTTTTCAATGCACCAAGCTCTGTTTATCAAAGTTTGGTTTAGATTTTCCTGCCAATAGTCTGCATATTCATCATTTAATCCCCTTGGGTCCAAGCCGATGTAAGAATAGTGGGCCCAAAACAACGGGCCTCCCATCGCTTCTGCATAGTTGTGCTTGAGTTGAAGAGGAAAACCGAAGGCTTCGACACGGTTTTTGATTCCTCCCGATCTGGCCCATCCTTCATGATAACCTGCTGAATCTATTGGATAAGTTGGGGAGGCTGCTGCCAAGACATAAGTTATCAGACATTCGTTGTATCCTTCCAAGGGGAAATTCATCTCCCACCCGAAGTTGGGTGACCAATGCCAATACAATACTTTTTCGCCTCCTTTGGTATGGAAATTCCAATGCATTTCTTCCCAAAGTTTGTTGATCCTTTCTGATACTGCTTTTTCTTCAGCACTTCCATTCCTGTAATATTCCCTCAGCGCTAACAGGCCTTGCATCAGGAATGCCGATTCCACTAGATCTGAACCATCATCCTTTGGGGAAAAAGGTTTGGTCTTTCCTGTTTGGCCATCCAGCCAATGTGCCCAAATGCCGTTGTATCGATCAGCTTTTTCTAAGAAAGTCACCATTTTATCAAAGTGTGAAAGTCCTTGTTCTTTACCTATCCAACCCCTTTCAATTCCTGCAATCAATCCAAAAACCCCAAATCCCGTTCCTCCGGTAGTGACGATATGCGCATCATTTTCAGGGTAATCTCCATCAATATGAATCCTTTCAGCTGCCATTCCTGAATTTGGCTCAGCGCCTTGGTAAAAATACCGGAAGGTGTAAAATTGGACCATGTCCAACAATTCCTCCTCGTTCATTTCCCTGGTATGGGTAGTTATCTGACCGATTTCTCTGTTTCCTTTTTTAATGATCGCTTCGATTTTATAATCAATCTTTTTTCTTCCGTCTTCCTTATTCATCCAAAAATCCATCAGCAAGGTATCGGAGGTTTCTGCCCTTTGGGAAAAATCACCTCCATCGAGACTCGCAAAAATCTTGTAGGCAGTAGCGTCTTCAACCTTTGGCCATTGGAGCTCGACATGGCTGTCATAAGGAAAGACCTGGATTACAACTTCTTCCTGATTACATGAAATAAGGGCTGACAGTGCAATGAGGCAACCGACAAAAAAGAATTGGTTTTTCATGGATTTATGGGGTTAAAGGACATTTGGAACATCGCGTTTCTTTTGACCTTTTCATATCCGTAAGGTACCTTGAAAAATCCATCAGCTGCCCAGATAGGAAATAGATTTCGGTAAAATGGACTATCCGGATTACCTGACTGTCCGGGAGTATTGATTCCGATGGTCTTTTCCCAATCCCCGGTATCGACCACAATCCTGAAGGAGGCACCCGAGGTGTTGTTGTCACCATAAGCATTTGCGGCAAGAGTGAAACTGTATCCACCTCTGGCAACAGGACCTGCATCTAATTTTTCTTTCCAAACTTCAGACAATGCAAGACTCAATGGATGTTGGATATATACATGTTTGTAGGAAGGTTGACCATACTGCCAGTTATTGCTGTTTTCTCCCAGTTTTGTTTCAAGTTCCTTGATTGCCAATTCAAAGCAATTTGCAAGAAACTTATTCCTTTCAGCTACAGGATTGCCTGCAAATAGACGTTCCGGATAATTGATCCATTCTATCACCAAGGTCATCTGTATGGGGCCGACAAAGTTATACACTTCCTTTGGCACTGAAATTTCCTTTATTTTTTCCCTGATTTTTCTTTCCCACATGACATAGATTCCTGCCGGAACGGAAGTTTTTTCCAATTTGTAATCCCAATTTAGAAGCATGTCCCGGAAATCCCCTATACTTTTTTTCTCAAAAGACAGATCTTTCAAATAGGGCACCAAAGTTCTGGCAGGGAGAGACAAGTAATCATTTTGTAGCTTTTCCATATCTTCTACTGAAAACTTTTTTACTTTTGCCAAGACTTCCCTTACCCGATCACCTCTATACGAATCTGCCCATTCATATCCCAAAGCGTTTTTGTGGGGATAGTTAGGGGGTGTGACATTTTCATTGGCGGTGGCAATAAAGCCGGCGACTGGATTGTAATCATGTGGCCGCTCAGCGATCGGCAAATACCCATCCCATTCCATACTGCCATCTCCCAATGTCGCTACCAAACCTGAAAAACCATTCCTGATTGGGGCAATTCCGGTTGCCTGCCATCCGATGTTTCCCTTCCTGTCCGCCCAAATCATATTTTCTGCCGGTATGTGATTGTAGGTACAGGCGTCTCTGAATTCTTCCCAATTAGTTGATTGGCTCATCCTCAAACTTGCCAAATACGGTGCACCTCCATTTTCCAGCCAGGCACATTGGACTGCAACTGCTTTTTTCAGTTCATGGTCTATAAATGTAACCGGACCATGAAGGGTGTAGAAATGTTTTATGAGTACATCTGGTTTATTTTTTACTTTAATGGTATCGGAAATCATTTCCATTTTCAGCCATTTGCCTTTATGAAAATAAAGCTCTGGATTTTCTGGATCTATGTCATAGATGCGCATGTCTTCATTGTCAGTTTCAAAAATGGTCAAACCCCATGCTCCGAATTGATTGTGTCCTATCGAAATCCCTGGAATCACTGGTTCTCCGCCCCCTACCACATCCCATCCAGGCGCATGAAGGTGAACCCAATACCTCAAAGAAGGAACAGCGATCAACCTGTGTGGGTCATTGGCCATGATGGGATAGCCGCTTTCTGTTAATTTTCCACTCACCACCCAGTTGTTGCTTCCAATTGAAAATTTTTCGGTCTCTAAAGTTTCCCTCAAATCTGTTTCATAATCCTGTAACTGGGTCGTGAATGCATTTTGATGGTTACGCGCTTCAGGGATGATATATTCGGGATAAAAGGTCATGCTTTTTCGGAAAGCATTGTAGGGAGCCAAGATGTCTTTAAAGAGCAATTCTTTTGGAATGGACTGATCCAGATCCAAGATTGGTTCATTTGGGTGGAAATAGTGGATTTTTTTTGTTTTTTCCGCTCCTATCATGCTGACAATCCGGCTAAAATTCAGTTCATCTTTGACGTTTTCAAGCAAACCTTGATGGCGGGAAATGACCACTTCCCACGTCCAGAATTCGGGTAAAATGCCCAAAAGCTTAAATTCGACAGGTAATGATTCAGGGGATTGAAGTGCCTCTTCAATGTAAGTATTGACTCCTTCCACAAATGAATCCACTATCGCCTCACCCCGCGGATGGTAATGGCTCAATTCTGATTTTTTTTCCCCACGAAATTTGAACAACCTGACTCCTTTGTCCCGATCCAGTTCCTTTTCTCCAAAAATTTCTGCCATGGTTCCCGTCGCTTGCCTTCTCCAGATTTCAAATTGAAACAGACGGTCTTTGGCGGCCATATATCCTTGGGTAAAAAACAGGTCGTGTTCGTTTTGGGCAAAAATATGGTTGATCCCGCTGCTATCCCTCAATACTTCAACTTCTTGGTGAAGACCTTTTATGCCAACCTGCTGTGAAAAAGAACTTTGGTTAAAAATCAAAAAGATGATTAGTACTAAGCTGTTTCTTGTTGATTTATGATTTTTTCTCATTTTTTTAATTTCTGTAATGGATTCAACCTGAAAGACAAATTGCTTCAATATCATATTTAAGTTCTTAAAATATTCTGAATTGAATAATTAAATTGGATAAACGGTCAAAGGCATTCATCTTTATTTCCCAAATTGCCTGTATAAACAAAACCATCAAACCATGAAATACACCTACATTTTGGCTTTTTCGCTGCTATTGTTGGCAGCCTGCCAATCCCCGCAAAAAGAGGAAAAAATCATTGAAAAAGTAATCGAAAAGGAAATAGTAACTATGGACAAATCCCTGCGACATGTTGTTTTATTTAAGTTTAAAGATGGTACAGCCGAAGCGGATATCCAGAAAGTAGTGGACGCTTTTACTGCTTTGCCTTCAAAAATTGATGTGATCAAATCTATCGAATGGGGTACCAACAACAGTCCTGAGGGATTGGATCAAGGTTTTACCCATAGCTTTTTTCTGACTTTTGCGTCCGAGGAGGACAGGGCTATTTACCTGCCGCATCCTGACCACAAGGCTTTTGGAGCGGTATTAGGTCCGCATTTGGACAAAGTTTTGGTGGTGGATTATTGGACAAAATAATCTGAAAGAAGCCTCAAAAAAAAACTCCAACAGTCACAGTGGCTGTTGGAGTTTTTTTTTGGACTTAAAATTATCCTTTCAATGTCAATTTTTATTCATAGGAAGGGAAGTGTCAACCTCACCTTTTCGGCCAATTTCGATGATTTCATAGACTACCAATTCGCTGGCACCCCGCCAAGGTAATGGATTGAGGTATTCCTTATACCGAAGTTCCACAAACTTACCGCTGGCCCGCTCAAGCTGCTCGACAAGTTCCTCATTCTGAACGCTAAACCTGAATTCGTTACTTTGTAGAGCTCCTGCTGTTGGGCTTTGAAATCCTTCTTGGACGATTCGTCCTTCCCAGGTTTTGAAAACATATCCTTTTTTCTCAAAATAATTGAGCGTACCACCTTTGACACCTTCACTGAAAATAAAATAATATCTCCAGTAAAAAACTCCTGCAAGGATGATGATAAGGGCAAATATGCCGATTTTAACAAATTTGTTCATGTTGGTTGGTTTTTTAGATGCTTCAAACAAGTAATGAAAACGTGTAATTTAAACTTTAAATTTACAGACCAATTTCCCATAAATGGTTGAATAAAGCAAAAATTAATTTTGTCATCGGCGGAAAAATCTATCAAAACCAAAATTCCATTCTCCTTGTTATTTGTGCATGTTGTTATTTGATTATTCTCCGGAGGAAAACCTCTTGCCATTCAATGGTGAAGTCCATTATTATTCCTCCTTTTTTGATAAGGAAAAGAGCGATAGATTCCTAAATCAACTCACCAATGAAGTTGCTTGGAGGCATGAACCCATTTGGATGTTTGGCAAAAAAGTAATGCAGCCGAGACTTACTGCTCTCTATGGTAATCCAAAAGTTCCCTATGGTTATTCAGGAATAGAAATGGAGACGTTGGAATGGACACCTTTTCTATCAGTGATAAAAGAAAAAATTGAAAGAGAAGCTGGGGTTGAATTCACCCATGTTTTGCTCAACCACTACCGGGACGGACAGGACAGCATGGGCTGGCATCGGGACAATGAAAAGGTACTTGGCATCAATCCTGTCATAGGATCGGTGAGTTTTGGGATTTCAAGGGGTTTTCAGCTCAGGTTATATGCAGATAAATCAAACAAAAAAACCATACTCCTGGAGCATGGTTCTTTGTTGTTGATGAAAGGAGAGACCCAGCATTTTTGGGAACATCAAGTGCCTAAAAGCAAGTCGGTCAGAGGTGCTAGGATCAACCTGACTTTTCGGAGGATAATTTAATCCACTGCGTAAAGCCAATCTTTGTAACCTTCTTTTTCCATGTCCTTCTTTGGAATAAATTTCATGGATGCTGAATTCATACAATACCGCAAATTGGTAGGCTCTGGGCCATCATTGAATACATGTCCGAGATGTGAATCACCCAATTTGCTCCGAACTTCCACACGCATCATGCCATAAGCGGTATCGGTTGGTTTGTCGATAACCCGGGCATCTATCGGTTTGGTGAAACTTGGCCAACCTGAATAGGACTCATATTTGTCAGATGAACTGAATAGCGGCACTCCGGAAACAATGCAGACATAAATACCTTCCTCTTTGTTTCCATTGTAATCGTTGGTAAATGCCCTCTCGGTCTCCTCATGCATGGTCACTTGGTATTGAAGGTCTGTGAGCCTTTTTTTCAATTCCGAGTCAGAAGGCTTTTTGTATTTGTCTTCCAATTTTACAGGCCAATGTTTTGCAATAAATGCATCTCTACCCGAACCGGTTCTGTAAGCGTAATATTCAGTCGGGTTCTTTTTGTAATAATCCTGATGGTAATCCTCGGCAGGATAAAAATTGGTAAACTTGATCAAAGGCGTCACTATCGGTTTGTCAAATATCTCTGAATTTCCGAGTTGCTTAATGGAAGCTTCTGCTGCTTCCTTTTGGATTTTGTCTTGGTAAAACACCGCAGAGGTGTATTGAAATCCCCTGTCGTAAAAGGAACCGCCTTCGTCAGTCGGGTCAAATTGTTGCCAAAAAATATCTAGAATCTCCGTATAGCTGATGATGTCAGGGTTGTAAGTGACTTGGACAGATTCTCTGTGGGTTGTCTTTCCGCCTGAAACATCGGAATAGGTGGGATTTTTTTCTTTTCCTCCTGCATATCCTGATACCACCGAAATCACGCCGTCGATACCTTCAAAGGGAGCTTCTATACACCAGAAGCAACCACCTGCAAAAGTGGCCGAAGCTGCCGGTCCGGCATAAACTTCTTCTGGCACAGTGGTATTTTCACTTTCTTGTTTTCCGTTTTCGGCTTTGGAGCATGAAAACACCAAAAGACTTAATGTAGGTATCAATACCAGTAAGAGGATTTTTTTTGAAAAGGCCATGATCATTATAACTATTTTATCTATTGAACTTGAAAGGGGCATGATTTTAGATATTTGGTATTCTAAGTTTACAGAATCTGCGGTAAGGATATTTGAATGAATTCATCAAATGGACATTCAAAATATACAAGAATCCAAAGGACATACGTTTAATAACAGCAAATCAGATGAATGTGTTCGCAAATATTAACAATTGCTCAAGTGTAAATTGTCTTGCGGGCGTCAACCGCTTGTTCATTTCAAGAAAATAAATTATAACCCATATAAACTAACTATTATGAAGGCTACACTAAAAGCAGGATTATTCGTTTTTTCTTTGATGCTATTGTACCAATCGGCTTATTCTCAAAAAGGAGGTGGATTTGGTATCAAAGGAGGAATGAACTACAACTCAAACGGACAGTATTTCAAGGATGCGAATGCCATCTGGGGTGATCCAAAAAATAACCTCGGCTACCACTTGGGGATATTTGGTAAAATAAATGCAGGACCGGTTTTCATCAGACCGGAAGTCAATTATACCAATCTAAAATCTGAGATCAATCTAATCCAGCTTGAAACCCAAAGACTTGATGCCCCCGTTTTGGTGGGGATCAATCTTTTTGGTCCCTTGGTTTCGGTATTTGCCGGACCATCTTTTCATTATTATATAGAAGACGAATTGCGGGACTTTGAATTCGACAAATTCAACGCCGGCTACCAATTCGGAGTAGGTCTCAATCTGGGAAATATCGGGCTTGATCTCCGGTATGAAAGAGTTCTCAACGAACAAACTGTAGATATCGATGATGTTTTTACCGGAGACGGAGATTTCAAATTCCAACAGTTGATGTTGGGGCTTTCCTTTAAATTTTAACTTCTCTAAAATCCATTTGACAAATCCCCTTTCCTCAAGGGGATTTTTTTATTTGTCTAAATCTAATTTTTTCTATCTTAGGCCTAATCTCAAACCCCATTAGACCCATGAAATCAATTTTGCCATTTATTCTTTTTTCAGCTGTAGTTATTGTTTTTACTTCTTGTCAACAAGAAAAATTTGTCACAGAAAGACCCGAGGATAGCCGCTTCACAAAAGTCGCTTTGGTAGAAAAACTGGATGAACCCATGGAATTGGAAGTGCTGAGTGATGGCAGGGTAATATTCATTGAGAGAAAAGGTAAAGTCAAAATGTACGATCCTGTCAAAGGAGGTACCAAAGAAATCGGTTTTATTGATGTTTTTTTCGAAAGTGAGGACGGATTGTTGGGTCTGGCAAAAGATCCGGGGTTTGACAGCAATAAATGGATTTACCTTTATTATTCACCGACAGGTTCCATCAGTATCAATAGATTATCGAGGTTTACTTTGGTGGACGACTTGATAGATATGGCATCAGAAAAAATGATGTTGGAGATTCCGCATTTCAGAGGATGTTGCCATAGTGGCGGTTCCATTGAATTTGATAGCAAAGGGAATCTTTTTCTATCGCTTGGGGATGACACGACACCTTTTGAATCTGATAGTTACAACCCCATCGATGAAAGAAAAGGAAGGCCGGAAAATGTCGATGCTCAGAGAAGCTCTGGCAATAGCAATGACTTGCGGGGTGGGATTTTGAGAATCACTCCACAGCCTGACGGAACATACACTATTCCTAAGGGAAATCTTTTTCCGGTTGGCACCCCCGATACCCGTCCTGAGATTTACGTCAAGGGCAATAGAAACCCATTTAGAATTTCCGTGGATCAAAAGAACGGAAACTTATATTGGGGAGAAGTGGGGCCCGATGCGCAAAATGACAGCCTACGAAGAGGACAGAGAGGGTATGATGAAGTCAATCAGGCCAAGAAAGCGGGCTACTTCGGTTGGCCATACCTGATTGCCAACAATAAACCTTACTGGCATTATGATTTTGAAAAGCAAGAAAGCATTTTTGAATATGACGCAAATGGACCGGTAAACAATTCTCCAAACAATACTGGAATTAAAAAACTGCCTCCCGCACAGCCGGCATTTATCTGGTATCCTTATGCCGAATCAGAGGATTTTCCCCTGTTGGGTTCAGGTGGTCGCAATGCCATGGCAGGGCCGGTTTATTACCATGATCTTTTTCCCAAAACAGAAACAAAATTCCCAAAATACTACCATGGCAAATTGTTTATCTATGATTGGATGCGGAACTGGATTTTTACTGTGACGATGGATGAGGAATCCAATTTGGACTCCATGGAGCGGTTTCTACCAACTGTTGTTTTTGATAAGCCGGTTGACATGCAGTTTGGACCGGATGGATCTTTGTACGTACTCGAATATGGCACTTATTGGGCAGCTCAAAATGACGATTCCGGATTGTACAAAATTGAATTCAGCGCAGGAAACAGACAGCCTATCGCCAAGGCATCTGTGAATAAAAACCAAGGTGCGGCGCCTTTGACGCTTCAGTTTTCAAGTCAGGGAAGTATGGATTTTGATGAGGCAGACAGTTTGTTGGTGTATGAATGGGATTTTGAAGGAGTGGGAAAAGTACAATCAAGAGAACAAAATCCGTCATTCACCTTTAAAAGAAGAGGAATTTTTAAACCGACCTTGACAGTCAGAGACAGTGAGGGTAAAATTGACACCTACCAATTGGAAGTAACCGCAGGCAATGAACCTCCGGTGATTTCTGTCAAAATGGATCGAAACAAGTCTTTTTATTGGGGGACTCCCTCGATAGAATATCATGTAACTGTTCAGGATCAGGAAGATGGCACCATTCAGAAAGATGATATTATGGCTACATGGGATTATCTGGAAAATGGTTTCGATAGGGTTGAGGCTGCAGAAGGACATCAACAAGAATTGCCATCTGCCAATTTGTTGGGTCAAAATCTGACCGTAAAAAGCGGGTGCAATGCGTGCCACGGAATAGACAATCCCTCTATAGGTCCAAGTTATGCGACGGTGGCTACCAAATATGAAAGCGATCCTGAAGGGAAAAATTATCTGGTGCAGAAAATCACCAATGGGGGAGGCGGCGTCTGGGGAGAGCGGCAGATGCCAAGCCATTCGCATCTTCCAGAAGGTGATATCGAAGCCATGGTCGATTATGTGCTTTCCTTATCTCCAAATCAACAATTAAACCCCAAAAATCGTATTCCTGTCAAGGGTATTTTGAATTTAAACCAACATTCCAAAGGAAATAAAAGTGGAACTTACCTCTTGACAGTCAGTTATCAGGATCAAGGTGCAAATGGAATTTCTCCTATATTGAGGAGAGAGCAGGTGGTACTTAGAAATCCAATGATGTTGGCTGCTGAAGCTGATTATTTCAAAGGAACGGCAAAGTCCAATTGGCAGGATTCAAAGTTGGTCAAGTTTACAGAAAATCTTTCCTATATCGGGTTCTATGACTTAGATCTTATGGAAGTTGAAAATCTGATATTTTCCCTTGACCCAAATAAGAAAATAGGTTGGTTTGAGGTTCGGGTAGGTGGCATTGATGGAAGAATTATAGGAAAAACTCCTGTTCTTAGTGAAGAAAACAGGCCGAAGTCCAGTCGGGAAAAGTGGTTTGACTACCGTGTTGAAATCGAAGGAATGACTGGTAGGGAAGATGTTTACATCATTTTTCAGACTGAAACAGGTGTTGATATTTGGGGGTCATTTTTGCTTAACACAGTCAGTTTCAAATCAGATTGAAAAATATAACCTAAAATGGAAAGCAGATAAAAAAGAAAAAACCGGCTTGCGACCGGTTTTTTCTTTTTAAAGTTCCTCTTGTCCTTCTTCCAACTCCCCGGATTTAGGTCTGTCCTGGGCTTTGTAAGGAATGAAACCTTCTCTTTTGAACTTGTATGGCTCAGCGCGTTGGTTAGGGGCGTGGTTTGCAAGGTCTAGCATACCAAATCCTTTGTGTGTGAATGCTCCCAAACCACACTTGAACACGAAGTCTTGTACCTCTGGAGCGGCATATAATGTAAAAGGTAAGGTATACCCTCTCACTTCATATTTCACATCCATGTCATAAACGGAGTAGATTCTAGCAAATTTCTTTTGCTGCTCTCTCAACTTATTTACATAATTCATGTCAGGTACAACTTGGAATTTGTAGAAGGATTCCATTTGTTCTTGGTTGTACCATCCTGATCGTTCCATCCTAGTCAGGGTAGATTCATACAACAGATCAGAAAATTCATCTGTATCAGGGTTGATAAATCTTTTACCCGATTCATCGTTGAAAGCAGGTGTCAACAATACCAAAGGGGAAATACAAACAAATTTGTTTGACACTTCCAATGTTGGTTCTGTTTCCTGCTCAGTGTACTCAGGGGAAAGGATAAGATTTCCTAACTCAATTTTAGGAGTATCGAATACCTGCTCCAGCAAATAGTCCATAAATTCTTCATTGGGTGATGAAAGCACTAGAGTGACTAAGCTCGAGTAGTAGTGAAGTCCGCTTCGACTTACTTTGGTCTGACCTTTAAGACCAGAGAAATTGAAGTAATTGTAGTTAAAAAATTCCTCCCTGCCACCTTTTACTATCAATCCTTTTAAGAATTGAGCCAAGATGTACTGGTGATGGAAAGGTAAATAAGCACCTTTGTTTTTTAACGAAAATATTAATCTTATTCTCACGGGTTTTATAAAAATAGAAATGAAACAATTATTTAAAACTGGTTATTAATCTGTATACACATTATCACGGTTACTGCAAAAATACTAATTAATTTCTTGAAACTTGTTATACATTGAATCTAAAATGCATGATATCTCCGTCTTGAACGACGTATTCTTTGCCCTCAATCGATATTTTTCCATTTTCTCTGCATCCTGCCTCTGATTTATACATTTCATAGTCTGGAAGTTTGATAACTTCTGCTTTGATAAACCCTCTTTCAAAATCTGTATGGATGACTCCTGCAGCTTGGGGTGCCTTCCAGCCTTTTTTGATTGTCCATGCACGGACTTCTTGGACACCTGCGGTAAAATAGGTAATCAAATCAAGTAACTTATACGCCCCGGAAATCAATTTGTTCAAACCACTTTCGTCCAACCCGTATTCTCCCAAGAACATGGCTTTCTCTTCAGCATCATCTAATTCAGCGATTTGGGACTCAATTGCTGCACAAAGGATGATGACATCGGCATGCTCTTCTTTTACTTTTTGCTTAAGTTGATCCACGTATTTGTTACCGGTCAGCAGACTTTTTTCGTCTACATTGGCTACATACAGGACCGGTTTGATAGTCAAAAGGTGTAAGTCCCTAACTGCTTCGAATTCCTCTTTGTCAATGGTAACTGCCCTAGCATTTTTTCCGGCTTCGAGCTCGGATTTGAATCTTTGAAGAACTTCGAGGTCTTTTCTTGCTCTTGCATCGCCGGACTTTGCGATTTTTTCTATCCTCGCGATTTTTTTATCAATTGATTCCAAATCCTTGAGCTGAAGTTCTGTGTCGATGACTTCTTTGTCAAAATCCGGATCTACGCCACCTGCCACATGCACAATGTTATCATCATCAAAGCACCTGATTACATGAATGACAGCATCTACTTCCCTGATATTTGCGAGAAATTTATTACCTAAACCTTCTCCTTTGCTTGCGCCTTTGACCAAGCCTGCGATGTCGACAAACTCAATCACTGTAGGAACCACACGGTTGGGATTTACAAGTTTTTCCAAAATGGACAACCTGTGATCCGGAACGGATACTACCCCGACATTTGGTTCTATTGTACAAAAAGGAAAGTTTGCAGCCTCAGCCTTAGCAGCCGAAAGTGCGTTGAATAAGGTTGATTTTCCAACGTTGGGTAAGCCAACGATGCCACATTGTAAAGCCATTTAAGATTATTTTTTACATTTTGAAGATTCGGTATTCTCGGTATCCCCTGTAAAATTCTAATACGGATACCCTGAATATGGTGTAAACCGGTATTGCAAAGATCATCCCAAGGATACCGGCGATTTTCGCACCGGCAAAGATAATCACAAAAATTTCAAGCGGGTGTGCTTTTACAGATTTGGAGAAAATCAATGGCTGTAAGATGATATTGTCTGTCAACTGGACAACTCCAAAAACCGAGAGGATTTTGAATATCATGAAAGTTGTTTCATTGGAATTTTCAAAATTCCCGGTAGAAAGCCCGACGATTACGCCAAAAGTAGCTCCAAGTATAGGGCCTGCGTATGGGATCAGATTTGCTACAGCAGCAAACATGGCAATGGTCAGTGCATAATCGATTTCCATCAACGTAAGCCCGATGGCTGCAAAAGAGAAAATGCAGGTGATCTGGATCAAAAGCGCTACCAAATAATTGGAAAGGAGTCTTTCTACTTTATTGAATGTCGATACGGATAATTCGAAATAGGAATTTGGAATAAGGTCCATGATGTTTCTTCTCAATAGGCCATTTTCCAACAACAAAAAGAAGGAAATAAAACTGACGGCCATGACTCCCACCAAAAATGAACTTGTCGTATTGACGACGGTATTGACAATGCCCTGATAGTTGATTGACCCAAAGCTGGATATCAGCGTTTCCCTGACTTGAAGGATCAAGAAGCCAGGTTCGGTTTTGACTAATTCATATTTGATCAGCAAGTCCTCGATTTTTCCGACAGGGTTTTGGATCTGCTCATACAAGTAATCCAGGTTATAGGATGAAATCACCTGAATCTGCGCACTGATCAAGGGTATAAAAAGTAAACTGACCAGAAAAATCAATGTCAACACCAATCCAAACGACAGCAAAATGGCAAGCCATCTAGGTGTATGTTGACCGATAAGATGGAATGAATTTATTTGGTTGGTCAAAGGCCGTAAAATCGCTGCCAATACCAGAGAGAAAATAAAGTATAAAGTGATGTTTGAAAAATACCAGCCAATGACTAAAAGGAAAATTACAAAAAATAAAAGGACAATGAGCGGTTTTTTCATAAGTGACAGAAATATAGGAAAAAGAAACAATCACAATGATATCCTTTAAAGTGGTTTGCTTAAAACCCCATAAGGATGCCCGGTTTTTGTTTCTTTCGCCTTTTATTTTAAAAAGTTGGGACTATTCCCACTTTAGCTCGTCATCTAATTCGGTTTCTGATTCCACAACATCATATTGTGAGAAATCAACTTCAGGCATCAGGTCATTCTTGACATGGTCCACTGCATTTTGTAATGCTTCTATGAACTTCCCGAAATCTTCTTTGTAAAGAAAAATTTTATGTTTTTCATAAACAAAAGTATCCCCTTGCATTCTCCTTTTGCTTTCTGTAATGGTAAGGTAATAGTCGTTTGATTTTGTTGATTTTACATCAAAAAAGTAAGTTCTCTTACCTGCCTTTACTCTTTTGGAGAAGATTTCTTCTCTGTCATTTCCTCTGTGATCTTCCACTTGCCAAAGTTTTTGTTTGAAATTTTTTTATTTTGAGGACAAGTTAAATCAATTCAAAAATCATATTCAAGGGATTATCTAGTTTTTTTTTAACAGAAGAGTACCTTTCTTGGATTATTGATTCAAATCCACCATTCATTCCTAATCTAAATAAAAAAAGAGGGGATACCCCTCTTTCATTCTCCATGCATTAGAATCTTTTTTGACATTAGATCACTCTCTGTTTCTCTGTGGTCGGGATCGTCCACACAACAATCCACCGGACATACTGCAGCGCACTGAGGCTCTTCGTGAAATCCCGTGCATTCCGTACATTTTTCAGTGACTATATAATAAAACTCATCAGATATAGGTTCTTGTTTTTCATTGGCATTTACCACTGACCCATCCATAAGGGTCACTTCTTTTAACTTGGTACCGCCAGCCCAAGTCCACTCAATGCCACCTTCATATATGGCAGTATTAGGACATTCTGGTTCGCAGGCACCACAATTGATGCACTCATCGGTTATCATTATAGCCATAATCCATTTTTTTTTGTTGCACAAAATTAACATGGAATTAACCATTCCTGCAATAAAAAGTTGTCATGCTAAGTAATTTTTTTTCAATCAGCCAAAAATCATTATTGTTTTGAATTGGATATCTTTGGCAAAATTACCAAAAACAATGACCCTCGAAGAGAGAATTGACGCCTTTGCCCGACTCGGAAGCACTATCAAAAATATTTCTGAGGAGGATTTGGACACTTTATGCAGAAGAGTAGAAAACAACAACAACTGGTTTTCTCCTGTACAAACGAAAAATGCGTTAAATTCCCTTTTGGTTTTTTTGAACAAAGGAAGTCTGACTCATTGGTTGGCTTCATACAATCTGCCTGAAACCGTTGATCCAAAGTCAATAGGGATCCTGATGGCGGGCAATATTCCTGCTGTCGGGTTTCATGACCTGATGTGTGTATTGCTGAGCGGACACCGTGCGTGTATCAAACTCAGTTCACCGGATCAGGTGCTCATCAGTTGGCTTATAGAAAAGCTGGTTTCGATCGAACCTAAATTCAAATCCTTGATTTCGGTAGAAGAAATGCTCAAAAACAAAGATGCCTATATCGCTACCGGCAGTGATAATTCGGCGCGGTATTTTGAATACTATTTTGGCAAATACCCCAATATCATCAGAAAAAACAGGACCTCGGTGGGAATATTGGATGGAGGTGAGAAAAAGGAAGACTTCAGAAAATTGGCAAAGGATATTTTTCAATATTATGGACTTGGTTGTAGAAATGTATCTAAGATTTTTGTTCCAAATAAGGCGCTGCTCATTTCGTTCTTGGATTCAATTCAGGATTTCAGTGAAATCGCCGACAACCATAAATACTTCCATAATTACGAATACAATAAATCCATCTTGCTTGTAAACAAAGAAGAACACCTAGATAACGGTTTTTTGATTCTTCAGCAAAACGAAGGGTTGGTTTCACCTATATCTGTTCTTTATTACGAAGTTTACCAAAGTATGGAAGAATTGAATGATTTGGTCAGCTTGGCCAGCGACAAAATCCAATGTATCCTTTCTTGCGGGGCTTGGTTTACAGGTAGTCTTGATCTTGGTCAGGCGCAATGCCCGGTATTAGATGATTATGCTGATGGCATTGACACGATTTCGTTTTTGAAAAATTTGTAATCAAATGCATTTATCCATTTTTGGGAAGATTGAAACTGAATTCACTTCCTTTACCATATTGGCTTTGAATTGTTAATTCCCCTCCGTTTTTGATGACATAATCCTGGACAAGGAGCATCCCCAAACCTGTTCCTGTCTTTTTGTCTTTTCCCGGAGTCGTAAAAGATTCCCTGATTCTGAGCTTTTCCATATTTTCGGTAGATATTCCCATCCCGGTGTCCTTGACTTTGACGGATATTGTATCTCCATTTTCTTTGAGGATGACAGTTACATAATCCCCTTGCCCTGAAAATTTTATCGCATTGCTGATAAGATTCCTGATGGCCAGGTCGATCATGTTTTTGTCAGCGAACACCAAAAGATTGCCGTATTTTTGGAGCGTAAGGGTAATTCCTTTTTCCTTTGTTACCTTTTCAAAAAGAGAAACCTGTTGCTCCACCAGCTTGTCGAGTTCAAATATTTTTTTATCCAAATACTCACCTTTTAATTGGCTACTGGTCCAAGCCAAAAGGTTTTCAAGTAAAATCGAGACAGAATCCATGTTTTTATTGATTTCAGGAAGGATTTCAAAAAACTCTTCTTTGCTAATCGCACCTTCGAAGGACAGTTTTATCAATTCTCTGATTCCAAAAATAGGTCCTTTTAAATCATGGGAAATAATCGTAAACAGCTTGTCTTTTAGGCTGTTCAGGTTTTTTAATTCTTCCGCTTGCTTTCTGATTTGGTTCTGTATGGATTTTTTGAGGGTGATGTCTTCAAATATGACCATCATACCGAGGGATTCACCTTTCTTATCCTTGATGGGGACATACTCGATGATAAGGTCCTTTTTTCCGGAAATTAAATCCAAAGAAGATTCAATCTCAATTTTTTCTCCCTGCTTCAGGTAAATCTCGAACTCGGAATTTTCTCCAATGATTTCATGAAGTCTTTTTCCAACCAAAGATGACAGTGGTTGTTCCAAAATATTCCCTATATGTGGATTAAAATCAATAATCCTCCCATTTGGATCAAAAACAAGGATTCCTTTGGTGATTACCTCAAAAACCTTGTCTCTTGCAATGGGCTTTATCCTGAAAAGATCAAACCGCAACAAGCCGATGCCTACGAAAATATAGGTGATCAAAAAAGCATAAGGAGTAAGGTCAATGTGTCCAAATGGTCGGAACCCAAGCAAAAAAACCAAATTAAAAGCCCAAGGAAAAATACCTGCCATGATCAGCAGGTTGGTCTGTTTTTTAAAAATACGGTCAGCATTTTTGAATTTGTAAAGCAAAAGCGCATTGCCCGCAAATAACGATAAATAAAAAAAGGCGACGTGAAAGAAATACCAAGGCCCTGCCGTGATCGCCATCAAGGGAAAAGGGCCTGAATAATCTACGGATAAGGCTGTGTAGTGAAGCTGATGGTAGGAGTTGGTCAGGACCATCAGAAAGGTCAATACAGGTATGGCAAATACGAAAAATGCAATTTTGGGATTCAAATATTTTTCCAGATTGGTATATTTCAGGCAAAACCAAATCATAGTACCCGGAGCAAATGAAATCCCTACATATTGAAATTTGATCCAAAAGAGCATGGTCTCATAAGAGCTGCTCGCCAGCTCTATCCCATACCCAAATGCCCAGATAGAAACTAATAGCATGGTAAATGCAAACCACCTCACCGAGTCCCCAAGTCTGTAAATGATTGCAGTGGAAATCGCTGCGACGAGTATTCCCGATACCAGAAGGGAAACGGAAAAAATATTAAGCTCCACGAATGTTTGGATTTGATTAAGACAAGAAATGTAAACATTTTTATTACCAAAGGACAGTTTTTTTTATGTTTGACTTTTACTGTTAGGCTATCCTTGAACCAACAATAAATCATTTGTGAACAGATTTTTGATGAAAACCGCTTTTTTGTGTTTCAAAAAACTTTTTCAAAAATTAAAATTCAACAAGGCATTTTCTGCATTTATAGTGTCGGTGATTTTTTTTTATTCTAAAATTCCTGAAAGTATTCCAAATACACGGAAATCCTCAATATTCCTCTTTGGAGGTAAGTTTTGGAAACCGAGATCATTGGTGGTTTGTTTAGTAATGAGGTCTAAAATAATTTGTGCATTTGGAAATTTTAAAACATTTAGGCTAAAAAAATAGCGTAGCTTATACGAAAACACTTCCATTTTTGGCCTGATTTTTTATCTTTGCAATCAATTGAAATAACCTTCTCCACATTTTAAATACAATTCCCAATGGCATTTGATATAGAAATGATCAAGGCAGTTTATGCCAATTATCCTTCCAGGGTGGCAGCTGCTAGAAAAGCAGTAGGAAGACCATTGACATTGACTGAAAAAATATTGTATGCGCACCTGACTCAAGGCGAAGCAAACTCGCCTTTCGAAAGGGGTGTGTCTTATGTAGAATTCAATCCTGATAGGGTAGCCATGCAGGATGCAACTGCCCAGATGGCACTTTTACAATTTATGCAGGCAGGAAGAGAAATTGTAGCTGTTCCTTCCACAGTTCATTGCGACCACCTCATCCAAGCCGAAACCGGTGCTGAGGCTGATCTAAAAAAGGCAAATGATAAGAATAAAGAAGTGTATGACTTTCTTTCTTCTGTATCCAATAAATATGGAATTGGATTTTGGAAACCGGGAGCTGGAATTATCCACCAGGTGGTTTTGGAAAATTATTCATTCCCAGGAGGAATGATGATCGGAACTGATTCCCATACACCAAATGCAGGCGGGCTTGGAATGATAGCTATAGGCGTGGGTGGTGCTGATGCCTGCGATGTGATGGCAGGACTTCCATGGGAACTGAAATTTCCCAAATTGATAGGGGTAAAACTTACAGGAAAACTATCAGGATGGACTGCTGCCAAAGATGTAATCCTAAAAGTAGCAGGAATCTTAACAGTCAAAGGCGGTACCGGTGCAGTAGTTGAATATTTTGGAGACGGCGCGCGGTCACTATCTGCCACAGGTAAAGGTACTATCTGCAATATGGGAGCTGAAATTGGAGCCACAACATCAATTTTTGGCTATGATTCAAAATCAGAAATCTACCTCAGAGGAACCGAAAGGGGAGACATCGCTGACATGGCCAATACCATCAAGGATCATTTGACTGGTGACGAAGAAGTTTACGTAAATCCTGATAAGTACTTTGACCAAGTCATTCACATAGATTTGTCCACCCTTGAGCCCCATATCAACGGTCCTTTTACGCCTGATTTGGCTTGGCCATTGTCCAAGTTTGCTGCTGCTGTAAGAGAACATGGCTGGCCTGCCAAACTTGAAGTTGGTTTGATTGGTTCTTGTACCAACTCATCTTATGAAGACATCTCAAGGGCTGCATCTTTGGCCCAACAGGCTGTGGACAAAAAATTGGTTGCAAAATCTGAATTTACCATTACGCCAGGATCTGAACAGGTAAGGTTTACAGTCCAAAGAGACGGTTTTCTGGATATTTTTGAAAATATGGGAGGGGTAGTTTTGGCCAATGCCTGTGGTCCATGTATTGGGCAATGGGCTAGACATGGCGCAGAAAAGCAGGAGAAAAATTCAATCATCACCTCATTCAACAGAAACTTTGCCAAGAGGGCAGACGGAAATCCGAATACCCATTCCTTTGTAGCCTCACCAGAGGTAGTCACAGCCATGGCCATTGCGGGAGATTTGACTTTCAACCCAATGACAGATTCACTCCTCAATGAGGAAGGACAATCGGTGAGACTTGAGGAGCCAAGTGGACTTGAAATGCCTACCAAAGGTTTTGCTGTTGAAGATGCCGGTTATCAGGCACCTGCTACAGACGGGTCTAGGGTAAGTGTGCTTGTGGATCCAAAGTCTGAGAGATTGCAATTATTGGAACCTTTCAAAGAATGGGAGGGAACTGATCTGAAAGGATTGAAATTGTTGATAAAAGCCAAAGGAAAGTGCACCACTGACCATATTTCTATGGCAGGCCCTTGGCTGAGGTTCAGAGGTCATTTGGACAATATTTCCAATAATATGCTGATCGGTGCTCAAAATGCATTCAATTTGGAAACCAATAAAGTTAAAAATCAGCTTACAGGACAATATGGCGAAGTGCCTGCTGTGCAGCGTCAGTATAAGCAGCATGGGCTTGGGTCAATCGTCGTGGGTGATGAAAACTATGGGGAAGGATCATCAAGAGAGCACGCTGCCATGGAGCCAAGATTTTTAGGTGTCAGAGCGATATTGGTCAAGTCTTTCGCCCGTATACATGAGACAAACCTTAAAAAGCAGGGTATGTTGGCACTCACATTTGCCAATCCATCGGATTATGATTTGATTCAAGAAGACGATTCCATTGATATTTTGGGTTTGGCGGATTTCAAACCGGGGAAGCCTTTGACAGTGGTCTTCAACCATGCTGATGGGACCAAAAACGAAATCAAAGTCAATCACACTTATAATGAAGGGCAGATCGGTTGGTTTGTGGCAGGTTCTGCATTGAATTTGATCAAAGAGGAGTTTTGATTTTCAATATTAAAAAAGTGTAGGCTGTAGGATCTGTTCTACAGCCTTTTTATTTACCCAAATTTTCAAATCGATTCTAATGACCATGATTTTTAATTTGATAATAATGTCTAGAACATCCAGAGTCTATTTCACTGTGATTTCTCTCGTATTTTTATCAATAATACCTAGCCCGGATACTTTCGGGCAGACTGTTGAATCAGATGAAAGGGCACTATTGAATGTAGACGAAGGTATCAGCTTTGCGAAAGATTCTCTATTTCTAATGAATTTAAGGTTTAGAATGCAAAACAGGGCTGGATTCAATACCCTCGATGGAGATGATTTCAGGATCAATGAATTTGAGATGAGGGTAAGACGCCTTCGATTGAGGTTTGATGGATATATACTCAATCCAAAATTCCAATATTATATCCAACTGGGATTTTCAAAAGCTGACTTAGATTTGGAATCCCAAAACATCGCACAGCCGGTCAGAGATGCTATTGTGTATTATTTTGCCACCAATAATCTCTATTTTGGTTTTGGGCAATCCAAACTACCCGGAAACCGACAGCGGGTAATAAGTTCAGGAAATCTCCAGTTTGCGGACAGATCTATTGCAAACGCTGCATTTACCGTTGACCGAGACTTTGGTTTTTTTGGTTATTACACCAAAAAAATGGGGGACAATTCATTTTTTCAATTAAAAGGGGCAATAACTACCGGAGAGGGTAGAAATGCATCAAAAACAAACAATGGGCTTGCTTATACCGGAAGGGTTGAATATCTTCCTTTTGGATTATTTGCCAATAATGGGGATTATTCAGAAGGGGACCTCGAATTTGAGGAAAGACCAAAACTGGCTATGGGTTTGACGTTTTCCAGAAACCTAAAAACATCGAGAACCGGCGGACAGCTCGGCTTACCTTTATTCGGAGTTAGGGACTTAAACACCTTAATTATAGATGGGGTGTTAAAATATCGTGGAAACTCAATAATGACAGAATATTTCCAAAGAAATAGCCCGGATCCAGTTACTTCCAATCAAGAGGGGGATATTCGGTTTGCCCAGGTTGGGCAAGGCTTAAATATTCAAGTTAGTAAAATGGTCTCCCAAAAATCTGAATTTGCTGTGAGGTATTCTTACGTGCTCCCGGACCAATCGATTTCTGGATTTCAGGATAGGGTTGACGAGGCGCTACTTGGTTACACTTACTATATCAATGGGCATAGGATAAAATTGCAGGGAAACATCGGATATAAGTGGCTGGAAGGACTTTCAAGTTTTGAAAATGCAGGCAATTCTTGGACAGGTATGTTCCAGGTTGAATTTGGAATCTGATGCAGATAATATTTTTTCCAATATTTAGTTACAATTTACTTGTGTCAAAAGACAATTTAATGTATGTTTACAGCATAAGTTTCCCAAACGCTTAGCACCCATTTCAGAGTAGTTTTAATTTAATTTCCAGAGCATTGTTTCCCATGAAGGAAAGAGGTATTAACAATACATTCAAGAAAATTATCTATGAAACATCAGAAATGGTTTTCTTGGCCGATGATACCTATCCATATAATATTTTTTATACAAATGAATCGTTTGATAAAATAATCGGAGAAAAATTAGGGGATAAAACCTTGGTGGGTTTGGGACTGGATATCAATTCATACATCTTCAGTGAGGAAATGATCATCAGTTTCCTTGATCAGGAATTCGTTTTTAACATTGAATTGCCTCAGGACAACGGCTCAAATTATTTTCTTTTTTACAAAGGAAAAGAAATGAGGGCAACAGGAATGCCAAGCAATAAGGAAACCGGTGAATTTTTCAAACATGCCCATGACTTGATTGGAATCGGTCAAGAAAATTTCCTGACCTGGATTAGTAATTCATCCAAAGAAGTCTTGGGATATGCTCCGGAGGAAATGACAAATGTGGAGTTGTGTCAGTTCTTTCATCCTGAGGATTTGCCTCAGGTTCAGCAATTGTTATCGGGTTTTAAAACCGGTATATCCTACGGCCATTTTGAGGCTAGAATGCTATCTAAAAGAGGGAATTTTATTTGGATTGATTGGCATGTAAATTACATGGATGGGGTTTTTTATGCTTTGGGAAGAGATACCACAGTTGAAAGGCATGCCAAAGAAGGGATGGCTTGGAAAAATGAACTTACCAAACTTAGTGAAATTGTTTCCAAATCCGGGGTTTGGGAAATCACCATGCCTGAAAATAGAATGACTTTGAGTGAAGGCTTTTGTGCCATTTTTGAGCTGGAGCAAAGTAACCATTTGAGTATAGAGGAAGCGGTCAATTTTTTTTCACAGGATTTCCGGCCTATTCTTCAAAAGTCACTGACTGAATTAATGGCTATTGGAAAAGATTTTGACCTCAGGCTTAAAATCATTACCAAGAAGGGAAAAGAAAAATGGGTCAGGGTAAAAGGGAAGAGTCAATTAAAAGAACATAATGTATCCAAGGTGTTTGGGACTATCCGGGATATTTCGGAGGAAAATGACCTTTTGAGTGAGTTGGGACTGTATAAAGAAATGTTTGATCATTCACCCGAATCAATATTGATTTCAGACATTTCCGGAAAAATCATGTTTACCAACCAAGAAGCAAATCAAAAACTCGGGATTGTTGGTAATTCAGGCAAATCCTACAAAATCGGCGATTTCGATAGCCGGTTTTTGGAAGTTAACGCTTGGGAAAACCACATCAGGCAATTAGCGAATGAAAAAAACCTGATGTACAAAACCCGATATACCAAGCAGGATAAAGCAGGGATTCACATGGAAGTGAATTGTAGTTTGGTTGAAATCAGTCAGGATAAATTTGTGGTCTCTTTTGCGAGAGACATTTCAGAGCGGGTAGACCTTGAACAGACCCTTCGGGAATCCTCAGATTTTTTGCTTCACCTTACCGAACAGGTTCCCGGAGCGCTTTACCAATTTGTTCTTGATAAAGAAGGCGAAATGAAGTTTTCCTACCTGAGTCCAGGGATAAAGGATCTATTGGGAATCAAAGAAAGTGAATTGAAGGATTTTAGCGATATCAGCTTTGCAATCAATAAAGTCCATCCAGACGATATCGCTCTTGTCCTTACTTCGACAGTGACGTCAGCGCGGACCTTGAGGCCATGGAATTGTCAATTTAGAGTGAAGGAACCTTCAAATGGACAATTCAAATGGGTTTTTGGTGCAGCAAAACCCGAGCAATTGGAAAGTGGTGATGTGGTTTGGTACGGATACCTGACCGATATTTCTAACCAAAAGAGATTTGAAGAAAATCTTAAAAATGCCCGGGAACAGGCTGAAAGAGCAAGTCAGATCAAATCTGAATTTTTATCCATGATCAGTCATGAATTGAGGACTCCTCTCAATGCAATCTCCGGTTCGGTGTACACTTTGCTTCAGGACGACCATACCTCCTACCAGGCATCCGCTTTGAACACGATAAATTTTGCGGTAGATAACCTGATCGTTATGATCAATGATTTGTTGGATTATCAGAAAATAGAAGCCGGCAAACTTACTTTGGAGTACAACCCTATGAATTTGAAGGAGGTTGTCAATCAGGTTGTCAAAGGCTTAGAGTTTCATGCCAAAGACAGTCGCAACAAACTTATTCTGAATATCCAGGAAGAATTGAACCAAGAGGTAAAAGGCGATAAAGTAAGACTTGCCCAAATTTTGAATAACCTGATCACAAACGCTTTGAAATTCACCAATAATGGAGAGGTCGAGATAGAGGTTAGAGTAAATGAAATTATCAACGAAAAAATAAGGGTATATTTCTCAGTAAAGGATAGTGGCATTGGTATAGCAAAAGAACATCAATCTAGGATTTTCAACCAATTTGATCAGATACAACATTCTTTTAGTAAAAAATACGGAGGCACAGGATTGGGGCTTTCTATCACCAAAAGGTTGCTGGAGCAGATGGACAGTCAGATCGGGCTTGACTCTGAATTGGGAATTGGGTCCACTTTCTTTTTTGAAATTGTATTTGAAAAAACCAAAAAATTGTTTGTACCTGCACCCCAAAAGGAAAATGCGGCCTTATTGCCGTTCAATTCAATAAAGATATTGATGGCTGAGGACAACGATGTGAACGCCTTGGTACTCGGGAAAATCATCAAAAAGTGGGGCATTGATTATGACAGGGTAAACAACGGTAAGGAAGCAGTGGATGCGGTCAAAAATGTAAAGTATGATTGTGTATTGATGGATATACAAATGCCTGTCATGGATGGATTTGAAGCCACAAAACTTATCAAATCGATATCAACCGTTCCGGTTTTGGCATTATCAGCTGCTGCAAAGCAGGATTTGATTGAAAAAATCGATCAGGGTGGATTTACCGGTTATGTCTCAAAACCTATAGATGCTTCAGAATTATTGAAAAAGATAAAAGAAGCCTTGAATCAATTCTGATTGCATTTGGCTATATATTCTTTTACCAATTCTATTTCCGGATCTTTTTGCAATACTTCTTCAAAATAGGTCAAAGCCAATTCCTTCTGGTCTTTGTAAAAATAATAAATCCCTTTGTTTCTGATTGCGTAAAGGTTTTTTGGATTTTGTTTCAAACTGTAATTGATGTCTTCCAATCCTTTTTCATATTCTCCCAAATAAATATGGTATAATCCCCTGTTGTTATAATAATAGGCCTCTTTGGGATTCAATTCAATCGATTTCCCAATCCACTCCAATGCTTTGCCATAATCTTTTGATTCAAAAGAAAGCATTGCCCTGAGGTTATAGATGTTAGGTTCAGCAGGATTTATGTTTTGGGCGAGATCCAATGCATTTTCGGATTGGTTATATTCTTTTAAATAATAATGAAGTGTTGCTTTATTTATCAAAACCTCAGGATTATCAGGTTGGAGAGCCAAAGAGTTGTCGAATGCCTGAAGCGCGTCAGGGTAATTTTTCATTTTCTCCAAAATCAGTCCGTTCAAAAAATGGCCTTTCCAGCTTTTAGGGAGGTTGGATAGGAGATCCTTACTGTCCTCAAGAGCCTTGTAATATTCCCCATTATCCAAATAACCGACACCACGTTGAAACAGGGCCAAGGAGTCAGCCGGATCTACATTAAGGATAGCTGAATAATCGGAAATCGCATCTTCCAGTCTGTTGAGCTGTTGATAAACCAAACCCCGGTTATAGAGTGCGTCTTTGTAGAGGGGGTCTATCAAAAGCGCTTCAGTATAGAAATCAATCGCTCCCTGTGGGTCGTTTTCTTTCAGCTTCTCATTTCCTTTGAGTAAGAACCGGCCTTTTTTGGTTTCTGTATCAGCGCACGAAAACAAAAACAACAACCCTAAAAAGGTAATCGCTGAAATTTTGAGTTTATTCTTGAATGGAATCAATTTCATTTTTTTCTTCGCCCAATAGTAAAGCATAAGGTTTTGTGGCATCAGTAAGTTCAAATATTTTCCTCAAAACTGCCAGGGCAGGAATAATAAGGATCATACCGGCCACGCCCCAAATGGATGCGCCCACCAGCAATCCAAGGATGGTTGCAAATGCATTCAGGTTGACATTTCCTCCCACAATTTTAGGAGTCAGAAAATTTGCTTCAATCATTTGGATCAATTGGAATGAAACGATGATTGCAACTGGGTAGAATAGTCCGTCTTTGGTCAAAAAAGCATAAAAAACAGGGAGTACTAGAGCTACCAAGGGCCCAAGATAGGGCACTATATTCAGGACAGCAGCAAATACCCCAAAAAATATAGCATGCTTGATACCAAGGCCAAACAATACAGAAGTATTCAAAATTGCCAGAATTACCATTACTTTAAGGACTCCTACAATATAGCTTTGTACCACTTTTCTTAAAATCATAACTTCATCTTTCACTTTCTCTTTTTCATGTCTTGGGAAAAGCCCTGCAAGGAATAAGGTCAGGTGGTTACGGTAAAGGAGGAAAAAGAAAATAAAAACCGGTAGCAATAAAACCATTGACAATGAACCGATGGTCCCGAAAACAAATTCCGCCAAACTTGAACCATTAGTCTGTATCCAATCAATCAAATAATCCTTGTCAATGCCATTGCCTATTCCTGTTTCTATTTGGAAATTCCCCAAAATATAACGGTCGATCTGGGTGAGATAATCATTAAGTTTTTCTCCGACATTCCCAAGGTCTTTGCCAAATGATGCCACTTGGAAAACAATGAAGGCCAGTAACCCCAAGATGGATATTAGACCTGAGAAAAGGGAGATTAACGTACTCCAAACCCTCGACATTTTTTTGGACTCAAGAAAATCAGCCATAGGTGTCAACAGTATGGAAATCAATCCTGCTAAAAACAAAGGAACAAGAAGGCTACGTCCAATTATCAAAATAAAAACAATGACAATTATCAACAACAAAACAGATAATGCTTTGAGGTAAGGTGGCAAAATTACGTTACTTTGGCTCATAAAAAGATTCAAAAGGAGGTTAATCGGAACTGATTTGGTTCATAATTTTGATTCTGTCCTTCAAAATGGATTAATTAAAATCGTACAAATCAAAACTAATTAAATTTAATTCTATTTTTAACAGTTCAAAAATATTGAAGTGGAAAGAGAAAAGTCAATTTGGATCAGATTGTCATTTATTGTCAGTTTTGTTCTTTTAATAATCAAATTCTATTCTTATTATATTACCAATTCTACTGCCATTCTAACCGATGCATTGGAAAGTATTGTCAATGTTGTTGCTGCCGGTTTTGCAACCTATAGTATTTATCTAAGTTCAAAGCCGAGGGATGATAACCATCCTTACGGACATGGAAAGATAGAATTTTTTAGTGCAGGAGTGGAAGGAACACTTATTATTCTTGCAGGCTTGTTTATCATTTATCAAGCGGTTTACAGTTTTTTCTTCCCAAATACGCTCGAAAATTTATTTGCAGGAATCATATTGATTACCATTTCAGGTACTGTCAATGGTATATTGGGATTAATGCTTCAACGAAGAGGCAAATCCCTCAACAGCATTACTTTGGAGGCAAGCGGGAAACATTTGATCACGGATGCCTTGTCAAGTTTTCTATTGATTTTAGGTGTGGTTGTTATTTTAGTTACCGGATACCAGTTTCTTGATTCCATCATTGCGGTGATCTTTTCTTTCTATATTCTCTATTCGGGATATGGGTTGGTGAGAAAATCTGTAGCTGGGTTGATGGATGAATTGGATCCAACCGCGATCGAATCGACTGTGAAAACGATCAACCAAAACCGAAAGCCAAGCTGGATTGACATACACAACATGAGGGTGCAGCAATATGGCGGTGACAGGCACATAGACCTTCATTTGACCTTGCCTTATTACTTTGACTTGAAGCAGGTCCATGATGAAGTAGAGGAGTTGGAACATGCTCTGGAAGATGCCTGGCCGGGCATATTGGAAGTTTTTGTTCATGCGGACCCTTGTATTCCAGAAAAATGTTGCCATTATTGTCAAATGAAAGATTGTCAGGTGCGGCAATACCCCAAAGACGTCAAAATAGAATGGACGTCTTTGAATATGTCAAAAAATCAAAAGCATTACTATGAGTTTATTGAACAATGATATTCTAAAACGAAAAAAAAATTAAAATATTTTATCCCTTTTTTAAAGAATACATTTATCTTAGTATATTAAACAAAAAAAAAGCTATGAACGAGGACAAACAATTTCGGGTGCTGTTAGCGGTAACTTCGGTAGTATGGTTAATTCTTGTGGGAGTTCTGATCATAATCTGACAAGACATTAAGGTTTTAAGCTGTACCTACTCATACAGCAAATGCTTTTCAAATGGATTAAGGAGTATAAAAAGGGATATGTAAAAACGTATCCTTTTTTTATTTTCAGATTTTGTCATTTCCCTGTTTGGTTTTAACCTGATGCTACTTATTTTTAAGAAACTTACATTCAAAAAATTTTATTTAAAAACCACCGCCATGAGGAAAATATTACTTGGATTATTGGGGATGTTGATTTGGTTGCCAACTATGGCCCAAGAACCATCCCATGAGGCATTCATTGTTAAGAAACTGGATGCGAATACTGAAAGATTTTCAAAAGCCGCAAGGGAGATTTGGGAAAATCCTGAACTGGGATTTTTGGAGGTTACCAGCTCTAAAGTTTTGATCGATGAATTGAAGGCGTCAGGTTTCAACGTGGAAGTAGGGGTCGCCGGAATGCCGACTGCTTTTGTGGCCACTTATGATAAAGGTGGTCCGGTCATTGGATTTTTGGCTGAATATGACGCATTGCCGGGCTTGTCCCAAGATGCGGTCCCGTATAGGTCTGTAATCATAGAAGGTGGAAATGGACATGGATGTGGACATAACCTTTTTGGTACAGCAGTGGTCGCTTCTGGCGTAGCTCTGAAGGATTGGATTGATGAAAACAATATCAAAGCGACCATCAAGATATTTGGAACTCCTGCTGAGGAAAGTGGCGGCGGCAAAGTTTACATGGCCCGAGATGGGATTTTTAACGGTGTGGATGCCGTCATCAACTGGCACCCGTCAGATAGAAATGCAGCCAATGCCTCTACTTGCAATGCTGTAATCGGTGGAAGGTTCAGGTTTTATGGTGAAACAGCACATGCCGCGGCTTCCCCTCAAAGAGGAAGGTCGGCACTGGATGCGGTAGAGGCCATGAATATGATGGTGAATATGATGCGGGAGCATGTCGATCAGGAAAGCAGGATCCATTATGTGATATCAAGCGGAGGGCTTGCACCAAACGTTGTTCCGGATTTTGCTGAAGTAAGATATATGATCCGCCATCCGAATATCACTGAATTGAAAGACATGTGGGCCAGAATAGGAAAAGCTGCTGAAGGTGCAGCGATGGGTACAGGAACAAGGGTTGAAATCGAATTGGCCTCTGGATTATATGGATTATTGCCAAATGAAACTTTGGCAAAACAGATGCACAAAAACCTAAGCTCGCTTGGAGGAGTGGCCTATGATGAGGAAGAAATCAAGTGGGCAACAGAAATCCAGAGGACCTTTAACTCTCCGACGGTTCCCTCTTTGGAAATTGCAAAAAAAGTCCAGCCATATGCATTAAACTTCTTTCCTGCATCCACTGATGTGGGTGATGTAAGCTATGTTGTACCTACGGTTGGATTGGGTACGGCCACTTGGGTCCCGGGGACAGCCGCACACACATGGCAAGCTGTAGCTGCTGATGGTATGAGTATTGGCTTCAAAGGAATGATGTTGGCTGCAAAAACAATGGCCTTGACAGGAAAGGACCTGATCCTAAATCCTTTGATCATTCAAGAAGCCAAAAAAGAATTTGACGAAAGACTTGGAGGTTTTAAATATGAAGCCTTGGTAGGGGACAAGAAAGTTCCTCTTGATTTTAACGTCACAAAATGATTTATTGCATTTTTAAAAAATCGAACCAGCCTTCAACTGAAATTGAAGGCTGGTTTTTTTAAATCAATCCTGCTCTTTTCAACAATGCATCCGGCTTTGGTTCCCTTCCCCTGAATCTTTTGTAAAGGACTGTCGGATGTTCTCTTCCACCTGCAGACAAGATGTTTTCTTTAAAGGCTGTTGCAGTTTCCCTATCGAAAACACCTCTCTCGAGAAACATTTCAAAAGCATCGGCATCAAGGACCTCCGCCCACTTATAGCTATAATATCCTGCCGCATATCCTCCTTGGAATATGTGGGAAAAAGAGGTGCTCATCAGCGTTCCCGCTACATCGGGAAGGAGGGAAGTGGGTTTAAGAATTTCCTTTTCAAATGAAATAATATCCATGATGGTCGAAGGGTCAGTTCCATGGTAGGCCATATCCAGGAGGCCAAAACTGATTTGCCTCACTGTTTGGTAGCCTTGTTGGAAATTTGCCGCGTTTTTGATCTTGTGGATCAATTCTGAAGGAATTATTTCTCCTGTTGCGTAATGCTTCGCAAAAAGATCCAGGCATTCTTTTTCGTAACTCCAGTTTTCAAAAATCTGGGAAGGCAATTCCACAAAGTCCCAATAAACACTTGTTCCTGTCAGCGATTCATAATTTCCTTTTGCCAACATCCCGTGAAGTGCATGACCAAATTCATGAAACAAGGTAGTGACTTCATTGAAAGTCAAAAGCGAAGGCTTCGTTTTGGTAGGTTTGGTAAAATTGCACACTATCGAAACATGTGGCCTGAATTCCTTTCCCTTCACTGTTTTTTGTCCTCTGAAACTTGTCATCCAAGCGCCGTTTCTTTTGCCTGATCTTGGAAAAAAATCAGCATAAAAAACCGCCACATGGTTTCCATCGGCGTCCTGAACCTCATATGTAGTCACTTCTGGATGGTATTTGGGGATGTTTTTGTTTTCTATGAAATGGATGCCAAATAACTTTTCGGCAGTGACAAAAACCCCTTCTACCACATTTTCAAGCTTGAAATAAGGGCGAAGGAGCTCATCGCTTACTTCATATTTTTGGTTCTTGAGTTTTTCGGAATAGAATGAAAAATCCCACTTTTCGATTTTCTCCAGACCATCCAGTTCTTTGGCAAAATTCTCCAATTCCTTGATTTCCGCCTGTGCTTTTGGTTTGGCCATCTCAAGCAAGTTGTGAAGAAAATCCATCACTGTCGGAGCGCTTTTGGCCATCCTTTCTTCAAGAACAAAATCCGAAAATCTTGGATAACCAAGCAGATTTGCCCTTTCATTTTTCAACCTCAGCATGTCTTTGATGTGCTCTCGGTTATCCAATTCGTCGCCTTTGCATGATTTTGTGCCGGAGGCAATGAACAATTCTTTTCTCAAGTGCCTTTTTTCAGAATACATCATGAAAGGGATGTAACTTGGATAGGCCAATGTAAAAACCCATTTTCCCGGTTTGCCCTTTTCCTCGGCAGTCTGCATGGCTCCTTCTTTGACAGCATCCGGTAATCCTGCGAGGTCTGATTCTTCCGTGATGACAAGCTCATATTTATTCGTTTCGGCCAAAACATTTTCCCCAAATTTCAACCCCAATTGAGAAAGTTCTCCATCAATCTCTCTAAGCCTTTGCTTTTGGATTTCGTCAAGTTTGGCGCCATTTCTCACAAAACCTTTGTATGTTTTTTCCAGAAGGGTTTTTTGCTCCTCGGTCAGCGTGAGTTTATCTCTTTGTTCGTAGACAAACTTGATATTGGCAAAAAGCGCTTCATCCAAAAGGACGTCATTGCCATGGGCTGTCAAAAGCGGGGAGATTTCCCTCGCCAAAACCTGGATTTGGTCATTGGTTTCAGCACTATTGAGGTTGAAAAAAATGGAAGAAATTACGTTCAATTTTTCACCTGATTGGTCCAAAGCGACAATCGTATTTTCAAAAGTCGGGATTGGTGCTTTCTTGATTTCCTCTATTTCTTCTTTTGCCATTTTGATAGCTTCCTCAATGGCAGGCAGGTAATGCCCGGTTTTTATCAATTCAAATGGAGCGGTTTCAAATGGGGTATCGAATTTTTCCAATAATGGATTCATGGTTTTTTGATTTTTGAACTCAAAGAATATTGTGCTTGCAAAGGTAATCAAGTTTATATCCCTGACTGAAAATACGAATCTTAAAAGTGTCAAAATTCATAAGACGGACTTTTTTGAAGGTTTTATTTGTACACCAAACTATAAAACAGGAGCCAAAGCAAGAGCATCAACACATAACTGAACAGAACGACAAAGGTTGATTCTGCAAGCGACCGACGGCTGACCGTATGAAATCCAAAAATCAAAAAAACAATATAAATCAATTCAAAGAGGTTGATAGCCCTCAATGGATAGTGATATTTAGCGGCAACGTTTGCGGGGTTAACCAATGAAAAAAGCGAAAGCGGGTAATAACCCCTGATCTCTTCATAGGTCACTGAGTCAGAAGGTTTGATATAAACCAGCATTTTGATCAGTTCAGGAAATATAAAAATGAATTCGGACACCATCACAAACTGCCAAAGCCGGACAAAAGGCGCTTTGTATCCAAAAGCAAAAGCTCCCAACCAAATCACGAAAGCGGTCGCGGTAAATTTCCATAGCAAAGCAAAAGGTGTCCATATATAATCCAGCGCATTGAAAACATGGAATATCATAAAAGAACCTTCGGACTCCAATTTATCATATCCGGGGATAGATTGGAGGATTAGGTCATTGGTGACATACCTGACCAAAAGAAACAAAATAACCAGAATAAAAAAAAACAGCCTTTTATCGAAATCTAAATTGGCTTCGATGCGTTGTGAGATAGGACTGGGAGTCTGCGACATAATTTGAAATAATTATGGCCAAATCTAAATGATTGTTTGGAATAGCATATAATTTTGGAGAAAATTTAGAATAAGAATGCGAAAAGGAAGTTTTTCAGTGGTATTGATTTTGATGTTGGTTGTAAGTGTTTCCATTGCCCAGGACCGGACTTTGGACCAAGTAGGCAAGAGTGAATCTCCTTATTTGTTGTTGGATAAAGGCCTGCAGTTTAGAATTACCGAGAATGTAAATGCATTGTATAACTTTGATTTTGAGACCGCCGAGCATGGTTTTAAGGTCATGCAGTACCAATATCCTGAACATCCCCTTCCTTATTTTTTGTTGGGACTGAGTACATGGTGGAAAATCGCACCTGATGTTGAAAATGACAAGTACGACGGCCTTTTTATCAACCAGATGGATGTCGTCATCGACAAGGCAAAGGAAATGTTGGATGATGATCCAAAAAACAAAGAAGCTGCTTTCTTTTTGGCCGGGGCTTACGGTTTTCAGGGAAGGTTATACAGTGAGAGAAAAAGCTGGACAAGAGCTACTTTTGCGGGAAAGAACGCACTCAAATATCTGAACCTGAGTAGGGGGGAAGAAGAATTGGGTCCGGAACTGTTATTGGGGGATGCTTTGTTCAATTATTTTTCTGTTTGGATACCGGAAAATTATCCTTTGCTCAAGCCTGTAGTCGCAATGTTTCCCAAGGGAAATAAGGCACTTGGCCTCAAACAGTTGGAAGATGTAGCACAAAATGCCTTCTATGCCAGAATCGAGGCGCAGTATTTTCTCTTCAGGCTATATGCGTCAGATGAAAAGCAACCTTATAAAGCCTTGGCCATAACAGATTACTTGCATAGCAAATTTCCCAATAATCCCTATTTCCACAGGTCTTATGCCAGACATCTGTACACCGTGGGAAGAATCACGGAAGCAAAGGAAATGTCTGAACAGATTCTTCAAAGGATCGATGATAAATGGACAGGCTATGAATCAAACAGTGGGAGGTATGCGGCATTTTATATTGCCCAATATTATGACCGGATCGGAGATCAGAAAGAAGCCAAAAAGAATTATCTGAAGACACTTTCCTATGGAGAAGAAACAGAAAGCCAGGAAAGCGGGTATTACCTCTATTCTTTAATTGCATTGGGAAAAATGGCAAATCTGGAAAAAAACAAGCCCTTGGCAAGGAGCTATTTTAATCAGGTGAAGAAATATGCCAAGCGAAAACACCCCGCCCACAAGGAGGCAAGGGATTATATCAAAAAGAATAAACTTTAATAAAATTTTTCCGTAACAGTTATATCAAATTCAGGAGATAATTTGAATAAGTTCGATAAGTTGAAATTAATTCAATGCAAATATTCTGAAAAGCTGTTAATTAGTAAACAATATTTTGCAAACAGGGTTTAATTCCAGTTATTTGTTTTAAAACAATATCAAATTATATTAACTTTGCACAACATAAAATTTTGAAAATTCAAGAATCATGGATAATAATATAAAAGTGAAATTCGACAAAATAGACCGCAAGATACTGGAGATACTTCAGGCGAACGCTAAAATAACCAATGCCCAGCTTTCAAAAGATATTGGGCTCTCGCCTGCTCCTACATTGGAAAGAGTTAAGAAATTGGAACAATCGGGGATCATCAAAAGCTATCATGCAAAACTGGATCCTGAAAAAATCGGACTTGGTGTAAGCACCTTTGTTTTGGTCAGTCTGATAGGTCACAATAAAGGAAATATTGATGCTTTTATGAAAGAAATCAATGAGATCCAAGAAGTGATCGAATGTCACCACATCACCGGTACAGGTGATTTTATCCTCAAGATTATCGCTAAAGACATCACCGCCTATCAAAAATTGATGCTGGAGAAAGTCAGTGAAATTAAAGAAGTGGATTCCATGCAATCCATGGTGATTCTTTCTACTTTTAAGGATAGTAAGGTGTTGCCTATCCCAGCTTAAAGTTTATAAAACATAAATCTCAAGGGTGGCCAAAAGTCACCCTTTTTTTATTTGAACCAATACATGGAAAATCCCTGGAAAACCAATTCCAAAGAAAAGATATACGAAAATCCCTGGATCAAACTGGAGGAACACCAAGTGGTAAATCCATCCGGCAAAGACGGGATTTATGGCAAAGTGATTTTTAAGAATAAAGCTTTGGCAATTGTCCCTATTGATGAAAATCTAAATACCTGGCTCGTTGGGCAGTACCGATATACTTTGGATGAATATTCTTGGGAAATCCCTATGGGTGGAGGACTTTTGGAGCACGATGTCCTGGATTCAGCCAAAAGAGAACTGAAGGAAGAAACCGGTCTTTCTGCTAAAAAGTGGACAAAAATCATGAGAATACATACTTCCAATTCCGTGACTGACGAAGAAGGATTTATATTCCTTGCCGAAGAACTTTCTCAGGGAGAAACAGAATTTGAGGAAACCGAACAGCTTCATATCATCAAACTCCCACTCAAAGAAGCCATCCAAAAGGTTATGGATGGAGAAATTACGGATTGTATTTCTATAGCTGGCCTATTGAAAGTTGCAAGAATTCTCAATATCTGATAAGCGCTACATTTAAAATGGTCATTCCAAATTTCAAGGATAATTTTTCAAAGACTTTCTACCTGGCTTACCCGGTCATGCTGAGTCAGTTGGGGCAGGTTTTGGTTGGAGTAGCGGACAGTATGATGGTAGGTCGGCTTGGTGCCGTTCCATTGGCTGCAGCTTCTTTGGCCAACAGTATTTTCTTTGTGGTTTTGATGTTTGGGATTGGCGTATCCATGGCCATGACCCCCTTGGTGGCCATGGCAGATGGGAAAAACAAAGGAAAAAGGATTTCCCGTTTGTTCAACCATGGTTTTATTATCAACATGGCAGGTGGGATTATGATGTTTTTTTTGATTGTGATGGCATCTCCGTTTCTAAATCATCTCAACCAACCTGAGGAAGTCGTCATTTTGGCGATTCCTTATCTGGCCATCATTACTTTTTCTTTGCTTCCCTTTATGTTTTTTCAGACATTCAAGCAGTTTGCAGAAGGCCTTTCCCAAACCAAACAGGCCATGTACATTACGATTTTTTGTAATGCCATCAATGTGTTTCTCAATTGGGTGATGATCTACGGAAATCTTGGTTTTCCTGCGCTCGGATTAAACGGTGCGGGGTGGGCGACCTTGATATCAAGAATATTGATGGGATTGATGATGGCTTACTATGTATGGAATTCAAAGCGTTATAAACCTTTTCACCTGAGTTTGAGATTTAAAAAGCTGAATTTTCCGATGTTATCCAAATTGATCAAAATAGGAGTTCCGACAGGGTTTCAGTTTATTTTTGAGGTTGGGGCATTCAGCGCTGCGGCCATTATGATGGGGTGGATAGGGGTGACTGCCCTCGCTGCCCATCAGATCGCCATTAACCTCGCCTCTATCAGCTATATGATGGCTTCAGGGCTTTCGACAGCAGCGATGGTAAGGGTTGGGAATCAGTTAGGGCGAAATGACATCAGAACCCTTCGGGAAGCAGGATTCACTGTTTTCGTCATGGTTGCCATTTTCATGAGCGTCTCTGCTGTAATTTTTATCGTTTTTAGAGAATTTTTGCCTTCTCTTTATATTGATGATGTCTCAGTGATCCAGATGAGTGCGACACTGTTGATCATTGCGGGTTTTTTCCAGTTGTCGGATGGCATTCAGGTCGTCGGACTTGGCGCACTGCGTGGAATGTCAGATGTAAGAGTTCCCACCATCGTGACTTTGGTGGCGTATTGGGTCATTGGATTGCCCCTTGGTTATGTTTTGGCTTTTTGGTTTGGCATGGAAGAAATCGGGATTTGGGTAGGTCTTCTGATCGGCCTGACTGTGACGGGTATCTTATTGTTGTACCGTTTTCATAAACTCAGCCAAAGGTTATTGCATAGGCAAGAAAGCAATATTTCAATGGCATAGTTTGTCTTTTTAATATTGAGTTTTCTTCCTATTTTCCGAAATTAAATTCGGAAATCATCATGAAAAAATTCTTGCTTGCTATCACCCTGTTTATTGGATTCAGTGGAATACTTCTCGCCCAATCACCTCATATTCTGAGTCAAAGAGAGCAGGCAGCTGTCATTGATGAATGGCTTGAGGAACGAATCCAGACACTTTTGCCGACTCTGATGGACAGGACGGAGATTGATATGTGGGTGATTATTTCCCGGGAATACAATGAAGACCCAGTGATCAAAACATTTTTGCCCGCCACTTGGCATGCCGCAAGAAGGAGAACTATGTTGGTTTTATACAAAGCTCCTGGCTCAGCTGTGGTTGAAACCTATGCAGTCGCAAGGTATGATGTGGGGAAATCTTTCAAAAAAGCATGGGATCCGGATACCCAACCAGACCAATGGAAGCGTCTTTCCGAATTGATCGCAGAGAAAAACCCAAAGAAAATCGGATTGAATATCGCCGAAGATTTTGGACATGCTGATGGTCTCAATGTCACAGAATACAATACCCTGAAATCATACCTGCCGGAGAATTTCCAAAGTAAAATCACTTCTGCCCAAAATCTTGCTGTCGGATGGTTGGAAACTCGCACTTCTTCAGAAATGGCGACCTACCGCCATCTCCAAACTATCGCCAATGACATCATCGCCGATGGCCTTTCCGAAGAGGTGATTACGCCAGGCGTCACCACGACTGATGATGTCGTATGGTGGTATAGAGAAAGAATCAAAGCACTTAAATTGGAAACTTGGTTTCATCCTTCTGTAGATATACAAAGGGCAGATCCTGCTTCTCAGGGCCAATTGAGGTCATTTGCTGTCAAGGCCGACTCTGAAGTTATCATGCCCGGGGATATGCTTCACATAGATTTTGGCATTTCATATTTGAGATTAAATACCGATACCCAACAGCTTGCCTACGTCCTCAAACTTGGAGAAAATGAGGTTCCACAATACCTCAAAGATGCCATGAAAGTTGGCAATAGGCTTCAAGACATACTCACTTCCCAGTTTGTGACCGGCCGTACAGGCAACCAAATCTTAAAGGAAACCAGAAAAGTAATGGATGCAGAAAAAATAAAAGGCAGTATATATTCACATCCGCTTGGAGTGCACGGCCATGCTTCAGGCCCTACTATAGGCATGTGGGACAATCAGGAAGACACTCCCGGTGCCGGTGATTATCCTTTGTATCCCAACACAGTATATGCCATCGAGCTCAATGCGGTGGTTTTCCTAAAAGAATGGAACAAAGAGCTTAGGGTACAATTAGAGGAAGGAGCTTCTTTTGATGGGGAAAATGTCACCTACCTAAATGGAAGACAGGTAGAAATCATGCCTATCCCTAGGAAAAACGGGTTTTTGCACAACCCATAAGACTCATTCAAAGATAGATTTCACTGATTTCTCTTTGTTGGTTATTTCTCCGATTTGGGTAAGAATGCCAAAACTGCAGAGATAATGCCCACCTGAATAGAGGAGGATAGCAACTGCGTACCGGATTTTATTGGTAGCATAGAGGTCAAATCCGGTGAGGGAGGCGCTTAGAATAAACAAAAAAGCACCTGTAAACACGAGAACAAAGCTTCGACGGCTTACAAAAAACCTCCTGTTCAAGGCCAATACGAATGTGGAAATAGCGAAAAATGAATAGATTAATCCCGGAAGGAAAAACTCATTGGTATATTCCAGTACTATGGCAGCATAGATTCCAAGCACAATAAAAGCAACCATTTCAGGCCATCTCTTTAATAGGCTTGGCTTAATTTTTTGATCTGTAAATTGGGCAGAATGGATATACAGCAAGCCATAGCAAGTCTGTGCGACGATAAAGGTACAGATGCCAATGGTTTTGAAAAGGCTTTCTTCGATATCCAACAGCATCAAGATATCTCCTGCAAAGGAAAAAATTGAAGCTACAATCATCAAAGACATCAGTGGGTGGGGATTTTTTTTAAACTTAAGTACAAGGCCAAATATCAAAATCGGAAGTGTCAAAAGATTGAAAATGAAGAACCCGGCCTTTAAATCCAATAAAAGAAATGCAACTGCAAATATTGCTGTGGAAAAATAAAAGACAGAAAATTTCTTGTTCCAGACTAACATTCAGAGAATCAGTTTATAACCGACTCTAAAAATAATCTATTAAAACAAAATAAAATACTTTAATTATAAAATAAATTGTTAAAAAATTCTTATAATTTATATTTTACCATTTTATTTCACTTTAATAGTAAGATTGAATAAATTTGGTAATTTTCAATTTTTGAATTATATTATTACTGGTTGATAGCCTGAGCATGGTTTTTTTGGATATTTCTCAAGAAAAGTACGATGACAAAAGCAATCAAAGAAAATACCCCCGCTATCGAAAAGACCAATGGGAAATTGGCAGATTTATTGTCATAAACAAAGCCCGAGACCAAAGCACCCACACCGATTCCTGATTCCATGGCGATATACATCGTGGCCAATGCCCTTCCCCTAAATTTATCCAAAGAAAGATCTATCGTCCATGCTGATATAGTGGGGGAATTCATCCCTACCGAGCAACCGAAAATTACAGCTCCAAAAAGAAACATGGCTTTGGATTCCGCAAATCCGATCAGAAACATCGCAATTCCCATGGAGAGACAGGCCAAAAGCATCACCGGGATTCTGCCGTATTTGTCTGAAGCCCGGCCGGCAATGATCCTGATGCCCAAAGAGGAGAGCGTGAAAACCGCGAAGAAAAGGCCTTTGTTGAGGATTCCCAAATGCTCTGAGAAATCAGGGATAATCGTGAGCACTGCACCAAATGAAAACACGGTTAGGAATAGGACCAGTGACGGGGCCAAAACTCTTTTTTCAATCACCTCATCTCGTTTCAATTTCAATAAACTGAGATGGAATTTTTCAGGTTTGGCTATTGTTTCCTTCAGCCTGATCAAAATCAGAATGGAAAGAATGGCCGTAAATGCTGAGGTATAGAATAGAGGCTGAATTCCCCAGATTGAGCCGATGTAGCCACCCGTTGCAGGACCTGCTGCCATTCCCAATGACCCAAACAAAGATTGGATGCCCATGGCTTCCCCACGTCTGTTGAAGGGGACAATATCAGCCACGTAGGCAGAAGTACCTGTTGGCGTAAAACCCGTAGAAAACCCATGGACAAACCTCAAGAACAGGAAACCTGCCACAGAGGTAACAATAGGATAGGCAAGGCTAGCAATAATGCAGACCACAGCACCAAAAACCATTACCGGAATCCGGCCGATTTTATCTGCCAACTTGCCGCTAAATGGGCGTGAAAGTCCTGCAGAAAGGGTAAATAGTGCAATAATCAACCCTTTGTAATCCTCACCGCCTAAGGAGCTCAGGTAGGAGGGGAGCTCGGGAATGATCATATTGAAACTCGAAAAAAACAAGAACGAACTCAGGCAGAGAAGAAAATAATCCAACGTAAAGAATGGAGGCAAAAATCTCATGAAGAAGTTCATTTATAAATGAAACAATCCTGATCCAGAACCAGTCTGAACCAGGATTGTAAAGTCAAAAAGATCAATCTTGGTTGGCTTCTTCTTCGCTTTGGGCAAGTAAAAAAGCCTTGATAAATTCATTGATATTCCCATCTAGGACACTTTGGGTGTCAGAAGTTTCGTAGCCCGTTCTCGCATCTTTTACCAATTTGTATGGATGGAGGACGTAGTTTCTGATCTGTGAACCAAAGTCAATCCTTAATTTTCCGGATTCCACTTTTGCCCGCTCGACATTCCTTTTTTCCATTTCCATTTGATAAAGCCTAGATTTCAACATCTGCATGGCCTTCTCTCTATTGGCGAGCTGGGAACGCTCAATCTGACACACTACCACGATTCCCGTTGGCTTGTGTGTAAGTTGGACTTTGGTTTCTACCTTGTTTACATTTTGTCCACCGGCGCCGCCTGAGCGGGAAGTATGGAGTTCCACGTCCGCAGGATTGATGTCGATCGTAATGGTGTCGTCCACTTCAGGATAGGCATACACGGAAGCAAATGACGTGTGTCTTCTGCCATTGCTGTCAAAAGGGGAAATCCTTACCAAACGGTGAACGCCAATCTCTGATTTCAAAAATCCATAGGCCAAAGGTCCTTCAAATTCCAAAGTACAGGATTTGATTCCTGCAACTTCACCTTCCTGAAAATCCACCTCTCGGACCTTGTAACCATTTTTCTCTCCCCACATGATGTACATCCTCATGAGCATGGAAGCCCAATCGTTGCTTTCTGTACCTCCAGCACCGGGGTTGATTTCAAGTACGGCATTGAGCTGGTCCTCCTCACTGCTAAGCATTTTTTTGAGTTCCAGATCTTCAACTTCTCCCAATACTTTTGTGTATTCGGCTTTCATTTCTTCTTCAGAAACTTCTTCCATGGAGTAAAAATCAAAGAGAACTTCCAGATCCTGAAGGTTGGTTTCCACTTTTTCGTAAGGAGCAGTCCATGCTTTTTTGGCTTGGATTTGCTTCATGGTCTTCTCCGCTTCATCAGAATCATTCCAGAAATCGGGCTGTGATGATACAGCGTCCAAATCTTCTATTTCTGCTTTCTTCTTATCGTAGTCAAAGATACCTCCTCAAAGCCGAAACGCGGGCTCTCAAGTCTTTCAACTGGTCTGATGTCATAATTTATTTAGTTTTTTTGAGGTGCAAAAGTCGTAAATAATCCCCGCTTTACCTATTCCTTTTCAATCTCCATATAGAATTACAATCTGGATTTTGTTGTCTCCTTTGTGCCGGAATTCTTTATACCGGAGTTTTGAAATCCCATAGCCTCCTGCCAAAAGTCCCGCGGACAAAGCCCAGGAATCTTCCAATCGTGACAGGTCACCCTGTTGATACAGGCTGTTGACAGTATTGACCAGAAGAAAAATAATGCCAGCCCCCATGCTGAGATAAGAAAGGTTTTTGATGGTCTGATTTCTTGGATCTTTGTTGCGGATGTCGACCACAGTGATATCCTTCGGTTGGAGGACATTTTCAGAAAGGACGATGATGTCAGTCTTGATATCCAAGATCACATCGGTGACATAATAATCAAATTTAGTGGACTTGTAGGTCAGTTCTTCCCCAATCTCAAACCTGAGCGCTGTTTTTGTGTTGGAGCCATTTTGGAGCAAAATGAATTTTTGCGAAAAGGAATCATGGGTCAATGAAAAGAAAATAATCAGGGAAATCAGGGATACTTTGGATTTGAAAAAGGTTATTTTCATTCAATTGGCAGCTAAGGTTATATTGATGAATACGGAAATCTTATGGATGGGTATATGTTGGGAATGAAAGATCGTAGGCTAATATAAGGAATTGGTAGGTATAAAACGACCACAGTCCAAATCCGGAAGTCTCCGGCAGGTACACGATAACTTCGGACCTAATTTTCTTAGTTTGGTGACAA
>JBBRFK010000001.1:0-54541 GCA_038224435.1 Cytophagales bacterium | reverse complement strand
CCATTATGACAGAAAAAATGAAATTGTTGAACAAATGTCAAATTGGCTTTTTGTTTCAGTTAGAAAAAAGAATTGCTCAAGCAGTTTACTTAGGCAGTAGCCAAGGGGCAAAGTAAAAATGAAATCCAAATCTCTGCTTTTAGGAATGAAAAAGGTAGATTTCAACCATGATTTGACTGAATAAAAGCTCACCGTATCAGGGATAGAAAAAGAAAGAATAAAAAGAGTAAAAAAATTTTCATTTTTTAAAAACGCACTATTGCTCAATCTGTAGGACATTCTTTTTGCCTTAGGCTGTCAATTCGGGTAGGATCGAGGCAGTATTTGAAGAGGTCTAGCTCAAAATCAACTTGCCAAAAGCCGGTAAAACCTTCAAATCAAAAAAATGAAGTAAAATAAGGCAAGTGGGGAAACCCATTTCCTTATTTTTTGTTGTAAGGAAGTGGAAGACTTCCGTATTTCTATTTTACTGTTAATCCTTGTTAAAAACATCTGCAAGTGCTATAATTAAGCTTGGTATTTGATAACAGGACAATGTAAATTTCGTGAACAGACCAGAACTTAAATCACTACCAAAATGAATAAAAAGCAGTTTTTCCTAGGAATGTTTCTTGCCTCACTGATAGGCGGAGCAATTGCGCTTGCAGGAGCAAGCTATCTTGTGAGGCAGGACACTGCCTCCAATTTCACTGACAAACAAAATGCAAGTCTAGTCAATATGCTTTCGGACGAGAAATTCAATGTGCCGGATGGGATCAACTTCGTTGCATCAGCAGCGGCGGTAACACCGGCAGTAGTCCATGTCAAAAGCAGTATAACTGTCACCCAAGGCCAAAGAGGCCCGGATCCTTTTGAAGAGTTTTTTGGGTTTAAAAATCCTGAAAGGGATGGTCAACTGAGAGAAGGAATGAGCTCAGGTTCGGGAGTGATAATTTCTGAAGATGGCTATATCGTGACCAATAACCACGTGATCGAAAATGCCTCCAAGATCGACATTTCGCTGGAAGACAATACAAAATATACCGCAAAGGTAATCGGCACTGACCCGACTACTGACCTTGCATTACTGAAAATCGAGGCTAAAGGCTTGAAATTTGTCAAGTTTGGAGATTCCGACAAAATGAGAGTAGGCGAATGGGTCCTCGCAGTAGGCAATCCATTTGATCTGACTTCTACTGTAACAGCAGGGATTATCAGCGCCAAAGCAAGAAATATAGGTATCTTAAGAGATTTGGAAAATAACCTCCAAATCGAATCATTCCTGCAAACAGATGCTGTAGTCAATCCAGGGAATTCAGGAGGTGCGCTAGTTAACCTTGCTGGAGAACTGATCGGTATCAATACAGCTATAGCTTCAGGAAATGTGTCAGGTACATTTACAGGATATGCATTCGCCGTTCCAACTTCTTTAGTCAAGAAAGTAATGGATGATTTGCTAGAATTCGGAACTGTACAAAGAGGACTATTAGGTGTAAGTATTCAGGATATTTCTAAATTGGATGATAATCTTTCCGAAGGATTGTTTACTACCAGAGGAGTATATGTTACGGGTGTCAATAAAGGAAGCGGAGGTGCACAAGCAGGATTAAAAGCAGGAGATGTCATCATCGGCATCGATGGGGTGGAGACGAATAATGTTCCCAAACTCCAGGAAATGGTCGCAAGAAAACGTCCCGGTGACAAAGTTGATATCAAATACCTGAGAAAAGGAAAAGAAGCTAAGACAACTGCTACTTTAAAAAATCTATCCGGTGACACCGATGTTGTGAAGGTTGTCCCTCCAAAGATTGTAAGCTTTAGCGGGGTAACATTTGAAGACATCAAGCCAGCTATGAAAGAGAGACTTAGCATTGAAGGAGGCGCAGGCATAACTTCTGTTGAGGATGAAAACTGGAAAAAATCAGGCGCAAAGCCCGGATTTATAATTACTTCTGTAATCGGCTCGGATGGAAGGAATAAAATCAGCAATTCCGAACAATTGATAGATGTCTTAAAAAGCAATATCGGTGAGGAAATTGTAATCCTTGGATTGTATCCAAATGGTCAGGAATACTATTTTGAAATTAAAGTAGAGTAAAGGTAAATGTCAATTTGAATGAAAAAGCCGGTCTGGGATACAGACCGGCTTTTGTTTTTTTATCCCGACAATCTGAACCAAAAGGTTAATTCTTTCGGAACAAAACCTGTTCATGAAATTTGAAATTGAAGCAAGTTTGAGATGGGAAAAGCATAGACGTTTTTTTGGAAAGAAACTCAATCACAGACCGTAATCTCGGTCGTCAGGTTTCCTTCACTATAGACAGGGAGCTTGGGGCTGATGTAATGGATTCCCAAACCAAGTCCCCTGACAATAAAAAGAATCCCGATAAACATGGCGAAATAAGGAAGCGCATTTGTCAATTTGGTGCGGATGGAAAGTGAAAGGATTTTTCCCGAAACCATGACCATCACCATCATGGGAATCGTACCCAAGCCAAAAAAGAACATGTACATCGCACCTTCCAACGGACTTTGAAGCGCCAAAGAAGCTATCAAAGCAATGTACACCATGCCACAGGGAAGCAATCCATTCAGCAATCCGGATGCGAAAAATGCCGGTGTTCCGCCTTTTTTAAGAAAATAACCCAATGAGGATTTTAGCTTATTGACTCCTCCGTATAGACCGGATTGGGTGATGAGCCTTTCAGAACTTTTGTAAAAAAATGCCATCAACAAAATAAGTGAACCCATTCCTATGGATATCCATTGCTGAATACCCGCCAAAGCAAGGGAAAATCCAACCAATCCGATCAGTGCTCCCAGAAAAGAATAAGTAACAGTCCGGCCAAGGTTATAAATGATTTTATTACGAAGAAATCGGGAATTGTCCTTGGCGGAAACTGCCAAAGCAATAGGTCCGCACATTCCCAAGCAGTGGAAAGAACCCAAAAATCCCAACAAAAACGCAGTCCAGATCATTTAAATATTGATTTTTTCTTCATGAAAATAATGAACTCCAGATGCAGACCATGTCAGCTTGACTTTCCAATAGCCCGACTTCAAACTTTTCAAGTCAAATGCATTGGCATTCATATCTTTGACATCGAAAGTGATTTTTTGGTCTAACCTAGCATCGGATGGCCTAAAAAGGTGAAGGGTTCCCTTAGCGCCAATAGGAAGATGGAGATCTACCTTTTTGAGTTGGGTGTCATATACCAAAACCTTATAATCAAGGGAATTGGCATTAATCATCTTCTCAATCTGATCTTGGTATTTGATCTCCTCCTCATAATAGTTTTGGGTTACTAAATGGATATCATCCTGCTTCACACAGACAATCACCAAACCCACCATCATCAATACAAATGTGCTGATCGTAATTACTATTCCTTTTCCCCAGTCCATATTTTTTGTTGGTTAATTAGTTAACGGTTATTAAGTTATTGGTTATCGGGTTATTGAGTTATTGAGTTAAGGTTTTAAAGTTTCAAGGTTGAAAGGTTATCGGTTATTGGTTATTAAGTTATTGGTTATTGAGTTATTGGTTATTGGTTTAATGAGTTAAGGTTTTAAAGTTTCAAGGTTGAAAGGTTATTGGGTTATTGGTTATTGGTTATTGAGTTAAGGTTTTAAAGTTTCAAGGTTGAAAGGTTATTGGGTTATTTAAACCAAATCATTTTTTCCCTACCACTCCAAACTGCCACTGCCTACTGATCACTCCAAACTGCCAACTCCTCACTTCACACTGTAAACTGGTAACTGCCTACTCTAAACTGCCCATTGCCTACTATAAACTGCCAATGCCCACTGCAAACTGCAAACTCCTCACTTCCCACTGAATACCGGCCCGACAAAACTTGTACTGATCCTATCGATGACTTCCCCATTCTGCATCAGAAGTAAGGTAACATCTTCTTGGTTGATGAGCATTTCTTTTTGGTCTTTAACCAGAAAGAATCTGCCATCAAATTTTGCCTGACCATCCAAGGTCCAGTCTTGGTCTCCTACTTTTTCGACGATGTATTTATCATTTTCTGCTACCAAGGATACTTGCTGTGGATCAAAGGTTTTATTGATGAAACTGACTTCGTAAAGATTACTGATCTGACCTGTATCTCTGGCCTGATAGGTCATGCCTCTAAATCTGGTAACGGTGGCGGCCAAATCTTCCCTAGTGGCAATCAATGCAATAAATGCAGCAAGCAAGACCACCAACATGGCTGAATATGCTTTTACCCTTGGGGTAATCAGCTTTTGTGTCCGGTGCATCACACTGTTGTCAGAAGCATACCTGATCAGCCCTTCAGGTCTGTCCACTTTGACCATGACCTCATCACAGGCATCCATGCATGCAGTACAGTTGACGCATTCCATCTGCACGCCATTTCGGATATCAATCCCAGTAGGACAGACCTGAACGCAAAGACCGCAATCGATGCAGTCACCTTTTGGGGGTTCTTCTATTTTGTTTTTTCGGATAGGACCACGTGGTTCTCCCCTGATATGGTCATAAGTGACATTGATCGAATTTGCATCGAGCAACACTCCCTGAAGCCTGCCGTAAGGACAAACCACGATGCAAGCCTGCTCCCGAAACCACGAGAATACAAATAGGAAAATCCCCGTAAATGCCATCAAACCGATAAATCCTGACATATGGGCAGAGGGTGGCTGACTGACGATTTCCATCACCTGATCCACTCCAATGAGATATGCCATCACCAGATGTGAAATCAAAAGTGAGATCACAACGAAAATGGTCATCTTCAAACCTTTCTTCCAAATTTTCTCACTGTTCCAAGGCATGTCATCGAGCTTCCTTTGCTGGTTTGCATCACCTTCTATGGCATACTCGATTTTTCGGAATACCATTTCCAAAAACAAAGTCTGTGGACATGCCCATCCACAAAATATCCTTCCAAATACTGCAGTGAACAGAATGATGAAGATAAAGAATATCAATAAGAGGAAAATCAGCAAATGGGTATCCTGAGGCCAAAAAGCCGCCCCAAAAATGATAAACTTTCTTTCGAAGATATTGAAAAGCATGTATGGCCTTCCTCCTACCTGGATGAAGGGCCCCGCAAATAAAACCGCCAACAGAACCCATGAAAGGTACGTCCTCCACCTGAAAAATTTACCGGAGACTTTTTTGGGATAAATCCAGTTTCGCTTTCCTTCTGCACTTACTGAAGCCAGGGAATCACGAAAATGGTCCGGATCTAAATTTGGATTAATCTTACTCATAACTCTTCGGATTGAAAATTTTAATAACCACCCCTAAGGTTTGATAATTTTAACCCCTGAGGGGGAATCCCCCAAGGGTCATTTTTATTTGGCTTCGGCAACCGCCTCAGCAGTGATAGGAACTGCCACCGAATCAGGTTTGGCTGTTTCAGTTGCTCCTGGCGGCACATATTTTTCACCTTCTTGAACTTTTGGATTGGCCGGTGTAGTCCCAAGAAGGGTTTTGATGTAGCTGGATACCTGCTGCATCTCTTCAGGACTCAACTGGTCTTGCCAAGGAATCATCCCTTTTTCAGGAACTCCATATTTGATCACCTTGAAGATTTCATTGATGGACCCTCCATGTTTCCAGTATTCATCTGTCAGGTTTGAACCTACTCCACCACCACCATCCTGGGCATGACAAGCGACACAGTTGGCACTGAAGATACTTTGACCTGCTGCAATCGAAGTGAGTGATTCATCGAATACGACAGTGGTCTCATCAATGCTACTGACAGCAAGTGCTTTATATTCTTCGATCTGAATAGCTGCTATCCTGTGTTCTTCGGCATATTCCTCCAGCTGCGTCGGTCCTATTCCAAGTACAGTGTAGTACATAAAATAAACGACGGCTATACCAATTGTGAGAAAAAATACATTGGCCAACCAAGGCGGCATGTGGTTATCGAGTTCCACAATGCCGTCATAACTATGGTCAAGCATCATCTGCTTTTCTTCTTTGCCGCCCACCGGCTTCATTTTTCCTGTAATGTATTTGAGCTTAAACTCGTTCCACCACGTAGGCTGGCTTACCGGTTCTGGAGTTTCTTTTCTAAACATCGCAGTCATGAAAGCCATCAGGTAAATCATCAAAACCAACAGCAATAAAATGACACCAAGAACAATTCCAAGAATTATAAGAAGAGTCAGTTGCGAACTGTCCATGCTTTGAAGATTTGAAAACCAAGTCGATTCGCTGGTTTGAGCGAAAGAAGGAATTGCTGAAAACATCCCTGCAAGTAGAAGATATAAGGATTTAAACTTTTTCATTGCCTTCAGGATTTTGTGGTTCGTCATTGAAAGGCATTTCCTTCATGTGGTCGACGTATTTCTTGTCAACTTTGATCACCCATATAAACATCCCTACAAAGAAAATCACGAAGATCAACAAGGAGATGATGGGGTAGATTTCTATGTTCTCGATGGAACTTAATATCTCTTTTTTCATAAGTCCTAAAATTTATGGATTGGAAGCTGTAGTTTTTTTGATATCTGTACCCAAGCGCTGCAGATAGGCAATCAAGGCTACCATTTCAGATTCTGGCATTACTTCGACTCCCGCAGTCTTCAGGTTGGCGGCAATCTTGTTGGCTTGGATTGTCAGGTCTGCATTGGCTTGAGCGTCATATCCTTCAGGATAAGGGACTCCCAATTTTTGGAGTGTCCTGATTTTTGCAGGCACGTCGTCGTGGTCCATGATATTGGTAGATAACCACGGATAAGGAGGCATCAATGACCCCGGCGACATGGAGGTAGGATCTACCATATGGTAATAATGCCAGCTGTCGGGATATTTCCCTCCCTCTCTGTGCAAATCCGGTCCAGTACGCTTGGATCCCCATAGGAATGGCCTGTCATAGACAAACTCCCCAGCTTTGGAATATTCGCCATAGCGCTCCGTTTCTGACCTGAAAGGTCTGATCATCTGCGAATGGCAACCCACGCAGCCATGTGAAATATACAAATCACGTCCCTGCAGTTCTAGCGGGGTGTAAGGCATTACGCTTGAAATTGTCGGTACATTGGATTTGACAAGTATCGTTGGAACAATCTCTATGACCCCACCGATCAAAATGGCAATGGTAGCCAATATTGTAAAGAAAATAGGCTTTCTCTCCCACGCCTTGTGCCAAAATTCTCCCGGCTCGTCGACATGTGGTTTCAAGGCAGGTGCCTCGTCCTGTTCCTCTGCCATGAATGAACCTTGCTTGGCTGTTTTCACCATATTATAAACCAAAAGGAATGCACCTGATAGATACAATAGACCACCAAAAGCCCTCAGCATATACATGGGTTTGATCTGGATGACAGTCTCCAAGAAATTTGGATAGGCCAACCTTCCGGCTTCTGTAAATTCTTTCCACATCAAAGACTGGGTCAACGCTGCCACATACATCGGAAGTGCATAGAATAAAATACCCATGGTACCCATCCAAAAGTGTGTGGTCGCCAATTTAGTGGAATAAAGGGTGGTCTTCCACATTTTTGGCCATAACCAATATAGCATCGCAAAAGTGAAGAATCCGTTCCAGCCCAAACCTCCGATATGCACGTGCGCCACTATCCAGTCGGTGTAATGCGCAATGGCATTCACATTTTTCAAAGAAAGCAAAGGTCCTTCAAAAGTCGACATGCCATATGCAGTCACGGCCACCACCATGAATTTCAAAACAGGGTCAACCCTCACTTTGTCCCAAGCCCCTCTCAAAGTCAAAAGTCCGTTGACCATACCACCCCATGAAGGGGCAAGCAACATAATGGAAAAAACTGTTCCCAACACCTGTGCCCATTCCGGCAAAGCCGTGTACAGCAAATGGTGTGGTCCTGCCCAGATGTACAAGAAAATCAAAGACCAAAAGTGCACAATAGAAAGCTTGTAAGAATATACTGGTCTATTGGCGGCTTTGGGCAAATAGTAATACATCAATCCCAAGAATGGCGTGGTCAGGAAGAAAGCAACGGCATTGTGTCCGTACCACCATTGCACGAGTGCATCCTGTACACCTGCATAGGCAGAGTAACTTTTGAAGAAGGAAACCGGCAAAGCGAGGGAATTGAAAATGTGGAGAACAGCCACAGTTACGAATGAAGCCAAATAGAACCAAATGGCGACATACATGTGCTTTTCTCTTCTTTTGATCAAGGCACCAATCATATTGACACCGAATGCAACCCATACTATGGCAATCAAAATGTCAATCGGCCATTCCAATTCCGCATATTCCTTTGAGCTTGTAAAACCAAGCGGTAGTGTAATCACCGCTAAAATGATGATCAACTGCCAACCCCAAAAGTGGAACCAGCTGAGCGCTTTGTTCCACATGGGCGTTTTCAAGAGTCTTGGCATCGAATAATAAATCCCCGCAAAAATAGCGTTGCCCACAAAGGCAAAAATCACCGCATTGGTATGCAGGGGTCTGATTCTACCAAAGGTGGTGTAGGGATTTCCCAAATTGGCCTCGGGCAAAAACAGCTGGGTGGCTGCTAAGACCCCGACCAGCATTCCGATAAGTCCCCAAGCTATGGTGGCGACGCCGAAATACTTTACGATCTTATTGTCGTAACTGAACTGTTCAAGTGTTGTTCCTGGCATACTTACTTAGATTTTGTTGTTGGTGATGGTTCTTTTTTTTCTTTGGTTTTTGGTTCATTTTCAAATAGGATCCGGATAGCCGGGGTATGGTTATCATCAAACTGGCCACCTTTCATCGCCCTGAAAAACAGGAAAAGGAAAGATCCGGCGAGGATGAGACTGATTGCGATCAATAAAAATATGACTTCCATGGTTACCAGATTTTGTCTTTTATGCCCTTTCGGTAAGCTAGATAATTGGTGGTCAGCGTCGTAAATACCACTACTGAAATGCTGCTGACCGGCATCAGAATGGCGCAGAATACAGGGCTTACCAGTCCTTGAACAGCAAAATACACCCCGACTATATTATAGGTAAAGCTCAATCCAAAACTGGCTTTGATAATTTTCCTACTTGTTTTTGCGAAATCCAAAAAGGCAGGCAGCTTTTGGATCACTCCAGCATCCATGATGGCATCAGAGGCTGGTGAAAAATTGGTGATTTTGTCTGTCAGGGCTATCCCTACCTGACTTTCCCGTAGCGCTCCGGCATCATTGAGACCATCACCTATCATCAGCGTATGCACACCGGCTTGATTCAGGTTTTTAATATAGACCAACTTATCGCCTGGACTTTGGTTGAAACTCATTAAGATACGGTTTCCAAAAACTTTGACAAGATTCACCCGCTCATGGTCTTGGTCGCCGGAAAGGAAATGAACAGGAAACTTCTCTTTGATATCTGAGACCACAGTTTCAATCCCTTTGCGTAGACCGCTCTGGATGAAAAAATATCCCAACATCATGCCTTCAACAGCAAAAAACACCAGATTTCCACCTTCCGGCAGCCCTTTGGTCCCTGCTCCGACAAAGTCAGCAGAACCCAATCTTATTTCTTGGGATTTGTAAATTGTCCGAAGGCCCTTTCCTGAAATTTCCTCCACTTCATCCAATTTGATGGCTTTGACCCCACCAAGCCAGGTATTGACCCGGTTGCTGAGGGCGTGGGTGGATTGGTTTACCAATGATTTGATGATAGATTTTGATTCAGCGGAGAGCGGCTCGCCAAAATAGCTGACTGACGCTTCCGAAGTGGAAGTCAATGTTCCGGTCTTGTCAAATACCACCGTATCGACTTGCGAAAGTTTCTCAATGACGTGTGAATTTTTGAGGAAGAATTTGCCTTGACCAAATACCCGTAACGTATTGCCCAAAGTAAATGGGGTGGACATGGCCAAAGCGCAGGGACAGGTGATGATCAGTACGGAGGTAAAAGCCAATATACCCATGGAAAGCTGTCCCGAAAATCCCCAAAACAGCAAAGCGCCAAGTGCAATGGCTAATACTGTAAATGTAAATTTCCCCGAAATCCTGTTAGCCAGGGATTCAAGACTGTTGACCTTTTCTTTTTCGAAAGAATCATTGTTCCATAAATCGGTCAAATACCCCTGTGAAGGGGATTTCTGTACGGTCAAGGTCAGCGCCTTTCCCTTTTGTCTCCCCCCGGCATAGATCAGCTCTCCTTTTCTTTTGGCGACAGGAACTTCCTCCCCGGTGACAAAACTGTAATCGATGAAAGCTTCCCCTTCCAATAGGATGCTGTCTGCCGGTATCAATTCTTCATTTCTGACCTTGATAATGTCTCCGACACCCAACTTGATCAAAGGAATTACCTCTTCCTCATCCCGCACCAATTTGGTGACGGCAACAGGGAAATAGGATTTGTAATCCCTGTCAAATGAAAGTGTATCGTAAGTTTTCTGTTGGTAATATTTGCCGATCAAAAGGAAAAACAGCAATCCTCCCATGGTGTCCATGTAGCCTTCATTACCCAAAATAAAAATATCGAACAGGCTGTAAGTAAACAGCGTCACTATTCCGATGGCGATCGGCACATCCATATTGACAGCTTTGTTGCGGATGGAAAGCCATGCAGAACGGTAATAATCCGTCGCGGCATAAAAAAATATCGGCAAGGAAAGCATGACATTCAGGTAGTTGAAGGTTTTTTTGAAGCCTTCACCGAGCAATTCAGCCTCTGCAAAATACTCCGGCAAGCTAAACAGCATCATATTGCCAAAGCAAAATCCAGCTACAGCAAGCTTGTAAATCAGTTTTTTGTCAGTGACCTCCACTGTCTTTTTGTCTGCATCGGCAAGATTGATCGTAGGTTCATAGCCAATTCTGGAAAGCAGCCTAACCAATTCCTTGAGGCTGATTTTATCATGAAGGTATTTGACCTGCACTTTCTTTTTGATGAATTCAACCCTTCCGGAAATGATTCCTGAATGGAGCTTATGGAGATTTTCCAAGAGCCAGATACAGGATGCACAGTGGATCAGGGGGACAGAAAAAGTAATGTGCGTCTCTTCTTCATTTTGAAAATCTACCAACTTCCGAATTATATCAACATCATCAAGGTAATCGAACCTATTGTCTCTTCCTGAAACAGATTTTTGACTCAATCCGGGTTTGTCAGCTATTTCGTAATAATTGCACAGGTCATTCTCACTCAGGACTTCGTAGACCAGTTTACAGCCATTACAGCAAAAATCCTTTTCTCCGAAATGGAGAATATCGTCTTTGCATTCTTCCCCGCAATGATAGCAAGTGGAAGTTTCCCGACTGATGGATATTTTGACTTGGTTTGACATTTGGTACAATTTAGGTAGTTAAAGCCCTTAAAAACATGACAAAAATCATCTTATTCAATGATTTAAAAGGCCAGATAAAAAGATAAGCGATCGTACCACATGCCGCCCTTGTAAAAATGGAAAAGGACTTTGGCCAGGTCTGACTGGTAATTTTTTGTAGTCACCAACAGCGTGCATTGATGCTTGACCGCATAAGACCAAAAGTCTCCGATCCTGTTGAAGTTGAATTTGATAAAAGAAGTCTCTGCCGTCGAACCGGTCACCAATTGGACAATCTCTTGCTCTTCTCTCATTTTTGACTTGGGGATAAAGCAGGGTGAAATGATGGTTGCTTTGCTGTTTTTGATATTATCCTGAAAAAGTTCTATGAAATTTTTGATCAGTCTGGCTGAAGCGGGAGTCCCGTCATAATGAAAAAGCAGGTTCTCTGTTGACAGTTCTCTGTCATAAAGAAGAACAGGGATTCCGCAGGGCTCATTCTCAAAGGCTTTGGGTTTTTCCAATCTATGTAACCAATCAAGTACATCCGGAAGGTGGGCTGTATATAGGCTAGGAACTTGATCAGGATTGCACATCATACCCTTCCCACCTTTTGTAAGGTTTATCGGGAATCCTGAAGGCAATCTGTCACAATAATGTGACGTGATCATTTCCTCAGGAACCGCAAAATTTACAACATTGTCAACTTTCGAAACCATCATCTTTGAATCCTTAGCTACAAATCTAAAGTAAGGGTGAATTTTTTGGGGTGACATTAAGTAGGTCCAATTATGATTTATGTCATGTTTTTGGCAAAAAAAGTTTTTCTTAAAGGAGTTCTAATTCAATTCCAAATCGGTTAAAAAGACGCTACTTTTTTTTATTTCATTGAAATACAATCACTTGAAATTAAAGTCAGACATATTTTTAACAAAAAATGAGTAATCCCAAATGGATTTACCAAATTAATGTTTTAAAGATTTTATGCCATGAAACAACTCCTGATAATCCCATTTATGCTTTTTTCTACAATCCTTTTTTCACAGTCCATCAAGTTATTTGACGGAAAGTCATTGGAAGGTTGGTATATGGACGTCCCTGAACTTGAAAAAGATAGTAGCATAAGAAATCCATTCCTAGTCAGAAATGGGATGCTCGTGAGCTTGGGAACTCCTAACGGGCATTTGCTGACCGACAAAGAATATGAAAATTACAGGCTGGAGGTAGAATATAGATTTGCAGGTGAACCTGGAAACTGCGGCGTTCTGGTTCATGCCTCAGGCTCAAGAAACCTCTATCAGATGTTTCCCAAATCCATTGAAGTGCAAATGATGCATGAAAACGCCGGGGATTTCTGGTGTATTGTCCAAGATATCCAAGTGCCCGACATGGAAGCCCGACGGGGACCGAAGGAAAATTGGGGAATCACGGAAGGGAAAGGAAGGCGGATACTCAACCTGACAGACGGTTCAGAAAAACCTTTGGGGGAATGGAACCGCATGGTCATCGAATGCAAAGCAGACACGATTACAGTTTGGCTCAATGGCGATCTGGTCAATCAGGGATATGGAGCAACCGTGACAAAAGGAAAAATCGCACTCCAAGCTGAAGGTGCGGAGGTGGAATTCAGAAAGGTGGAATTGTTGCCTTTGAAAAAATGACCAAAAAGGCTAAAACAAAGCCGTCACCTGCATTCTGCCAATATACGAAGCAGTCAAAGCTTCAGGATTTTTTCTTAAGCTTATTGGGATCCATACCAGTGTGAAAAATATTAAGCACCACAACTTTTGTTTCTCTTACTTGATATACAATTCTAAAACTCCATCGAAAAAACCTTCTGATGTCGCCTTTATCGTCAGGATAATATTCATCGATCTGGTATAGTGTGGGATATTTTGAAAGCTTGGCAACGGATTTGACAATCTCCTTTCTTACCCTGATGGCACTTGCAAGTGAATCGGCAGCAATCCGCCCGCAATAAAAATCTAAAGAAGCAGCCGCTCTCAGGGACCACTCCACGTTTTTCATTTTCACAATCCTTCTTCCATTTTGGATTGGGGTACCACACCACCTCCATCTACCTCGGCTATGGCGTCGTCTATCTCCTTTTTATATTGTTCGGAAGTCAGAGATTTCCCTTCAGCATTGAAGGCTATTATCGTTTTCTCTTTGGCCAATAAGTTTTTGACATATTCTTGGAGCTTCGATAAAATTTTCATGTCATCAGTTTCTGCAATGTACTGATGCAATGTGGTTTTGATTTCTGCTATACTGTTCATGAATTTTGCTTTTGTCAAATATAGGGATTCCTAACTTTAAAGAATTGATCCAAAGAGAGGAACTTCATTTGGTAAAGGGACCAAATAAATTTGCTACTATCAAAACAAAGCCGTCACCTGCATTCTGCCAATATGGACCAAGCGGTCAAGTCCTTCAGAATTCCTTCCTTCATAGACCATATTCAGCTGAAGACCCTCTCCTATTTTTTGAAGCCAATTGAAAGTCCAAGTCAGGTTATTTCCCGGTGTCAAAGCCTGCAACATTTCGTAGCCGGCAGGTGAATTTGGTTGACCGTTGTATTCGATAAAGGTATACTTGAAATTGGCATTGATTGTGGTTTTGATTGCCTTGGCAAACCTGAAATCGAGGCCCATCTGATGGATGGTAGACTTTTCATTGATTTCTTGGTTGGCGAGGTTATGCTTGTCGAGATATTGATAAAGCAAAGTTGACCGGAAAACACTGCTTGGCTGCCAAGCAAGTTCCGGTCCGATTCCATATTGGTCGATGAAATAGTTTCTGTTGCTCAAAAAATCCGAACTCGCTATCCTTTTTCCGGTCTGCGCCAAAATCCTGAGATTCAATACCGGGCTGAAATTATAGCGTGTATTCAGCCTCCAGTCTTTTTGGATCAGGTCATCAAATCCACCTGCTAGCAATTGCTTGTTTTGATTGTCAAAAAGGGAAAGGTCAAAGCCATACTTCGCCGAGGAGCGGTTGAAGAAGAACGAGGAACGGATTACCTGCCTTAAGGAAATCAACTCCTCCGGTGCAAATCCTCCTACAAAAGGATTGACCCTATCCCAAAATTCATTGGAAGTGATTTTCTTTTCAATGCTCAGGCTCGTGGTATTTGAGAATTTATGGAGGAATTGGAGCATGCCGCCTGCTTTCCTCCAAGTATCCGGAAACTTGGCATTGAGGCGATAGTTGAAAATCGTCGTATATGCCTGCACAAACTCCGTGGTGGGGACAAAGACTTTGATAAAACTCTTTTCCTCGGGATTGACCGCAATATAGAATTCGTTAAGTTGTTGGATCCCGTCGTTGTTATCATCCCGCCAAGTATGTGTTCCTTCTCCGGTCGGAACCGGAAGAAAAATAAACTCACGTCTAAACTCACGCCCATTGCCTAGGGCATAGCTCAGTTCGTTCCTTACATTCCCTTTTACCAAGGTACCTAGGTAATCGACTTTGCCGAGGACAGTGGTTTCTTTTTCCTGATCCAATCTGAGGAATTCCAATTCCCGGTAGGTAAAAGTTGCTGTCAGGTCATGTACGCCAAATCTCCTTTTCAATCCAAACATGGTCTGAAACGCTTCGGTGTCAGGGGTAATCACACCGTTTACAGGGAATTTGTCCTCACGGATAGAAGCATTGAGAAAGAAAGAGTATGGCAGCGTGTCATTGGATTTTAAGTAAACAAGGTGTTCCAAAAAATTCATGGCTGTACTCACTACTGAGTCCTTTTCAATATTACTGACTGCGTTTCTATCTAGCATGATCCTATACCCGGGAACCAGAACTTTGGATCGATACTGAAAATCCCCGGTGTATCGAAGCCAATCCGAATTGAGATCTCGGACATTGGAATTCAAGAGGAAGAAATTGTTTTTGACAAAAAACCGCTTTCCCAACTGTTGGTCCCATTTGGCAAGATGCTGGGTGCCATCCAATACCTGACCCCGGTTTCTAAGGTTGAATCTATAGCTGAAGGAATTGTTGATATCCTTGTTCAGTTCTATTTGGGTATTGAAAATCCTCTCGTGACCTGCCTCTAGCGCATCTTCGGGATTCAAACTCCAATCTCTGTCAAATTCAATAAATCTCAATCGGTCAATGAAACTGAAATAGGCAGAGTTGTACTCATACTCCGCCAAAGCCCGGAATTTATACCCTTTGAATCCATCCAAAACCCTGTTTTCTGAGGCAATTCCGGATTTGACACCAAAGCCACGGTTGGTCTCATTGTTTATATCGGAAAAGAGATTTTGGTCTGAATTAGAAAATGCTACCTCGGTATAGACCTGCTCATAGGCATTCAGTTTTACCCTTGTGCCTGTGGTAAACATTTGTTTTTTGTTGGGTGCAGGAAGTTGGGAGAAAATTGAAAAATTTCCCTGTGAAACTCCGCTTACCTTGGGGACAAAAGCAAAAACCGGCCCGTTTGACAACTGGCTTTGCCTGACATAATCGCCGTTTCCTTGTCCGACTTCAGTGAATGACACTGCATAAAAGGCCACACCCGCGTCATTGGAATATTCAAAATATTCAATAAGGATGCCTCTTTCATCTGTGTCAAGTACTTTTTTGTATAAAATTCTATTGGGATCAAAGGCCACACTGTCCACCCTTGGTATAGAAGCGGATTGGAGGTCATCGCCTACAGAGGCGAGCAGTACTTTTTCTTCATCCGACAACTCGAAAAAAAGCGGCCTGTTCCTATTGTCCTGCTCCCGGTACAAATTCATGTAAATAGAAACTTTTTCAGATTCCTGAATATGGTTTGCGGTCAAGATCGAGCGTGAATAATTGCGCTCGGAGTATTCAAAATCAATCCTTATCCTCGTGTATTGGGTGATCAGTACCTTTGGTGTAAAGGTAATTTCACCTTGGTTGTAATCTATCACATAATCGTAATTGAAACCCCTTTGAAGCTGCACCCCATCCAAAAATACCCTTTCAGAGTTGGCCATGACGATGACAAAGCGCTCATTTTGGGGTCCGGGAATCCTGTAGGGTCCAAGAGTTCCTTCGGACACTTCCAATAAGATGGAGGCAAACTTCCCTTTGGCGACTGATGCAGCTGCTTGTGTAGAAGCCTTCCAATTTTCTCCCAACCTGTAATTGGTCGTGAACTGGGCTCCCTGCACATTCTTATAATATCTCAAAAACTCTGATTTTCTTTGCTGCAACACCACGTCTCCCGCCGAAAGACTGAATTTGTCATTGTACAGTTCAACGAGAATATTGTCAAAATCCTGAACCTGCTGCGTATTCCCTTCCGGTTGAAAAGGTACATTTTGATCGGTTATACTGGCCCTGATATTCAGGTTTTCGGTCAGCTGTCCGTTCATCTGAAGATTCAAAGATGAATTGACAAAGAGATTTTGGGTATTGCCAAAAGAAATCCCACGGGTCAGGTTGCCGGATTTGTTAAGGTTGGTACCTGGAAATAATTCTTCACGGAAGTCAAAAGCGGGAGCAGCCAGAACTCTGTTGTTCTTAAACATGGCTGTAGAGTCATAATCCGCCAGAAGTGTTCTTTTGGCGGAAGTATGGTTCAGTGCATAAGGAAAAGTACTGTAGTATAGCAGGAGCGAATCGGTTTTATCTTCAGGTTGATGCAGGATGTTAATAAAACCCGTATTAAGGTTATAGGTGAATGGATAAGACTTTTCTGCCTTGTCCTTTACAGTGATACTTTCCTCCAAAGCACTCAACGAATCAAGCAAAAACGGCTTTGACGCTTGGTCAGCGGATATCCATTTGCAGACAGATTTTTGGGCAAAAACGCCGGTACAGAATCCTAAATTCAACATTAGAACCAAGACAAAATACCTTACCCAAATCACACTGTTATGCATATATCCTTGCTAAGGTAATATTTTCATCAAAAACATGGCTACCTCTCAGATTAAAAGCATTTTCTAAGATTCAAAAGCAAAAAATCCGACTAAAAGCGGTAAGGAAATAAAGTAAAAGACTCACACAACCGGAATCTCTTCAACCAAATCAAAGGATAGAAAAAAGGAAGTTCCTTTGCCCTCTTCTGTTTCAAACCAGATTTTCCCTCCCTCTGTTTCAACCCCTCTTTTGGCAATCGCAAGACCCAGACCGGAGCCCTCAGACTTGGTGCTGAAATTTGGCATGAATATCTTGTCCCTCAATTCCTTCGGGATTCCTTTGCCGTTGTCTTTTATTTCCAGGACCACCTGATGACCTATAACCCTGAGAAAAACAAGGATGATGGATTTTCTTTGGGGTTCTGTTGCCTGAAATCCATTAATGATCAGATTGGCGATGATCCTTCCAAAAAGTTGCCTGTCGCCCATCACTGGAAGATTGTCCTCTTCGGTAAGGTCTCCAAATATTATTTTTTCCTTTTCCCGGTTTTTGAAAAGCTCCAAAGTACCCAATACCACTTTTTTGAAATCCATGAGTTCTTTTTTTGGTTTAGGCATTTTGGCAAAGCTGGAAAAAGAAGTGGCTATGTCGCTCAGGGTATCCACCTGATGGATCAAAGTTTCCAATGGCTGTTTGAGTTTTTTTGGATCATCCAGCTTTCCTTCAGACTGAAGCCTCAGCAGGTGCTGCAGGGTAAGCTTCATCGGGGTAAGCGGATTTTTGATTTCGTGGGCAACCTGTTTGGCCATTTCCCTCCATGCTGATTCTTTTTCAGAACTGGCAAGGTCTTTTTTACTTGCTTCCAGTTTGAAAAGCATGTTGTTGTATTCGTTTACCAGTAGGCCAATCTCATCATTGGTCGGCCAATACATGGGTTCGTTGTTTTCCAAACCTGTCACCTTGAGCTTTTGTGTCAGCAGTTTAAATGGAAATGTGAGGTTTTTGGATACAAAATAGGAAATGAACAAAAACACCACAAAAACCAACACGAATATGTTGATGATATTGCTCAATACATCAGCAATCAACAAATCCAACTCCGTCTCCGATTCGAAAAATGGAACCGCCACAATGGCCTGTATTTCCTGCCCATCTTTTGACCTGATCGCAGAATAGACTGATTTGAAGGTAAGATTGCCGATTTTTTCCTCCAAAAGGACAAGGTTATTCTGTCCTTCTACCAATTCTACGATTGCGTTGGGATTGATGTAATTGGTCAACACTTTTTTATCGAAGATATTGGGCTGGGATGTGCTCACCAAGATTCCTTCTTTGTTATACAGATTGATGTCTGAATTGGCATTTCCCGAAAGATTGTTCATCGTCTCCAAAAGCTCGTCCTTTTCCAATAATCCGCTGTTTCTCTTTTCAATAACCGGGGAAAGATTGTCTGTCACCAAGGAAGTTTTTTGAAGATATTGTCTGTTGAGTTCTTCCTGATAGGAACCGGTAAACAGACCCACAATGATCAGACTGATAATCAGAATGGGGAAAAAGAAAGCAAAATTCAGGTAAAGTTGAAGTTTGGTGGCATAATTGAACCTGAGTGAACCGATCCTTTTTGTAAATGCACCCAAGACCAAAGCCAAAAGTGTGAAAAGGATGAAACCTAAAAAAAACAGTGAAATATCTGCCAGGATATAATAAATCGGATAGACGGGTGAGGAAACTACAATCACTTTTTCCTGTTCTTTGACTCCTACATGGTGGAATCTTCCCTTATAAATCCCTGAAGTAAATAAGATAGATTGATCCAAAAGTGCTTCAATGCCTGTGGCCCGATAATTGAAAAGGCCAACTCCATATTTCAACTCACCTTCTTCATATACCGCATAGTCAAACTTATTGTCGTTCATACCGGCCATGTATTTCTCATCGATAAGTAACTTGGGAAAAACCGATCCCGGCACTATCCGCAGTTGCCGAAGCTCTAGAAATACCGTACCGATCAGTGCGTCATTTTTGTACATCGGAATAAATGCAAAGTATTGGTTGCCGTCACCTTCTGTTCCTTTATGGATAAAATAAAGGTCTTTGACTGAGGTTGCAAAGTCACTTTTTACAAATTGCATTTCAATTTTGGCAAGGGTATTGGAATTATACCTGTCCAATATATTCTCCCCGAAATAATTAAAAACATTCACCTTGAGGACATATTGGTCAAAGTAATTGTTCATGTGGATTTTCCTGATCTTTTGTTCGATCGGCTCTTTCCTCATCAAAGGGTCGGTCATGGAATTTTTGATGAAAAAATCATTGCTGATTCTCTCCATAATGTCCGAAAGAAAAAATTCTGCAAGGATATCATTTTCCACCAACATTTCTGTTCCAAAACTTGCCTTGGATTTAAAATTCCGTTCAAGGTAAACCTGATGTGAAGCTACTCCGGTAATGATGGCTGCTATCAAGCAACCAAAGAAAAACGTGAGGAAGGTATTCAATCCGATCGTAAAGATGTACTTGTATAAGTTAAAGTTGATGACTGCCACCAAAAAGATAAAGTGGGCCATATAGGCAACCATCCATATCCAGTTGAAATACGCCAAAACCGCCACTATAGGAATAGAGAAATAAATGATGATGGAAAGCGCTTTTGAATTGTTCAGCGCGTTTTTGTAAAACACCAACTCCAAAGCCAATACCGTGAATAGAAAATATCCCGCTCCGCCAAGAAATACAATTGACAGACTGACGACCTTAAACCAATCTAAAGATGGAAGACTTAAGATATTGAGGTCCCACTGGGAATTGCTTAAAATATCAATATAAAGGGCATAAAACAAAACCAAAAAAAGGCTTGAAAACAAAAAGGCTATCACAAGGAAAACCTTCCTGTTTTGTTTGATTCTTCTTTTGTTGAGCCAATTTTTGAATTCCTTGCTTGCAATTATTCTGAGGACCATTGACAGGAGCACCGCCAAACAGATGATATTGAGAAAGAGATCTCCCAAACTTGGATTGAACCAAGAAGATGCATAACCTGACGGGTCAAAAAGCCTATAATCGAAATAATCCTTTGGAAACCTGAATACAAGCATCAAAGCCCTGATTGTAAGCAAAACCGCTGATGCTGATATCAGGGCCTTCACTTGTTTTCCTTTCGTCCACAAACTCAAAATGAGTTTTCTTGTCATCAACAGGACCAAGAAGAAAAGCGAGAAAAAGAAAATCATGAGAGCCAACCGGCTGGAAGGTTCTACCGGTGTTTGTTCCGGATCAAAATAGACCGAAAACAAAAACTCTCCTTTGACCCCTTTGACTTCCAGCAGGCCTTTCTCTTGTTCAGCGGATATACTTTGGGGATCATTGGGAAATATATGGGAATTGAATCCGGATTCTAAGTATTGGTTTTGAAAGTCCCTTTTGGAATAGAGCGGATACAACTGGATTATCCAATAGCCTTGATTGTTGCGGGAGAATCTCCGAGCCTTGGATAAAAAAATCCCCCGTTTATCTTCAAGTATTCTTTGTTTGGTTTTTGAATTGATCCAATCAAAATCGGGCATAAAATAAGAATCTGACCAGTAGACTAGCTTTCCTGATTCAGTAAAAAGATAATAAGAATGAAAGGAATCTATTGTAAGGTTTTTGAATGAAAACTCCTCATCCGGTCTGTTTTTTAACAGGAGTTGTAGAAAATCTGCATCAAACTCCTTTTCAATTTTTTGGATTTGCTTTGTGATAGGCCTAATGAACCTTTCTTCATCATTTCTTTCAGCTAAAAAAAAATTAGCCATCAATAACCCCCCCAAACTTAGCAGGGCAATAGAGAGTAAAAATCTTCGGGCATTTCGCATCACCATAAGTTAAGCAAAAAGCAAAATCTGTACCCAGATCCGAACCATTATTTAAAATTTTTCCCCATGGAAGAGGAATTTTGCTTTCCTCTTTTTTGCACTTCTGTACCAAAGGTATCCCAAAACGACAGCCATTAGGTATGGCGTAATTAAAAGGTAAAGAATACCCATGTTCAACCCGGCACCAATGGTTGTTTCTCCATTGCTTACATTGTTTTCTAGCCCTGCCCTACACATGGCGCACTGCGCTATGGCAGAAACTTGGGAAGAAATTAGAAAAACAAAAACGATAATTGATATATAGATTGACCTCATATACTTGCAAACGCCAGGATAAATCAATTGGTTTAGAAACTGTAATAAGGACTGATCATAAGGTAGACTATGACTCCAGTAACGGTGACATAGAGCCATATTGGAAATGCAAATTTAACAACTTTTTTATGTTTTGCCCTTTGGTCAGTGTAACCATAATAGTAAGCCAATAGGATCGGAAACAGCGCAACCACCGCCAAGACTATATGGGTAATCAGAATGAAATAATATACAGGCCTGACCCAACCTTCCCCACCGAATGTTGTGCTTTCAGCAGTAGCGTGATAGACAACATAAGAAACCAAAAATATCGCACCCAATCCTAAAGCAGCGGTCATCGAGGCTTTATGATAATCAATGTTGCCTTTTTTGATAAATATAACTCCGGCAATAAGTGCCACTGTTGCGGCGGAATTAATGACTGCATTCAGATGGGGCAGGAAATATACCCAGTCACTAGACACGTCTACTTTGGAAGGCATAAAAAGCAAGACCGCAACCAAAACCGGTACGATTACCGCAATCACAGAAATCCACCTGATAACTATTTTATCCGAATTCACTATACTACTTTGTTCCATGTAATAAAATTTTTGTCTCTAAAATTAATTTGTCAACATCTTCCCGGTCTGTTCCGCTGTAGTAGCCTCTTATCCTGCCCTCACCATCGATGAGGATGAATTTGTCACTGTGGACAAATTCTTCAGGCTGACCTTCCCCGTCTATGGTAGGGAGAATGAAACCACAGCGTCCAAGGTTGTAGATCAAGGATTTATCACCAGTCAAGAAAAACCATTTTCCGGGTGTAGCCATGTGACTTTTGGCATATTCTGCAAGCACTTCTGGAGTGTCGTATTCCGGATCTATGGAAATGGAATAAATCTGGATTTCTGTATCATTTCTGAAGGCATCATCCACCCTTTCAAGTTCGGTTGACATCACAGGACAGATGCTTGGGCAAGAAGTAAAGAAAAAATCAACGATGGTGATTTTTTCAGACATCTCGTTTTTTCCCCTCAAAATGCCATCTTGGTCTGTCAGGATAAAATCCGGAATATAATGCTGTCCTGATTCTTCCGAGTTGCATTCACTGAGGGGATCTTCCACTCCATCTTGAAAAAAAACAGGAATATCATATTGATTATTTCCGAAAGTTCTCAAAAACAGAAAAATCACCACAGGAACCAATAAAATACAAACCAATACCAATCCCTGAAGAATCCTCAATTTTTTCATTGCTTTTTTTACTTAAACAAAAAAAGAGGTTGAAGTTTCCACTCCAACCTTCTTTTTTTTAATTATTTAATAAATTTACTACCATCTCATGTTTAAAATATCAGTTCCTTCCTTCACCAAAGCTATGACCAACCAAACAAGGAAGATCAAAGGGACAATGATGGAATAGAAAAGCGGCTTGGCTTCCTCACCAAGGTGCATGAATTCCATCATGATATATTTTGCTTTCCAGATGGTCAAAGCAATGAATATAAAATAAAGCAAAATACCTCTTGGCAGTGTGAATGCAAACACAAATTCGACAAGCGTCAATAATAGGAGAATTCCTGCCGTCTTCCAGATTTTTTTTATTTTAGCCTCATCGCGGGGCATTACTTCGAGCGCTGATTTATTTTGTTGCAAAGCCATATCACAAAATTTTAAATTTTATATCAGATAGAATAAGGTGAATACAAATACCCAGACAAGATCTACAAAGTGCCAGTATAATCCGATTTTTTCAACCATTTCATAGTGTCCTCTTTCCTCATAAACCCCAACGGCCGCTTGGTAAAATGTCAAGAACAAAAGAAAAACTCCCAGTGTAACGTGAAACCCATGGAATCCTGTAATGAAGAAAAACAACTGGGCAAAATTGGAAGGTCCATATTCATTGACCGAGAGATTCGCCCCTGTGACGATTTCGGTTACTGTTTGACCAAAATTGTTAACATAGGTGATCAATGATCCTCCCGGTGTTCCGTGGATAAAATGTGACCATTCCCATGCCTGACAGCTTAAGAAGGTAATTCCTCCAAGAAGTGTCCATAGCATCCATTTGACAACATCTTTTCTGTCATTTCTATGTCCTGCTTCTACAGCCAATACCATGGTGACAGAACTTAAGATCAAAATAAATGTCATCAAACCCACAAAAGCCAACGGAATATGAAATCCATGGACAAAAGGAATGGCATCAAATACAAGTTCAGGGACCGGCCAATATTCATTAGAACCTACAAAACTATCTATAGGTCCTCCATAAGCAGGAAAACTGACCCTAAGAGAAATGTATGTGATCAATAAGGCAGCAAATGTAAAAATATCAGAGAGCAGGAAAAACCACATCATAAGTTTTCCATAACTGGCTTTCAGGGGCTCATTTCCGCCACCCCAAACTCCTCTTTTGGGACTTACCCCCATTGCAGTTGCAGTCGTTGACATATATTTTAAAGTTTACTTTTTAATGATTCAATAACAAGAACATGAACAAGTACAACCACAGACCTCCCAAGAAATGCCAAAATGTCACACACATTTCCATCATGTCAAGGTTTTTGGAATGAACCTGATACCTGAAGGACGAAATTAATACAATAATTAGAAATATCACACCACTAATAAGGTGTAATGCATGTAATCCGGTGAAAACATATAAAAATGACCCGGCTGGATTTCCCACAAAAAAGACATCCCTGTCTACCAAGGCCACCCAACTGTACCACTGTCCTATTAGAAAAACCAAACCAAGAATGAAGGTTACGATCATCCCCGTTCGAAGTGCCTGCAGGTCATCTTTTTTAGCAGACAAATACGCCCAATGTAGAGAGATACTGCTCAAAACTATAATTCCTGAGGTATACCAAAAAATAGAGGGGAGATCATACTCCAACCAATTTCCTTCTGATTGTCTTACGATGTAAGCACTAGTCAAAGAAGCAAATATCATTACCACTGTGACAATGAACAGCCACAAGGCAAATTTTTTGGGGTGCATTGCGATAGGCTGCTCTGCATTTTCAATGTATTCAAATTTCTCTTCCATGGATTAAACCTTGTCTAGTAAGTAAGCTATCTGCACAATCGGTAAGTAGAGAAAGGAGCCAAACATAATTTTCAGTGCTGATTTACGGGAGCAATCTTTCATAAGAGAGAAAGTCTGTGACAAAAACAATACACCACAGACAGTTGCAACGATTCCTGAATTGATTCCTGTAAAACCGAAATAGGTTGGTAGAAGGCCTAAAGGCAACAAAAACAGGGTGTAAATCATAATTTGGATTGCGGTATTCAGGTCTTTTTGGCCTCCGCCCGGAAGGAGCTTAAATCCTGCTCTCTTATAATCTTCATCACTAACCCAAGCAATTGCCCAAAAATGGGGAAATTGCCAGATAAACTGAATTCCAAATATGATCAATGCTTCATGAGAAATAGCACCTGTGGCCGCTGTCCAGCCCAACAAAGGAGGCATTGCACCTGGTATTGCCCCTACAAAAACAGCAATTGGCCCTACTCTTTTGAGTGGCGTATAGACGAAAACATAAAGTACCATACTCAATACTCCGAGTAAGGTAGTCAACGGATTAGTGAAAATCCATAAAATCGATATGCCCACCAGTGCATTGAGGCTGGTAAACCAATAGGCTTCCTTTAAGGAAATAAGATTCATTGGAAGCGGACGGTTTTCCGTTCTTTTCATCAACTTATCTATATCCCTTTCCCAAATCTCATTTGCAGCACCTGAAGCACCACTTATTAGAAACCCTCCCACCATGAGTGCGAAGAATTTTCCCCAAGAAAAGATGACACCTGAGTCTCCAAGAATAAACCCGAAAACTGCCGAGAAGGTGACTAAAGCAGACAGTCTGAATTTGATTAAATCCTTATAAGCCCCTATCCTCAAAATAAGGAAGTCAGAGAAAGAGTTTTCAGAAATATTTATAGTTCTCATAAACCTGTATTTTCAAGTTTTAATTTCCTTTGAGATCCAAGCTGCAATAAAATAACAAATTGAATCCCAACAATCATTGTTCCTAGCAAGAGATGAACCGGCTGCAAGAAAGCAGGAACACCGAAATAAGCCATCCCAACACCTGTAAGTATTTCTAGAAAGATCACAAAGACGAGTGCTTGAGACCATTTGAATATACTAACATGTCTCAGGGTATATTTGTAAACTTTGTAAAAGAACAAGAGATGAACTGCAAGTAATAATAAGGAGTAAGACCTATGAATCAAGAAAACAATCCCTAGATGTTCTATCCACTCTCCCCTCAGCATGTTTCCAAATTCAAAGGAAACCACATCCAATTCTTCTCTTACCTGAGTTCCAAAAACCACTTGTACCAGCATTAAAAGGAAACCAATAACCAAAATCCCAAAAAGACGGTTAGGCTTATCAGTCGTCGGTTTGGTGGGATGGGTTAATTTATGGGATCTATAATGGGAGTAAAGAAGCAAACAAACTATGACCAAAGCCATCATCATGTGTAGGGTAATCATCCAAGGCAATAAATTAGTGGATACTACAATAGAACCTATCCATGCCTGGAATAACACAAGAACTAGGTTTAGTACAGATAAGAGGGTGATTGATTTGTCAAATGACCAAAGGGGAAGAGATCTAAATACAGTGAGAACAACCAATAAGCCAATAATAGCACCAATCAGCCTATTTACATATTCTATCCATGTTTTTACAGCATTGAATTCCTGCTCTACCAATATGGCTTTATCACTTTTTATTTCCTCAGCTTTTTCTTGAAATCCTAATTTCTCCAGTTGGGCAACAAATTTATTATTCTTTTCAACTCTTTTTGCAGAATAGATTTCCTGATAATTGCTTGGGAGCTGATTCACGTTTGTAGGCGGAACCCAGCTCCCAAAGCATTTGGGCCAATCGGGGCAGCCCATACCTGAACCGGTACTTCTAACTACTCCACCGACCAATATCAGAAAATAAACAGCTATCACAGAGATCAGACTGATCCTGCGAAAGCTGTAAATTTGATTAAGATTCTTTTGATTCATTGGCTACGAGAACTTCCTCTTCATCTGCAATAATTGCTTTCTCCAATTCCACCAATTCCTGTTCGTGGGGAAGGTTGGATTCAGGAGTAGCGGACAACGGAACAGTTTGACAAATAAAATCCTCTGGTGCACCCGGCTTAGAATAATCATAAGGCCATCTGTACACAGAAGGGATTTCACCCGGCCAGTTTCCGTGGGCAGGATGTAAAGGCGTCGTCCACTCAAGTGTATTGGATCTCCAAGGATTCAATGAAGCAATCCTACCTCTATACATTGAATAAAAGAAGTTGAAGAGGAAAATCAATTGGGCACCGAAGGTAATGATCGCAGCTACTGAGACGAACATATTCAAATCGGTATACATGTTGGAAAACTCGAAGTTTGTCCAGCTGTAATACCTTCTTGGAAAGCCCGCGATACCTATATAATGCATTGGGAAGAATACCATGTAAACCCCGATAAATGTCAACCAGAAGTGAATATATCCCAACCGGGCATCCATCATTCTGCCAAACATTTTAGGGAACCAATGATAGACACCTGCCATCAATCCAAAAAAGGAAGCAGAACCCATTACCAAGTGGAAGTGAGCAACTACGAAATAAGTGTCATGCAATTGGATATCAATGGCGGAATTTCCAAGGAAAATTCCAGTCAATCCACCTGAGATAAAGAAGGATACCAATCCAATTGAAAACAACATGCCAGGAGTGAAGATCAAGTTTCCTCTCCATAATGTAGTAAGGTAATTGAACACTTTGACCGCTGAAGGTATTGCGATAATTAATGTAAGGAACATGAAAATTGATCCCAAGAAAGGATTCATCCCAGATACAAACATGTGGTGGGCCCATACTATGAAAGACAGAATGGTAATTCCCAACATAGAAATAATCATTGCCTTATATCCAAAAATCGGTTTCCTGGAATTTACAGAAATGACTTCTGAAGTAATTCCAAGTGCCGGTAACAATACAATATAAACTTCAGGGTGGCCTAGGAACCAAAATAAATGTTGGTAAAGAACCGGGCTACCACCTGTGTTCGGCAAAGCCTCTCCTCCGATATAGATGTCAGATAAATAGAAACTTGTCCCAAAACTCCTGTCAAAGACCAAGAGCAATGCTGCTGAAAACAAAACCGGGAATGAAAGCAAACCAATAACAGCTGTCAAAAAGAAAGCCCATATGGTCAATGGAAGTCTTGAAAAAGACATTCCCTTTGTTCTCAAGTTGATTACCGTGGTGATGTAATTGATACCTCCCAACAACGACGAGGCAATAAATAAAGTCATGGCTATCAACCATAATGTCATTCCCAAACCAGAACCAGGCATGGCTTGTTCAAGTGCAGATAGCGGCGGATATACAACCCAACCTCCCGAGGCAGGACCGGTTTCGATAAACAACGAAATGAACATGATCACCCCTGATGAAAAGAAGAACCAATAGGATAACATGTTCATAAATCCAGAAGCCATATCTCGGGCACCAATTTGCAATGGGATAAGGAAATTAGAAAAAGTTCCACTCAGACCTGCAGTCAATACAAAGAACACCATAATGGTGCCGTGCATGGTGACCAAGGCCAAATAGAAGTTTGGATCTAATTTACCTGCCTCATCAATCCAACCACCAAGTAATGGTTTGAGCCAAAATAATTCCATATCCGGAAATCCTAACTGCAGCCTGAAAATGATTGATAATAAACCACCGATAATAGCCCAGAATATACCTGTCACAAGGAATTGCTTTCCGATCATTTTATGATCGGTGCTGAAAATATATTTGGTTATAAAATTATCGTGATGCTCGTGATCATCGTGATGATCATTTGCACTAGCACTGTGAGTAGCTGTTTGAGCTGTTGCCATAATAATAATGATAATTAATTACTTGTGTTCGCTGATGGTAATTTCAGCCAATTCTTTCAATTCAGGAGATAAATTCTCTACAAGAGCAGGGTTATTGACAATGTATGGTTTTTGATCCGCCATCCATTTTCTATACTCAGCGGGTTCTACTACATTGATAACCCTCCTCATGGTAAAGTGACCTTTTCCACATACTTCAGTACATGCAATTTCATATTCGAATTCAGGATCATTCAACTCTGCCCTCATTTCTTCAGTAGTTTTTGTAGCCACAAACCAAAATTTGGTTGGCATACCCGGAACTGCATCCATTTTTAGCCTCATGTGAGGAGCAAAAACAGAGTGTAGTACGTCCCTCGCCCTTATCTTAAACAAAACAGGTTCACCTTTCGGAATTACCACCACAGGAGTATTGAAATCATCGTGTGCATTTTTATCTGAGAAGTCGACACCGGAAACATTAGAGGCATTGGTAAGCCTGTAATCATTGGCTCCGAGTACATTGTCCATCCCCGGATATCTTATTTCCCAAGCAAACTGATAACCCATCAGTTCGACGACATGTGCGTTTTCAGGTGCAGGTCTGGTAATATCGGACCATGCTTTCCAGCCACCGATTACCAACAAAGCCAACACAATGGCAGGAACTACAGTCCAGATAACTTCAAGTTTGTTATTATCAGGATAAAAAGCAGCTTTTCTGTCTTCTTTGTATTGGTATCTATAAGGGAACCAGAAAAGAAGGATGTGGGTAATGATGAATATAACGCCAGTCACGGCCATTGTTATCCAAAACAACTGGTCTGTTGCTGCCCCATGTTCTGATGCCAAAGGAAGAGTGTAATTGTCAAATTCCTTGATGGAATACCAAAACATCAATCCGCCGGTTCCTACAAGAAATAGGACGAACATGATTGCATTCACCCTATTACTACCTGAAGCGACTTTTTTGTCACTGCCCTTAACTACTGAGACAAGGGTTTGTATTTTATATACCATCCAAATAATGGATATGAGCAATAAAATACCAACTGCAATTAGAAATACGTACATAATTGTAACCTTTTCTGATAATTAAATATGATGATGATAACTCTCTTCCAACATTGGGTGGTTTTTGGCAATAAGGTTTTGTTTAGATAGATTGTTCAAAACAACATATGTAACAAGAGAACCAAACACCAAAAGCATCCCAAATTCCATCAACCCAAAACCTCCATGATCACCAAGAGTACCAGGCTGAACCATCAGGAAGAAGTCAAACCAATGACCTAGAATGATTAGAGAGCAAACAAGCTTAAGGAATATCCCGTGCCTTTTTGCATCCCTGGTCATAAGAACAAAGAAAGGTAGGAAGAAGTTTAGCGCTAGATTTACAAAAATATACGGGCTGTACACATCGCTCTCAAGTCTCTCTACAAAGTAAACTGCCTCCTCAGGTATGTTAGCGTAATAAATCAATAAGAACTGTGAAAACCAGATATAAGTCCAGAAAATAGAGAAAGCAAAAACAAATTTTCCGAGATCATGGATGTGGTTTGCATTTACCATTTCTAGATAACCCCTTTCTTTTAGGAAAATCGTTACCAAAGTCATCGCCGATAAACCTGCTACGAACCAAGATGCAAATACGTACCACCCAAACATGGTTGAAAACCAGTGTGTATCAATAGACATCACCCAATCCCATGCTGAAATTGAGGAAGAAACTGCAAAGAAGACAAGGAATATAGCAGACCATTTTCTGATGCGAAACCATAATTGGTTACCGGGCTGAAGGTCTTCCTGATAGGATAAATTCTTCAATTTATTGAAAAACAAAATCCAAGCTCCAAAGAAAACCACCATCCTGATGATGAAGAAAATAGGGAAAGTTCCTTTTTCAAGCGGCCAAAAGAAAAACGCCGCCTTGCCATCAATGATCTTATCATAGTCAGGACTGTTGACGTCAAACAACGTCTTATGCGTCCAATGGAAAATATCGTGACCTACAATGAAATAACTCACAATCATGATTAGTCCTGCAAAAGGCAACCAATATCCAAATGATAGAAATATTCTCAGCAATGGCGCTGACCATCCTGCCTGTGCTGCGTATTGAATAGCAAAGAAGAACACACCAATCACTGCTATCCCTGTAAAATACACATTGTTGATCCAAAGATTGGCATAGAGCCTTTGGTACCAATGGAAAACATGCCCACCTTCAGCCTGAGCATCCTCATGACCTCCTCCCAAAGCTGCCATCAAAATACCGGCAGTAAGGATAACTGCACCAATGATCAAAACAGTAAATATTGATTTTTTCAGTCCTGCCGTAAAATCAAACTTTTGATCCAAATTATAATTTGTAGTACTGTGACCCATGATTATTGCTTTTGAATTTCTTGTTTAACATAATGAACAATTTTCCAGATTCTTTCTTGGGGGATTTGAGAACCGTGGGCTCCCATTCTTCCTTTTCCTTTCATGATGACGTGGAAAATATGGCCTTCCGGCAGGTTGATATATGCACCTCCGGTAAGATTTGCGACTCCACCGATTACTTCTCCGGCTTTGCCATCGCCCATACCACCTGCCCCATGACAAGTTGAGCAATATTGGGTATAAAGAACTTTACCTTCAGCAAGGATCTGAGGTGACAATTCCACAGGATTCAAGTTCAGAGCAGCTGCTTCAAGTTCAAATTGTTTTAACCTGTAAGGAAGAGTACCATCTTTGGACCTGGGAACAGTATTCGCAACAGGCTCTCGCATATTCATGCGATTCAGGTTGTTGATGTTGCTATTGAAAAACTCACCTTTTCCGTCTTCTCTCGATGATAACCATGCGCCTTCATCTTCATTGACGATTTGTGTAAGTGGTTCATAAGCTATAGAATGATACATTTGGGGTGCGTATTCATAACCGGGATCCTCACCGGAAGCGCCACAGGAAGCAAGGCCAAGGGCCGCTCCAAGCAATGCAAACGTGTATATAGAATGTGTGATTTTCATATATCAATTTACCTATTCAAAACTTTTAAAATTTACTTCGGAAGCTCCTGAACTTTTCAAGACGTCAGAAAGTATACTCTCCCCCAAGGAGGAGTTCAATGCCAAGTCGATGGCCATGACATGCTTGTCGTCTGTGATCCTGATATCAAAAATCCTAGGCTGACCCCATGGCTTGAGGTTACTTGCGATCATAAATACTCCTACCATTCCGAACGCTGCCAACAAAACTGTCAGTTCGAATGTGACAGGGACGAAAGCAGGTAAAGACGCATGGTCTTTACCGCCAATGATCATTGGCCAGTCAATTTTCATCATGTAATACTGCATGGTGAGCGCAAGGGTGGTACCCAATAAACCAAACAAGAAAGCGGCAATTGGAAGTTTACTTCTCTTATATCCCAATACCTCATCTATCCCGTGTACTGGGAAAGGTGAGTAAACCTCATGGATTTTGACGCCACTGCCTCTTACTTTGGCTATAGCATCCAGCAAAACATCCTCATCGTCATATACGCCAAGAATGAAATTTTTATCTCTTTCCATGCTTTATTTAGTTACTTTTTCTGATGAAGATTTCACAATAGATTTTATTTCGGCCATGTTGATCACAGGGAAGAACTTTGCAAACAAGAAAAATAATGTGAAGAACAATCCAAAGGTGAACAGATAAACCCCAACATCTGAAATAGTTGGATAGAACATCGCCCAAGATGACGGAAGGTAATCTCTATGCAGGGATGTGACAATGATAACAAATCTTTCAAACCACATCCCAATATTCACCACCAATGACAATAGGAAAGTCGCAACTATTGACGTCCTGATTTTCTTAAACCAGAACAATTGGGGAGATATCACATTACAAGTCATCATTGACCAATATGCCCACCAATAGGGTCCGAACATCCTGTTCATAAAAGCATACTGCTCTGCAGCAACGCCTGAATACCAAGCCATAAAGAATTCTGTGATGTAGGCAATACCTACTATAGAACCTGTAATGATGATTACTATGTTCATCAATTCAATATGACCTATCGTTATATAGTCTTCCAATTGAAATACTTTCCTCGTCACGATCATCAAAGTCAATACCATCGCAAAGCCCGAGAAAATAGCACCCGCAACAAAGTAAGGAGGGAAAATGGTCGTATGCCAACCTGGAATAACTGATGTGGCAAAGTCAAAAGATACAATCGTGTGTACAGAAAGTACCAATGGAGTGGCCAAACCCGCCAAAATCAAAGCTACTGATTCATACCTGCTCCAAGTTTTTGCTGCGCCATCCCATCCAAAAGACAAAGCGCCATAAATGCTCCTTCTGATTCCGGTTGCTCTGTCTCTGATTGTAGCAAAGTCAGGAATCAAACCGATATACCAAAACACCAATGAAACAGCGAAATAAGTGGAAATGGCAAAAACATCCCAAAGTAGTGGTGAGTTGAAGTTTACCCAAAGTGATCCAAATGTATTTGGAAGAGGCAAAGCCCAATAAGCGCCTAACCAAGGTCTACCCATGTGAATTACAGGAAACATTGCTGCACAGATTACAGCAAAAATCGTCATGGCTTCCGCTGCCCTGTTGATGGCCATTCTCCATTTTTGTCTGAACAATAAAAGTACCGCAGAGATCAATGTGCCCGCGTGACCGATGCCGACCCACCATACGAAGTTGGTGATATCCCAGGCCCATCCGACGGTTTTATTGAGTCCCCACATTCCGATACCTTCCCAAAGAGTCGCTGCCAAAGCTATGGATCCTAATAACAACACCCCTACAGAAAATAAAAAGGCCAATAGCCAACCCAAACTGGGCCTTGCTTCTACCTGCCTTGATATATCATGGGTGACGTCTTTCAGAGTTTTACCGCCTGTAATCAGCGGCTCGCGTACGGATGTAGTAACATGCATATCTTATAAAATTATTTTTTACGCTTCTGATTTATCCTTATTTCTGATTTTGGTAAAATACCACACGTTAGGGCTGACATTGATCTCTTCCAAAACGTGATACGCTCTTTCTTCATTGACTTCCTTCACAGCAGAGATAGTGTCCTCTTTAATTTTGAGCAATTGGGTGATTTTACTGTTGGTATCGTTCATGTCTCCAAATACAATTGCAGTAGTTGGGCAGGCCGAAGCACAGGCTACGTTGATTTCACCGTCTTTTATTTTCCTGCCTTCTCTTTTAGCTGTCAATTTGCCTCCCTGAATTCTTTGTACGCACATAGAGCATTTTTCAATAACGCCTCTTGCCCTTACCGTTACATCAGGATTCAAAACCATCTTGCCCATGTCATCATTTTGTGCAACGTTCACAGCAGCAAAGTCCTTATTGTCATGGTATTTGAACCAATTGAATCTTCTTACTTTATATGGGCAGTTATTGGCACAGTACCTTGTTCCAATACACCTGTTGTATGTCATTTGGTTAAGCCCTTCAGAAGAGTGTGTGGTTGCTGCTACCGGACAAACCGTTTCGCAAGGTGCATTATTACAATGCTGACACATCATCGGCTGGAAAGTAACCTCCGGATTATCGGCTGCAATTTCCAATTCCTTATTTGATGTTGCTTCCACCGGTGAGCTGTAGTACCTGTCAATTCTTATCCAGGCCATTTCCCTTCTGTTTAATACTTCCTGCTTACCGACAACAGACACGTTGTTTTCAACCTGACAAGCAATGGTACAGGCACCGCAACCTATACAAGAATTCATATCGATCGCCAATCCCCAGTGGTGTTGGCTATATTGATGGCCTTTCCAAAGTGAAATTTTAGATGGCTTTACAAACTCCCCTTCTTTATAAATCTTTGGTTGATACCTTCCTGCGAAAGCATCTTCTTTGTATTCGCCAAGAGTGGCCTCTTGAATCACAAACTCTCTGCCCATGTAAGTTTGATGGGTTTGAGTCTGCGCAATTTTATAACTATCAGAGGTGATTTCTATTGAAACACCTTCAATCACATCAAAATTTGTAAAACCTTTATCGCTATCAGCCAATTCATAGGCATTGACACCGACACCGTCAGCGACTCTTCCAGCTTTATTCCTTCCATATCCCAAGGCCAATCCAACAGTTCCGTCTGCCTGACCCGGCTGTACTAATATTGGAACCATTATCGATTTGGCCCCGACGGTAAGTTTTGCCTTTTTGGTCTCGCCTTCGTTCATTCTAAGGCCATTTTCATTAGCCCATTTTTGGGAAACAGTTAGGTAATTATCCCAAGTAGCTTTAGAAATAGGATCAGACATTTCCTGAAGCCAAGGGTTGTTGGCAAATGTCCCGTTTCCGATTCCGATTTTTACGTACATAGCCAATTCTGTACTTGCATTATCCGGTTTATAGGATTTTGCAACTGCAGAGGCTGCTGAAGCTACATCAGAGATACTTGTAACAGGTGCGGATACAGATGGAATGGAATACACCCCGTTGAACAAAGACCTGTCCCAAAATTCCTGAAAATTGGAAGTTTCAGTTTGAGCTGCAAATATTGTGGTGTTCCAGTTTTGTTGTAAGAAATCGTAATAATTGGTAGTTGCTCCTGCCCAGACCAAAAAAGTATCTTGAGCCTGTCTCGAATTAAACAATGGAGAAATTGCAGGCTGACTCAAGCTATATTCTCCTTTTCTTGGATAGAAATCATTCCAAGATTCAAGGTAATGGTGGTCAGGTGCAACATACTGAACCAATGAAGCCGTTTCATCCATGGTTGAATTGGTAGCTACTGATACTTTTGCCTTGGCAATCCCTTCTGCTATTTCAGCGCCTTTTGCAAAGTCATAGACAGGATTACAGTTATAGAAAACAACTCCTCCAATCCTGCCTGCCTTCAACTCTGCGACGAACTGATTCATTTTTGAATCATCTCCTTTTCTAGAATAAGATGGTTTGGAGAAATCAACAGTGACACCATTATTTTCAAGTAAATCATTGATGGCATTGATGATGACTTGCACATTTGGATCATTCGAACCCGACACCACAATGGATTTCCCTTTGTTTGCCCAAAGCTCTTTCGCCGCTCTGTCAAGATTTGCTATTTCGACAGCAGCACCCTGAACGGTAGCTGCTCCTGCTTGTTTTGCAAGGGCATTATACAAAGCCAACACCGCTAGCCCACTTTGGGAGGGCTTTATCGGAGTTCTATAATCAGCATTGGCGCCTGTAAGAGAAAGGTTGGATTCGAACTGGAAATGACGGGACATTTCCGGCTTTTCTTTTGAAATCTTCCTTCCCTGAACATATTGTTTTGCAAATTCAATCGGAGAAATCCATGTTCCTAAAAAGTCCGCCCCAAAGCTCACGATCACGCCTGCTTTTTCGAAGTTATAAGTTGGAAGCATCGCTGTACCATAAGAGGTTTCGGCAGCTTTGGTTATCCCATAATTAGATATTGGATCGTAGGTGATGACTTCAGCGCCTCCAAAAGCCGCAGCAAATTGCTCAAGGACTTTTTCAGTGGAGGGAGAAATCACGGTATTGGTTACGATTTTTACCGGTCCTGCAGCAGCCAATTTGGCTTTCACCTCAGAATCAATCGTCGCCCAATCAGATATTGTCCCATTGATATGTGGGCCTGCAAGTCTTTGCTTGTCATACAAAGAAAGAACCGAAGCTTCAACTATAGCGCTGATTCCTCCTTTGTTGATTGGTGAAAGCTCATTTCCATCGATCTTGATAGGTCTTCCCTCCCTTGTTTTTACAACAATCGAAGCATAATCACCACCTGAAGAAAAAGTGGATGCATAATAATTGGGAATTGAAGGATTGATATCAACTGGTTTGTTGACATATGGGATTGCCTTTCTAATTGGTGCTTCGCAAGCAGCCAAAGAAGCGGCTGCCAAACTGAATCCCATTAATTTAAGGAAATCCCTTCTTGTGGAACCTTCCTCATTTCCACCGTTGATCGGTAAATATTCAGGAAATTCTCTCTCAGCATTTTTAACGAATTCCGGATCATTTGTTAATTGCTCTAAGCCTTTCCAATAGGTCTTTTTATTTTCTGTCATTTTATATTCAAGAAAAGTAAGTTCTGAATTGTTTTTTTTATTAATAATGGCACTTAGCACATTCCAATCCTCCGATGTCTTTCACCTTGAGGGGTTCTTTGGAACTGCTGTGTAACTGTACCAATTTATCGTAATATTCATTTCCCTTGGAATTGATGTCAGTCTGCCTGTGGCAATCAATACACCATCCCATAGTAAGTGAACTGTGTTGATAAACAACTTCCATCTCTTGGATCTGTCCATGGCAAGTCTGACATTCTATACCACCGACAGCGACGTGCTGTGCATGGTTGAAATATGAAAGATCAGGAAGATTGTGGATCCTTACCCATTCGATTGGCTGGTTATTGTCTACGGCGGCGTAGATTTTTGCGATTTCAGGAGAAATCCCTTCCTTACCACCTACATTCTGGATATGGGTATGGCAGTTCATACAAATGTTGGCAGAAGGAATATTTGCTGATTTGCCGATTTCAACTCCTGTATGGCAATATTGACATTCGGTTTCATATTGACCGGCATGCAGCTGGTGAGAAAAAGCAATAGGCTGTTTTGGCCCGTAACCCTGCTGAACACCAATGCTTAGTATCTCATCTAAAGCGGTTTTAACAGTGAAAGCAACAACAATTGTGGTAATTATTATTACAAAAGCATCAGATTTGAGAATTTTCTTAAAATCAAATTTTTGGTTGATAAATTCTTCATCAACAGCATCAAGTTTCTGACTGCTCAAATATTTAGTCAATATCGAAATGATCAGACCCAATACAATCAAAATCAATAAGAGAACCAATACAAGAACTCCCAAAATTATGGTCAGATATTCACTTGGAATCCCTGATCCTCCTGCAGCAGCCTGGGTACCATCAACTGCTGTTACTGCGGCGGCCGGATCCACTTTGTCTCCATATTCTATATAAGACAACAGATTCATCAAATCAGCATCAGAAAGGAATTCATGGGCTGGCATGACCAAATTATTGAACTGGGCTGATATGGCCAATGCCTCAGGATCTCCGGCAGCAATCAATGCCTGTGAATTTTTTATAAACCTTTTAGTCCAATCAATGGAATGACGGTCTGAAACTCCTCTTAATGCAGGACCAATGTTCTTAGTATCTAACTTGTGGCAAGTTTTACAGTTTGCATTGAAGACGGTCTTCCCGGCTGCTATTGCCTCCTCACTGCTGGAAACATCCGGATTTACCGCGTAGACTTGTGTCCCTGACAACTGGAAGAATAGCAACATCAAGAGGCTAAATCTCAAAGGGACACTTAATAATGAGCGATTGATCGACATATTTATTACTTATTAAACAGTTTAATGCATGTTTTTTGATAAACACTGCAAATGTACTATCGCAATTCTACTTTTCAAACTTGAATCGAAGAGTTAAATAAACAACAAAAATAGAAACTATTTTATTGTAAGTATTTGTATTTCAATCATTTAATTCCTATTTATGATGTGTGCTGTCAATTTAGATTCATTATAAATAAATAATATTTGGTTTCATATCATTTATGTAAAGGAGACCAAAAAACTCTTAGCATATATATATCCAATTGTTGAAATCAAGATTCTTTGAAAATAGTTAATAATTAAAATAATTGAAGAAAAACTTGTCTATATAAATGATTCTAATTTTCTTTGTTTTACCAAAAGGTCGAGTGGCCGAGTGTTAGGCCAGAGTCAGCAAGACTTTGTACGGTGGTTCAAATCCACCCTCGACCTCAAAATAGAACGCTTTAGTCACCCCAGTTAAACCGTTCCCTACTTATTTTCATAAAAGTTATGATTTTTAGACATGAAGATTTTTGTCTGAAAATTTTGTAACCGAAAAGGCTTTTACAAGGTCGAGTGGCCGAGTGTCAGGAAAGAGTCAGCAAGACTTTATACGGTGGTTCAAATCCATCCTCGACCTCAAAATTGGAAACGTGTTTTATCCAAAGGGATACCCTGGTCCAAAATGCTTTATTGAAATGGATTTTGCAGGCAAGAAGGGATTGAGAAACGTCCCCTATTTTGAAATGCAGAGACCAAAAGTTTTTACAAGGTCGAGTGGCCGAGTGTCAGGCAAGAGTCTGCAAGACTTAATACGGTGGTTCAAATCCATCCTCGACCTCCAAAGCTTCCCGAACGGGAAGCTTTTTTTGTTTGTGATACATTTTAAAAGTGATCTGTAAAAAGGATTGAAAAAATGAAATCCTTTCAGAGCTAAAAATAAGGAATTCCACGTTTGAAATAAATCTAAGAATAGCTACATTTGCATTCCGATTTAAAAAATGGTCGAGTGGCCGAGTGGCTAGGCAGAGGTCTGCAAAACCTCGTACAGCGGTTCGAATCCGCTCTCGACCTCAAAATTAAAAGCATCCTCCTGCAGGGGATGCTTTTTTATTTTCTTATGAAGTCCCTTTAAAGCTTGGTGTTTCATCAAACCCTATAGATTTTTCAACTATTTTTCAGCCGCAAAACTTAAATTCGCCATCGTACGATTTGAATTGTTATGGTCAAAACCCTGTAAGTTGCAATCATTGGCAAAAGTCTATTTCTCTGCCAACCGAGTTTTGTAGATGACAGAATAGTCGTTTTCTACTTCGGAAAAATTCAAAGCAAATCAAATTTCATCTCTCGAAACGAACTTGGTCAGCGAACCTAAGATTTCGGGCTTTTCGATTATCGGACTTATAGCCTTTCCATCAAAAACCACTCTGCCCGCAGTGTTGATTTTATTTGCTTCTTCAATCATTTTAGAAAAATCTGTTCCGGCTTCATTGAGAATCGGATCGACTTCCTCATCAGAAAGACCGGAAAGAAAATCCACAATAAACTCCCCGTTGCCTAAAGGTATCACTCGATTGACAGTACCTACGAAAAGGTCTCGCATTCTGAAAGCTGCGTCATCATTAGGATCGGTTGGTTTAGCTAGAATGAATTTTTCAAAAGGAATCACTTTAAAAGAGAAAGCCGAATCTAGATTTGAAAGGGAATAACTGTAAATCTTTGCTTCATTTCTAAAGCTTACAAAAAGGGTGTCATCCAAAATGGCCAAGTTGGTATAGTATGCTATGGCTGGATGGATTTCGGTTTCAGAGCTAAATCGAGATGCTTTAGGAAAAGGAAGTGCAGGGCTAAACTCACCAGTTTGTAAATCTAAAACCTCAATTTTTCGGGCCTTCTGTTGGTATTCTACTCCTTCGAATCCTTCACCCCTGTACCTTCCTGAAAGGTCGGTGTAGATTTTATTTCCACGTAAGGCGATGTTGTCTGAATTTCTGAAGACGATAGTAAAATCTGGATAGAAATCTACTAAATACTTTTGGTTCAAATCGCCGGCAAGCGAGTAAAGATACATTCCCCTTGTGGCAGGAAGGATAAACTCGGTATTGGAAATAAATTTAGCCATTCCGGAATGGGTGTCATTATAGTCTTCCGGTCCTTCGCCAGATCGTTTATATCGGTTTAAAATTGCTCCCATAGGATCTGTGACAAAAATGCTATCCGTGTTCTGATCAATCAATAAAAAATGCTTCTGATCAGGACTAATGTCCATTTTCAAATTCCCCAAATAATCCACCACCAGAGAATCTTAGATCTCAAATTTCAAGTTTTGCTCTGAGAGCGGCGTGTCAGGGAGTTTTGGCTCCTTGCTTTGGCAAGAAAATCCTGCAAGTAATATAAAGCCGAGGATCAATAGTTGGTTTTTCATTTCTGTACTAATTGAAGTTTATAGAAAGTAATATAGTCTTGCTCTTCGCCTATGTATTCATCATTTCGGAGGGCATAGAAAGGTTTATCGACAGATTCAATATTGAGTATGATTTTAATTTTAGAAGGAATTATCACCTCGTTTGACCAACCATATCCATGCCGATAGATTTTGAGATAGTTTTTTTGGAATTCTGGGTCGCGGTAAAAATTTTCTCCTTCTTTTAAGTTATTGTTTACAAAAGTGTCGCTATCAATTCCTCCATGATAGGAGACAATGATGTTGTTCGAATCGGAATAAATCCCATGAATCTGAGCTTCCTTCATTTTCATTGATTCTTGATAGGTCACTGGTGTTTTTTGACCTGGGGTTAATTTGAAATCAACAGGGTTGAAATCGATACTTCTTTGCCATATAATACTATCTCCCAAAGTATAAATATGCAAAAGAGACTCATTGGAGAAAGTGAGGTACAGACTGTCGTTTTCTATTGTGAAATTGAGGTCGGGTTGGTTAAAAAAATCATCCGTACTATATTTTGAAGTTGGTGGAGCAATGACTACTGCTTTTGAAGATTTTTTTTTCAAATCAAATAGCTCCAACATTGGGTAGTCTCTGTAAAAATAGTCAATATATGGACTGATGCCATTGCTCCCTGGATACCATAGCAGCAATTTTCCATTCCAAACTGCAACATTTCTTCTGTTGTAAGCACCACCCCTCGCTTCCCCCAAAAAAGGCATTTCCAAACTTTCTTTTAAATTAAGATCGGCATCGAAATGATAGATATTGTTAAATGAAGTAGTTCCAAAGAATTCACCTTTATGATCCACCAAAGTCTCCAACCACAAAACTGTTCCGGGACCTTCCTTGGGATACTGCTTTTTTGCTAAAATTTTCCCAGTGGAGTCAAACTTAATCAGCGTGGTGCTTCCGATGTCCTTAATTAAACCTATTCCATTATTGAAAATCCCATCTCGAACATCAGCCAAATAATCCACCTGAATCGAATCCAAAATCACCAACTCCCATTCGTTGGAAAATTCCTCCTCCAAGGAATCCAGTTTCTGCTCCGAACAAGAGAATGAAAGGGCTATTAGAAAGCTTAAGAATAAGTATTTCTTGCTCATTTTTCAGTCAATCTAATTTTATAAATCCGTAGGAAATCCTCTTCTTCTTCCTCATTTGGGGCCTTTTCCATCCAAAGAAATCCTCCTCCTGAGGCGAAACCACTGATGGATACACCTGGGGGGAAATCTAGGTTGCCAAGTATTTTCAAGTTCTTTTGGTCCAAAACCAAAGCTCCCTGCTTGACTTCGCTATTTATTTTTTGATAAAACAACTCTGATTCTTCTTCATTTCCAGACTCCCAAAGCGCTTCCAATTCTTTCTTTTTCCCTTCCGGTATTCCTCCATAGTACTGTACCAAAATTTTACCATCCTGGATATGGACATTTCGAAATGCCGGAGTACCGCCTTTAATCGTAACAGTGCCTTCGGAGAATTCAGACCGTGGGGTTATCGGTATTTTTTCAAAACCAGGTAAATCAAGCATGACAACAGTATCCAAAGTTGCCCCGTCAGGACTCAGATCGTAAACATACAATCGCTGCTCCCCGCCCAAAGCGATGTAAAGTTTGTTTCCATCGGCCTCTAGCGCCGGAGCGTAGTCACTTTCAAAGTAGCCGTTTCCATCCAAAAATTGACTTCCCTTCTCAAAAGGGACGATTTCTGTAAATACTTCTTCTTCAATATCAATAAGTTCCAAAGCCCGAAAAGAGTCATAAAACTTTTGCTCTCCGGGGAATGACTGCCGGGTACGGACAGATTTACTGAGCAAATACCGTTTTCCATCGAGGGTAACCGTTTCGATTCCCTTGCCTGCAAAACTCATAAAACCTGCTCCTCCCAAAAACTCGGGATGCGTAAGTTTTTTAATCATATTGCCTTCTAGATCATAGATAAATATCCCTTCCATTCCGGCTAGGGCGAGTTGATTTTCATTTACGAAGCCCGGAAATTCCATCAGGAATCCGTAAGAATCAGGGGTATCCTCTTTTTTTGAAAATCGGCTCACGATAGTTCCTGACTTGTCGGTGATAAGAAATTCGCTTCCAACAAAATCATAGAATGCAAATCGATCTGCTTTTGGGCTGACATCTGTTATCGTAGGATTTCCCAAAATCTTTAAATCAAGGGAATCAATAATCTCAAACGAATAAGTAGCCGAAATTTTCCCAGCCTTTTTATCAGATTCGGCACAGGAACAAAATATTACTATGACTAGTAAGTAAAGTCGGATTTGTTTCATAGTTCAATTTAAAAAAAAACTCTACAAATGAATTCGGTATTAGTTCATTTTTTACAAATATTATCAATTATTCAGTTTGTTTCCCACGGGGATCAGGTTTTGGATTGGTCGAAACAAAAAAAAAGTGTCCACCTTCCGGCAGACACTCTTTTGTATTTATTTCCAATCTTCAATTTTCATGAGAAACAACCTCATGACTTGCGTTTTGGATCTTGATTTTTATTTTTTTCCGCCTTCCATCTTCTCCTTCAGCTCAGCCAAAGCATCGATGTCACCGAAAGTTGATTTCTCTGCAGCAGCAGGAGCTTCAACTTTAGGTTCGTCAGCTTTTTTCTTTCCGCCCTTCTTTGCCGCTGTTGAAGCCGCTGAAGTTCCGGCAGATTTAGCATCTTCCTTGTAAGTAGCAGAATGGGAAAGTACAATCCTCTTGTCATCTTTAGAGAATTCGGTTACTTTGAAATCCAAAGATTCACCGACTTCTACAGTAGATCCGTCTTCTTTTTCAAGGTTTTTGGAGGTTACAAAACCTTCAAGACCGTAAGGAAGCTCAAGAACTGCGCCTTTGTCATTTTTGGAATTCACAGTACACTTGTGAACCGATCCGATTGGGAATACAGTTTCGAAAGTATCCCAAGGATTTTCTTCCAATTGCTTGTGGCCAAGCGCCAATCTCCTGTTGTCAACGTCCAATTCCAAAACAGCTACAGCAAGTTCGTCTCCTACTTTCACAAATTCAGATGGATGCTTGATTTTTTTGGTCCAAGAGAGGTCAGATACGTGAACCAAACCATCGATTCCTTCTTCCAATTCTAGGAACAAACCGAAGTTGGTCAAGTTTCTTACCACGCCTTTGTGTTTGGTAGCCACAGCATATTTGGTTGACATATCACCTTTTGTCCAAGGATCTTCAGTCAATTGCTTGATGCCCAAGGACATTTTTCTTTCGTCTTTGTCCAAAGTCAAAATAACTGCTTCGATTTCGTTACCGATTTTCACAAAGTCAGCAGGATTTCTTAAATGCTGTGACCAGCTCATTTCAGACACGTGAATCAATCCTTCAACTCCAGGAGCCAACTCCAAGAAAGCACCGTAATCTGCGACGTTTACAATCTTGCCTTTCACTCTTGAACCGACTTCCAATTCTGCTGACAAAGCATCCCAAGGATGTGAAGTCAACTGCTTCATTCCCAAAGAAATTCTCTTCTTGTCATCATCGAAGTCAAGTACCACCACCTGAACTTTGTCGTCAAGATTAAGCACTTCTTCCGGATGGTTGATTCTACCCCAAGAGATATCTGTGATGTGAAGCAAGCCGTCAACACCACCCAAATCGATGAATACACCGAAGTTGGTCATGTTCTTGATGACTCCTTCCAATACCTGACCTTTCTCAAGGTTGTTGAGGATTTCAGCTTTTTGCTTCTCAAGGTCTTTTTCGATCAAGACTTTGTGCGAAACAACTACGTTATCGTTGGTGTGGTTGATTTTAACCACTTTTACTTCCATTTTCTTACCTACATAGATATCAAAATCCCTGATAGGCTTCACGTCGATCTGAGAACCCGGCAAGAAAGCCTCCACACCGTAGATATCCACGATAAGACCGCCTTTGGTTCTTCTTTTTACAAGACCTTCGATCACGCTGTCATTGGTAAGGGCATCTTCGATGTCCGTCCATGCACGTACCATTCTGGCTTTTTTCCTTGAAAGGACAAGTTGGCCAAGTGAATTTTCTTGCTCTTCGATGTACAATTCTACCTGATCGCCGATCTTTAGATTGGGAAGGTCACGGAATTCCGATACCGGCACCAAACCGTCAGATTTGAAGCCGATGTTGATGATCACGTCCTTGTCATTGATACCTACTACGGTACCCTTGATGACTTCTTTTTCAGTGATCGTGTTCAAAGTTCCGGCATACATGGCTTCCATGTCAGCCTTTTGTTGCTTGGAATAGCCATCACCAAAACCTTTGGTGGAGAAATTATCCCAGTTAAACTCTTTTTGATTAGACATAATGTGTGATTGACCCTGTCATTCCTCTATCCTAGGGTCATGGGATTGAGGCTTTTAATTGATGAAAAGTCTCTGAGAATCAGTAGCAGAGACCCCGTTCACCCGAACGGACTGCAAATGTAAGGTATTTTTGGAAAAGGAGAATTAACGAACTGAAAAATATAGCAATTCCAATTTTTAGAACGACAAAAAACAAAACCCCTGAAATCGCTTTCAGGGGTTGTTTGCAAGCAAAGAGTGAGTAAATTTATTTAAGATTGCCCAAAAATAACACAACGTCAGCAGAAATGAAAATCATCCGGTGGATTTATTCCCTATACACAGCTGTTCTTTTTATCCTATTGATGCTGTTCTTTGGATTGTTTATTGTCTTTCCCCTATTGGTCAGCCCAAGAGGCGGGAAGGTTTCATTTGTTTTTATCCGACTTTGGGCAGGGATTTGGTCTTTTTTGGTAGGTATCCGTTATGAAATCCACGGCAAAGAGCACATTGACCCCAAGCAGGCATACATTTATATATTCAACCACCGATCCTTTATCGATGCGCCGATAATCCCAATGGCCATCCATCAGGAAGTGCGCGCCATCGGCAAAAAGGAACTTTCCAAAATTCCGGTTTTTGGTTTTGTGGTATCTAGAGTAGCCATATGGGTGGACAGAAAAGACACTGCTTCCCGAAAAGCCTCCGTTGACAGACTGATGCAGATTCTCCACAGAGGGATTTCGATCGTGGTGGCGCCGGAAGGAACAAGAAATGATACCGGACAAACTTTGCTTCCATTCGAAAAAGGGGCATTCAGGATTGCGGTGGAAACCGGCACGCCCATCATGCCCATGGCCTTGATCGGAGCAGACCATATCATGAAGCGTGGATCGATGTTGCTCAGACCGGGCAAAGTCCACATCTATTTTTCAGCAGCCATTGACCCCCGTCCATTCACAGGCGAGGATGGTTTTTTGAAGTTGGCGGACAAATGCTACAACAGGCTTGAAGCGATGATTTTGACCCACGAATAACAATAGTCGACTAAAAACGCTTCCTGAGAGCCTCCTGCTTTTTAATCAAGGGAATAATCCTGAAATTGTTTCTAACATTTTCAACCCAATTTTGAAGCCATGAATTTTCAGGAAGACTTTCTACAGACGGTGTGGAAATACCAGTATTTTGACAAAAATTCCCTGCAGACTACAGAAGGTCTGTCCATTGAAGTCAAAAAAATCGGTTACCACAATTTTCACGAAGGACCGGATTTTTTGGAAGCACAGGTCAAACTTGGTAAACTTGATCTTTTCGGCCATGTAGAAGTCCACAGAAAGGCCTCAGACTGGAAAAGTCATGACCACAATGCAGATCAGAGATACAATTCGGTAATTCTTCATGTGGTATGGGAAGAAGACAAAACGATCCTCAGAAATGACGGGTCCAAAATCCCTACTTTGGAGCTAAAAGGAAAAATCCTGCTCGATGTCATCCGCAATTATGAAAGGCTGACATCAAGCAGAGACGAAATCTTGTGTGGCAAACTACTTGAAAAAATCCCTCCCATCATCCAATTTTCGATGTTGGAAAAAACCCTGATCGAGCGGTTGGAGCATAAATCCCAAGTGCTAGGCAAAATATTGGAATCCACCAACAACAGTTGGGAAGAAACTGCCTACCGGTGGCTTTTCCAATGCTTTGGATTCAAAACAAATGCTGCCACAATGCTCAAACTAGCCGAAAGTGTACCCTACAAAATCCTTCAAAAACATGGCAATCAACCACAGGTGATTGAAGCCATTCTTCTTGGTCAAGCGGACTTGATACCATCAGAAGCATTGGACGAATACAGTCTTTTTCTACAAAAAGAGTATGATTTTTATCAGAAAAAGTACCGTCTCCAAAAAACCATCCATCACCATGAATGGATCATGATGGGTGTCAGGCCACAGAACTTTCCTCCTTTGAGAATTGCGCAGCTGACTCAGGTTTTCAACAAAAATCCCAATCTTTTTTCATCCGTCATCCACCACAACGAGCATTTTGACCAATTCAAAAAAGTCTTCGATATCGAAACCCCTGAATATTGGCTTTACCATATAAAGGTGGGCGTAAGTTCACAGAAAAAATCTTCCAAAAAACTCAGTCCAAACACTTTATCCTTGCTTACGATCAATTTTATTATCCCACTTTGGTATGCCTATGGTCAGTACATTCAGGATAGTGACTGGAAAGAAAAGTGCTTTGATTTACTTCAGGAAATCAGCCCAGAGGAAAACTTTATTATCCGTAAATATGGAATACATCTCTGGAAGGCGAAAACCTCATTTGATAGTCAGGGTATGATCGGACTTTACCATGATTATTGCAAGCCGAAGAAGTGCCTTGATTGCAAAATCGGGCAGAACCTCCTCAAGCCTGAGAGGAAATGATTTTTGTTTAAATTACGATTTGCGTACTTTTGCGATCCGAATAGGAAAAACATGGAAAAACCGGTAATCATTTTTGGCGCAAAAGGCATCGCCCATCCAGCATTAGAAATTTTCAACAGCAACAAAGTCATCGTGTATGGCTTTTTGGATGAAGATGAAAAACTCCACGGCACAGAAATCAATGTTGTGCCTGTTTTGGGAAATCCTGAAGATGATGGTTTCTTGAAACTCATAGGACAAAAATGTGAGGCTTTTGTCGCGGTAGATGACAATAAATACCGTCAATTTCTCGTAAAAATGCTCAACGAGAGAAGGAAAGCCCAGCCGATCAATGCCATCCACGGAACATCCTATGTATCCACGGATGCGGTACTCGGTCATGGCAATTTCATCAATGGAAGAGTCAACATCGGAGCCGGCACTAAAATCGGCAGCCATTGTATTTTTCATACAGGAGCCATCGTAGACCACGAATCTGTATTGGAGGATTTTGTCCAGATAGGGGCAGGTTCTATTGTCAATTCGGGTGTAACCATCAAAGAAGGTGCTTTTATTGGATCAGGAGTCACTTTGGTTTCAGGTATCACAGTTGGCAAAAACGCACGAGTCGGAGCAGGATCAGTGGTGATCTCCAATGTCAAGGATGGCGAGACCGTGTTTGGAAATCCAGCCGCTCCGATCAAGAAGTAATTATTGAAATTTTATATTAAAAACCAAAACACCCTGCCGAAACAGGGCTCAAGTTATGGAAAATCAAAACTTCAGCATCCTACTATACTATTGCTATGCCACCATCGAAGACTGTGAGGCATATCGAGAAGAGCACCATCTTTTTTGTATTGAAAATAATATCCGTGGCCGGATCATCATTTCTCCTGAAGGGCTGAATGGTACAGTTTCCGGCCAAAAAGAGAATTGTGAAAAATACATGGCCTATATCCATTCCGATCCAAGATTTGCAAAGACAGAATTCAAGGTCGAGTCTTTTGACAAGCACGCTTTCGCAAAAATCCATGTCCGCGTCAAGCCTGAGATCGTTCACAGCAAACTCCGCCATCTTGATCCCAATGTAAAAACCGGAAAACACTTGGCTCCTGAAGAATTCAAAGCCTTGAAAGATCAGGAAGATGTCGTGATCCTTGATGTGCGATCCAATTATGAGCATGAGCTAGGGAAGTTCAAAGGTGCCATTACCTTGGATATTGATAATTTCCGGGATTTTCCCGAAAAAGTTAAAGAACTTGAGCACCTCAAAGGCAAAAAGGTTTTGACCTATTGTACAGGAGGGATCAAATGCGAAAAAGCTTCGGCTTTTCTTTTAGAACAGGGCTTTCAGGATGTGTATCAACTTCATGGTGGCATCATCAAATATGGTATTGAGTCAGGAGGAGAGGATTTCGAGGGTAAATGCTATGTCTTTGACAACAGGATCGCTGTGGATGTCAATAAGATAAACCCAAAAGTTATATCTATGTGCCACTTATGTGGTATCGAATGCGACCGCATGGTCAACTGTGCCAATTCTTCATGCAATGCCCACCTTCCGATCTGCGAAAAATGTGGAATAGAGATGGAAGGCGCTTGCTCTACAGAATGCAAAGAAAATCCGGACAAAAGGCCATACGATGGAACAGGTTATTATCAGAAAAACACCAACGGATACAATCCTTATAAAGGCTTGATCAGAAGAAAGGACAAGGAAAAAGTGTAATCACCTCTCTATGAACAAAAGAATCCCGGAAACCGAACTGATCATCAATCCAGATGGCAGCATTTACCATTTGAACCTAAAGCCGGAACACGTTGCTTCTACTATAATAGCTGTAGGCGATCCTGAAAGGGTCTCTAAAGTTTCCAGGTATTTTGATGAAATCGAGTTTTCGATAACCAAGAGAGAGTTTGTTACCCATACCGGTTTTTATAAAGGCAAGAGGCTGACCGTGATGAGTACCGGAATGGGTACCGACAATATCGAGATCTTCATGACCGAATTGGATGCGTTGGTCAATGTGGACTTACGGACCCGTATCCCAAAGGAAAACCATACCAGTCTCAATATCATCAGAGTGGGTACTTCGGGCAGTATGCGGAAAGAAATCCCGGCAGGAACGATGCTTGCTTCGGAATACGGCATCGGGCTTGACACTTTGATGGCTTTTTACAATACTGAGTATACAGATCTGGAAAAAAAGGTAGGAAGAAAAATTCAGGAAGACCTCGAGCTTTCTTTTACTCCCTATTGCGTAAAGGGTTCAAAAAAATTGCTTGATGTATTGGGAAAGGGACTTTTGATAGGGAATACAGTAACTTGTCCGGGATTTTTTGGTCCGCAAGGAAGGGAAGTGCGAATCAAACCTGCAATTCCCGATATCATAGAAAAATTAGGGAATATTGACATTGATGGGTTCAAACTCACAAATTTTGAAATGGAGACTTCCGGATACTATGCGATGGGAAGGCTTTTGGGCCATGAAGTCTTGAGCCTCAATGCGATCATTGCAAACAGAATCACCCATGAATTTACAAAAGATGCCCACGCTATCATGGACCATCTGATCCAACATACCTTAAAAAAATTGGCGGACAATTGGTCCGCCAATTTTTGATCAGGCGTTGCTTTTTATGTAATAGTTATCTTTTTCCAGCTTCAAATGGTCCCAATCCCTGTAGTCAATGTTTTTGATCATTTCGTTCATCGCCTCCAGACATTCCTTTTTGCCAAGATATACGCCGAATACCGCCTCATTGTTATTGACCAAAAAAATCCTGTTTGCTTCAAACAATTTCTTTAAACTTTCCCACTGTGACAACACCAAAAGTTCATCTTCATTACTGACAGATTGAATTATTTTAAACATCCCAAAAGTACAGTGAATATTCATTTCTTTTTAATTAAATAATTTATCCAAAAATAAGTCAATTTCATTGGTTTTTCAATACGTATGAATACTTATTTTTATAGATTAAACACCAAAAAAAGATTTTTAGTATATAATTTCTCTATTTTTTTGCACCCATATCAACAATTTATTGTGTTTTTTGCATTCTGTATGATTTGGCAAAATTAGGATTAATATGGAACCTACGGATTGCTATGATGAGTACTTTTTATTTTATTAAGAAAAATGATTTTTCCGATACCTTGAAAATCGCTGAAATCCTGCTTCACCATCCCCATGACCTGATCCAAAAAGCCGTAGGATGGATGCTCCGGGAAGTTGGAGATAGGGAATATGATGTAGAATACCGGTTTTATTGGACTGTTATAAATCAATGCCAAGGACCATGTTGCGGTATGCCATTGAAAAATTTGATCGCGAAGCAAAGGAATTTTTTATGAAAAAGCCTTGATAGGTTTTAAAAATCATTAATTTAGAAGAAAACAAACCCAATCAGCCATGAAAAATCCAATCCTCTTATCTATTATTTTTCTTGTTTCTCTTTCAGCCTTTGCCCAATCCATTCCTTCCAAAGAACTCCAGATCAAAACGGCATTGATGGCCGCCCCTGAGGACAAAAGAGAAGCTGCCACTGTACTGGGATTTGATGAAAAAGGGGAGTATACAATATTGAGAAAGGGAACCAATGAAATGATCTGCCTGACAGATGATCCAAATAGTCCTGGATTCAATGCTTCCTGTTACCACAATACCTTGGAGCCATTTATGGAAAGAGGCAGACAACTGAAAAAAGAAGGGAAATCCGCAAAAGAGATTTTTGATATCCGCGAGGAAGAAGCCAAATCCGGCAAACTGATCATGCCAAAAGACGGGGCGACTTTGTTTGTTCTAAGTGCTGATGCAGCAGATTACAATCCTGAAACCGGAGAAGTGAAAGATCCCTACCTGAGATACGTGGTGTATATTCCCTGGGCCACAGAAGCGAGTACAGGATTGCCGCTGAAGCCATCAGGCCCTGCCATGCCTTGGATCATGGATCCGGGAACCCATAGGGCACACATTATGATCAATCCACCGAGGGATTAAAAAAGATAAAAAAAAATCCTCCAAATTTCTTCAATTTGGAGGATTTTTCATTTTCGAGAAGCTTTACAAGAAAGAAAGTGTCCCCTCATTTTTTCCACTTCGCCTGCGTTTTCATCTGATTTCTGTTTCTCTTGGCTTTGGAGTTTTTGTTGCCACGCTTCTTTTCGACTTGGTTGGGATTGGCTTTGGGTATGGCCTTTTTCTCATGGAAGCCCCCCTTAAAATCTGGGTTCATTTTCCTTTTCTGCCCATCGATTTCCCTTTCGTAAGCCTGTTTTTCTTCAAAAGGTGTTGCTACCGTCTCTACTTCTACCGGAATCTGCACTGTTGGCACTTCCATTCGGATGATTTCTTCTATTTTTTCAAAGTGATATTCTTCCGCAGGATTGACAAAAGTGATGGCGATACCTTCATTTTCCGCCCTACCGGTCCGGCCGATGCGGTGCACATAATCTTCATAAATCAGCGGCACATCGAAATTGACCACATGGCTGACCATGCTGATGTCAAGGCCTCTTGCGGCCACGTCGGTAGCGACCAAAATCCTGACATCCCCGGCTTTGAAATCCTCCATGGAGTTGATCCTGGTGTTCTGACCCTTATTGGCATGGATGACGCGAATCGTACCCAATTTCTTTTTGTCCAGGTAGCTAAACACCAATTCAGCATTTTTCTTCGATTTGGTAAATACCATGATCCTTTTCACATCGCTGCTCTCTAGGATGTGAATCAAAAGGTTGGTTTTGGTTTTGATATTGGGAATCAGGTATTTAACCTGATGGATGGTCTCGGCTGTGGTGGCCTGAGGAGACACCTCCACCCTTTCGGGGAATTCCAAAAATTCATAGGAAAATTTCTCCACTTTTTGGCCGAATGTTGCTGAGAAAAGGAGATTTTGACGCTTGGTAGGAATGATTTCAAGAATCGACCTGATCTGCGGCATAAAACCCATGTCAAGCATTTTGTCCGCTTCATCCAGCACCATTGTTTTGATTTCTTTGGTGACGATTTCGCCTTTTCTGTAAAGGTCCAAAAATCTTCCCGGCGTGGAAATAATGATATCCACGCCTTTTTGAAGTTTATCGATCTGGGTTTTGGGACCTAGGCCCCCGTAGAGAGAAACGTATCTCAGGTCGGTATTTTTGCCAAAAACAATCACCGCTTCTTCGATCTGCATGACCAATTCCCTTGTTGGCGCCATTATCAAAGCTCTTGGAAGCATTCCCTGAGCGTATTTAATTTTCATCAAAATCGGCAAGACATAGGCAGCAGTCTTGCCTGTTCCTGTCTGGGCAATGCCCAAAACATCATGGCCTGCAAGAGCCAATGGAATAGCTTTTTCCTGAATAGGTGTCGGCTTTATGTATCCTGCCTCCTTGACGGCATCTATGAGCTGTTTATTTAATTTAAAATTCTCGAAACTTTGAAGGCTATCGGACATGTTTTGTATGTTTGAAAGGAAAAGAAGCACCTGGAATGAAATTTAACAGTCTTAACTTTTCAGTTCTAGAAAAATCAGCGTTATTAATCGGTGTTTCTTGGATCAAATTTCCTATCTCATAAAGAACTTTCATGAAAAGTATTTTAATCACAGGTACAAATATAGTGAATGAAGGCAAGATAACCCTTGCAGACAATTTTCTCATAGCAGGAATGTCCTTTCAAATTGGGAATTGATCCGTCAGATTTTGAAACTGAGATTAGAATTCTTTTAATAATTGGAGAGAAAGACTAGTTTTCTCTTGGATATCTTGCCGACTTGGTGATTGTTGACTTCGAAAGTCGAAAAATCCAATATTCTTTCAAAATGTGGGTGGTCTCCATTTGAAGGGCATACATTTAAATCAAAAGTCACACACACAGTAGTTTCCGGTCATTTGGCCTACGCAAACGGAGTTTTTCATGAAGAAAAGAAAGGCGAACGTCTAAAATTTTCAAGAAAAATATGATAAAGGTTATTGCTTTAGGAATGCCGAAATATTACCTTTGCAGTCCAATCTGATAAAAGATCAGAATAGATTAAAATGGTGGTTGTAGCTCAGCAGGTTAGAGCGCTGGTTTGTGGATCCAGAGGTCGCCGGTTCGAACCCGGTCTTCCACCCCAAAACCCCTGTCCCGGACGGGGGCTCTTATTTTTTTACTATTTCCAACGAACCCAAATGGCACATATTTTGTATTAGTGGTTAAAATTAAATTTGGAAGGCAATGTTTACATTATTCAAATCTGCACCAAGATTTCCCAAAGTCAATCCAGTAAATCTTAAATTTGTTCACCAGTATATGGCCAAATTTGAGGAATCCCTCCGGAACTTTGAGGAACTGCAAAAAGAAGGAGCACTCTCTTAAATCGAGAATAATTCAAGGTTATGGAAACATAACCTTTATTTTTGTCCCAATAAATTTTTCTTTAGCATGCAAAAAAAGTATTTTTATAAAAATCTCAAACTTTACTCAAATGAGTTACATCCACTTTGACAAAACCCAATTAATTAACCTTAACTATTCACTTGACCGGGAAATAATCCGAACCAATAGAGGCGGATGCTATACCAGTACGACCATTATTGGTTGCAATACAAGAAAATATCATGGTTTGTTAGTCGTGCCTCAGCCCCAAATCGATGAACAGCTTCACGTGATGTTATCCACAGTTCATGAGACAGTCATACAGAGAGGAGCAAGCTTCAATCTTGGGATAAGCAAGTTTCCAGGTAATTATTCTCCAAGAGGTCATAAATATTTAGAGGATTTCGATACCGAGCCTATTCCAAAACTTACCTACCGTGTAGGTGGCGTATTGCTTCAAAAAGAACTCATTTTGGATACCAATAGGGATAGGGTGATGATCAAATATACCTTGCTTGAAGCCCATTCACCGACCAAAATAAGGATAAGCCCATTTTTGGCTTTTCGTGGATACCATAACCTTTCCACAGTCAATGACCGGATCAACAAAGAATTTGAGAAGGTTCCCGATGGTGTAAAATACCAGCTTTACCCTGAGTATTCACCGCTATATCTACAGCTTTCCAAAAAAAATGAATTCGTCTCCAACCCTGAATGGTATTTCAATATTGAATATATCATGGAAAGAGAAAGGGGTTATGACTATCAGGAAGACCTTTTTGTCCCAGGTTATTTTGAATTCGACATCACAAAGGGAGAATCTGTGATTTTTTCAGCGGGACTTACAGATGCTGACCCAAGTACTAGGCAAAGAGCCTTTGAGAAAGAATTAGCAAGAAGGATTCCAAGAAATAATTTTGTCAATTGCCTTAAAAACTCTGCAGGTCAGTTTATCCAAAAAAGAGATGGAAAAACACATGTCATTGCCGGCTATCCATGGTTTGGTTGGTGGGGTCGCGATACATTCATCGCATCTCCGGGATTGGTTTTGACCCAGGGGGACAAAGATACCTTCCTCGATATCATGGATACAATGGTGGAAGACCTTCATGGACCCTTATTTCCAAATGTGGGAAGTGGCATCATGAGGAATCTGGCATCTATGGATGCTCCTTTGTGGTTCTTTTGGTCTTTACAGCAATACATCAGGTTTACGGGTGACAGCAAAACGGTAAAGAAAAAATACCTCGGAAAAATGAAAGGTATCATTGATGGATACCGATCAGGTACAGAATATAACATCCACATGCTTGGCAACGGTCTCATGTACGGAGGTCAGGAAGGCGTCGCTCTTACTTGGATGGATGCTGTCAGTTCAGACGGACCAGTCACACCGAGAATAGGTTGCCCTGTAGAAATCAATGCGCTGTGGTACAATGCCCTTTGTTTTTATCATGAACTGACCGATGATCCTGAAATCAAGGATTTGTCAGGATTGGTAAAAAAATCATTTTCAGAAGTATTCTGGGACGAGAAAAAAGGATATCTGGCAGATTATGTAAGTGGTGAATATAAAGATTGGTCCATTAGGCCAAATATGATTTTTGCTACTTCGTTACCCTATTCCCCTTTGGAAGAGA